>DASVHQ010000059.1:0-40138 GCA_036382515.1 Polyangiales bacterium | reverse complement strand
CCCATGCCTCCTGCAACGCTCCGTTGCATTCGTTCCACATCCCGAGACGAGCTACGAGGCTCGGTGCGACGCAGGCTGCCGTTCGAGCGCGGCCTGCATGGTTTGCAACGTGCCGAGCACGCCGGGGATAGCGCCGAGCACGAGGAACACTTCCTTGGGCAGCGCTTCCTGAATGATCCAACGCAGGCACGCAGTGTCCGGTTCGTGACGGTACCGTCCACGGTCCACGAGCCGTCTACAGGTCCGTGCAGCCGACGCAGGTCACGGTTGCCGAACGGACGGCACGTTGTTGCCGGATGCGCTGCGCTGATAACGCGCGGTACAAGCAAGCGAATCAACCACGCTCGTCGAGACTTCGGCAGTGGGACTGTTTTGCAGTGCGAGGGTGGATGGGGTGGCAAAAGCACCCGATCGGCGTCGCTGCGTGTGGCTCTGAGCGGACCGCGCTCAATCGCCGGTGTGGCACGCGGCATGCACTGTCTCGGGGTGTGGGAGCGCGGCAATCTGCAGCGCAGCTGACGAACTCGTAGGAGACCCCATGACTGCGCGCGTGAAGATCCTCGCCGGGCCGATAGGCCGTGTCTTCTGGCTCGCGCTGGCGCTGAGCGCTTGCAGTAGTGCAGCTCCTGGCGCCAGCGACTCGGAGGTCGGAGCGCTGGTCGTCGCGCTTACCCTTCCGGCCGATGCCGGTATCTCCTCGGTGGACTATCGCATCACGCCCAGTGCGCGCGGACGCCAAACCGTCGGCGCGATCAGCGTCGCTGGACCCGGCCCCACGATGTCCGCGACGATCGATGGGCTGCCGGTAGCCGAGGGCTCCGTGCTCACGCTTACGGCCACCGGCAGCGACGGGTCCGCCTGCGTTGGCTCCATGAAGGTCGATATCGGAGCCGGAGAGACCCGCGCGGTCTCCGTGTCGCTATCATGCGGCGTCGACCAATGCGCCGGTCCCAACGTGTGCACCAGCGACTATCCCTGCGAGAACCTTCCGCCGTCGTACAGGTGCAGAGGCCAGTTCGCAGATTGGTCACCCAGCTACTCCGGTCCGTCGGACTTCACCGCGAACGGTGATGGGACGGTTGCAGATCTGCGCAGTGGCCTGGTGTGGCAAAAGACGGTGGGGCCGGATGTCTACCAGGCGGCCTGCACCACCAAGTACACGCTGGCAGCTGCAACGGCGTACTGTGGAAGTCTTGGACTCGCGGGTGCAACCTGGCGCTTACCCAGCAAGGCCGAGCTCGAATCGCTGGTCGATGACACCTACTACGATCCCACGATGCTCGACCCCAAGGCATTCCCGAACACGCCGTCGTTACCGTTTTGGACGTCGTCACCTTGTGCGGGTGCGTCCAACAGCGGCAAGGCGTGGGCCGTGGAGTTCTATGAAGGCTTCTCTACCCCCGCACCGGTGAGCAACGAATTGTGCGCTCGCTGCGTTCACTGAGCACCACGCAAGACCGCAGCGAATCACCAAGCCTCGATGATCCAAGAATGGAGCCCTATGACACGTCGCCGCTCATCACTGGCGCTTTCGCTCGTGCTACTCGCTTGGACGCTGCCTGCGGTCGCAGATGCGCCACCGGGCCGGTACACGTTCCCCGCGACGGGCACCGCCTATGACACGCGCACCAGGCTGACCTGGCAGCGGGCGGTCGATGCAGGCTCGTACGATCAAGACGCGGCCCAAGACCATTGCGCGACCTTGTCGTTGGCGGGCGCTGGCTGGCGGCTGCCGACCCTGCGGGAGCTACGGACACTGGTGGACCCGTTGAACGCCAACCCGGCCATCGATCCGACAGCCTTTCCAAATACGCCGCCGACCCAGTTCTGGACCGTGTCGGCCAACGGCAACTCTCCCGACCAGCAATACGTGGTCTCGTTCGCGGACGGCTCGACCAGCGCGCTCTACCACCTCTATTCGCTGCGTGTCCGCTGCGTGCGTTGAACCTCGGCTATGCCTCTACGTGATGAGCAGGTAGCTGCCCAGCGCCAGCAGCAGCAGCGCGCGCGTGCAGCTACGACGGCTCTAGCCCGCTCGCGTGCATCGACCACGAGTGGCAGCACGCCGAACCCTGCGCAGACAACGAGCGCTGTGACACCGCTGCCGGCGCGGATCTCGGCAAGTGCAAACGCGTTCCCGCCGAGTGCGCAGCTGCCCATGATCGCGCAGGTTCGGGTAGTTCGCGCCGCGCGCGCCGACCTCACGGTATCTCGGCCTCTCGGAGCAACCGCCAGCGCCGCGCGGGCCGGATCTCGGCGGAGTGCAACGTGGCGTTGTAGCCTGCCGCAGCCGCGTTTGCGACTACACCGGTGCCTGTGCTCGCGTCCATCAGCACGCCAGGAGCGTCGTTCATGCGCCCGCCGCGCCGAGGCCGGTGCCTTCGGCTCGCTCGGAACGTCTGGTCTCTGGCGCTGACGCAAACCGGCCCGCAGGGGCTTGACTGCGTGCGCTTCAGCGAGTGCAATGCAACGCCTCGCGGGGGAGAAAGCCCTTCCCATGATGTCCATTCGCCCACAATTCAAGCTCGACTTTGCCAAGGCCGGCGGGCTCGTCACCGCCGTCACCATCGACGCCGACAGCGGCGAGGTGTTGATGCTCGCCTACATGAACGAAGAGGCCTTCCGGCTCACGCTCGCGACCGGCCGGGTCCACTACTGGTCGCGCTCGCGCAACCAACTGTGGAAGAAGGGCGAGAGCAGCGGCAACATGCAGGAGCTGGTGGAGCTGCGAGTCGACTGCGACTCCGACGCCGTGCTGGTCGTCGCCCGGCAGCAGGGTCCGGCCTGCCACGAGGGCTTCAAGAGCTGCTTCTTCCGTCGAGTTTCAGCTGACGGGTCGCTCGAGACTCTCGGCAAGCCCCTGATGGACCCCGAGCAGATGTACGGAGGCAAGAAATGAGCACTCTTCGTTTGGGTCTGCCCAAGGGCAGCCTGCAGGATTCCACCGTCGAGCTCTTCGCCAAGGCGGGCTGGTCGGTCTCCATCTCGAGTCGCAGCTACTTTCCAAGCATCGACGACGACGAGATCGAGTGCATGCTGCTGCGGCCGCAGGAGATGGCGCGCTACGTGGAACACGGCCTGATCGATGCGGCGATCACCGGCCTCGATTGGATCTTGAAGCGCGACGTGCTCAAGGTCGCCGAGCTCGTCTACAGCAAGCAGCTGCGGCGCCCGGTGCGCTGGGTGGTGGCGGTCCCCCACGATTCGCCGATCCGGACCATCGCCGATCTCGAGGGCAAGCGCATCGCGACCGAAGCCGTGGAGCTGACCGAGCAGTTCCTGGCCGCCCAGGGCATCAAGGCCGAGGTCGAGTTCTCCTGGGGTGCGACCGAGGTCAAGGCTCCGTACCTGGCCGATGCGATCGTCGACGTCACCGAGACGGGCAGCTCGCTCAAGGCCAACAACCTGCGTATCGTCCACGAGATCATGCGCTCCACCACCCAGCTGATCGCCAACAAGGCGGCCTTCGAGGACCCTTGGAAGCGCCAGAAGATCGAGCGCATGGCGTTGCTGCTCAAGGCTGCGCTCGATGCGCGCGGTCGTGTCGGGCTGATGCTGAACGTCGAGGCGCGCAACCTCGCCGCCGTGGAATCGATCCTGCCCTCGATGAAGAGCCCGACGATCGGCAAGCTACAGGCTGAGGGCTGGTTTTCGGTGAGCACCATCCTCGAGCAGGAGCTGATGCGTGACCTGATCCCACGCCTGAAAGAAGCGGGCGCAGAAGACATCGTCGAGTTTCCGCTGAACAAGGTCGTGGGCTGAGCTGCGACTGCGTCGCGTCGCACCCTCGCCATACGTCTTGGACACGCCGAGCAACTCGATCATGCGAACTCTCCCGCCGGCCCGTACGATGGGTGGGCCGACAAGAGCACCGATACCGCCGAAGCGCAGCTGAAGCTTGAGTTCTGCGTCTGTTCTTCGTGACGTCTGGCGCTAGCCGCACGCCTGGCAGGCCCCCGCCCGTCCCGCCCGTCCCTGCCCGTCCCCAGGGCCCGCCGCAGCCAACGCGCGAGCTACTGCGGGACGAGCACCGGCGGCGCAACCGGCGGCTTGCTGTCGGGGATCACGCACGAGGAGAGATCGAAGAGCATGAACTCGAGTGCCTTCTCTTGCGGCGAGAGATCCGCGTTCGCGCACTCCATCGGGACGGCCATCGTCGGGATGTCACCCGAGGCCGCGCCCACGTGCAGATCGCTGTACACCACGCGGCCGCAGTACTGCGTGCCGTCGGGCTTGGCTTTGGCGTCGGTCGGCGTATTGAACGAGAAGTACTCGGTCGTACCCGGGTTGTGTGCGTTCTGATCCGCGACGATCCAGGCCTGCGAGGGCGTGTTGGCAGCCGTGACCTCGGCGTTGTGACGCGCCTGAGTGATCGGCAACTCGTCGTTGGTGAGCGCGGTCACGGTGTCGAGCCAGGTGTGCAGCGCAACGCCCTTGGGGAAGTCCTTGCCGCTCGGCAGCTTGGTCACGATCGTCGCGTTGATCGCACCGATCGCGTTGCTGCCCGTGGTCCACATCGCGAGGTTCTCCATGCCGTAGGGGCCGCTGTTGAACCACGAATAGTGGAAGTGCGAAGCGAACACGCGTCCACCCGCGCTCGCGTAGTCGTGCAGCGCCTGTTGGTTCATCCCCTTCGTCTCGGCGCCCTCGCAGGACAGCAACAAGATGTCGTAGGGCATCAAGTCTTCGCGCTTGTCCCACAGCGCCATCGAGCTCAGCGGCGCAGCTGGCGTCGTGTTGGGTGCAGCATTGGCGCCCGAGCCGGTAGGGCTGCCCTGGAAGATGTGGATGCGGCCCTGCGTGCCGGAGCCGGGCATGTACTCTGTTCCGTCGACGCCGATGCGCGCGAGCAGACACTCGAGCGTGTCGGCACCGCCGGTGGAGATCGCGATGTTCGGAATGTCGCCTTCCATGTGGTTCCTGGGCAGTGTGAGCGAACCGTCCGGCTGCGGGTTGTCCTGACACGGCTTCACCGACGGCAAAGTGAGCTGCTTGCGCCACTTGCCGACCTGCAGCACCAGCGGGATGCTCTTGCCGTCCGGGGCGTTCTTGAGCGTGAACTTGCCGGTGGCGTCGGTCACGGCACTGGCGATCGGGCGGCCCGTATACAGCTCGTTGCACTGATCGCACGAGGCGCCCGACTTGAGCGGCTGCACGGCTGCGTTGGGCACGTACACGACAATGTTGTAGAGCGGATTCTTGCCCGCGGGGTCGTAGACGTGGCCGCTGATCGTGGTGGAACCACCGCCGGAGCAGACGCGCTGCTGGCACTGCAACGCCACGCAGGCCGGGGTCCCGCCGCCCGAGCCGGCGGCGCTGCTGCCCGCTGCGGGGAGCACCACGGTCGAGCCGCCACCGATGCCGCTGCTGCCGGCTGTGCCGCCACCGATGCCGCTGCTGCCGGCTGTGCCGCTGTCGGCGGCCGACTTGCCCGCCGCACCGGCCCCACCGCTGGCAGCGTCCGTGGCCGAACCGTGCTTCCCACTGCTCGCCGAACAGGCCAGAGCCAGACACGCAACACTCGATAGCCACGCTGTTCGCATCCCGAAGTTCCTTCCCCGCCTGACGTCGTGACGTGGTGAGCCGGTGGCCTCGCAGGCGCACGCTCGACCGCAGCTTTGCCCATGGCGGCCAGTCGCGCCAGCCGACGCATACGCCTGTGTTGGACTAAGTACCAACCATACGCCCGATCGGTCCAAGCGACTTCGAAACAAGTCGATCGGTTCGGCGTTGAGGCGCCCCGGAAGCAAGGCGCGAATTCGATGGAATACTCCCTATATTTCGAGGATTCGCAACGCTGCGGTCGGGGATGGATCGGCGTCGAGGCGGCCGAGTTGTCTCGCGTCGGGCCCTTAGCCACGCCACGGAGCACGCAAGTGCACGAAGCTTGCGCTAAAGAAGCGACCATGCACTCACCTCTGCATGCCAGCCGTGGGCTGGCCACTGGCCACAGCAGGCACGCGTGTCTACTCGGAGCGGCTCTGTGCGCGCTTTCGCCGACGGCACGCGCGGACGGCGCTTTCCCCGACTCGTTCGCCATCCTACTGCCGAGCGACCAACCGCGTCGTGTTCGTCGCATCGACCAACTTTGGCCTGGTGTCCTCCGCTGACGCGGGCGGCTCGTGCAACGCGGGAACGCGCGGCATCGCCAACACCTCGGTCGAGCCACCGGCGCGTGCCGCGAGCGGCTGCTCGATCGCGCCGGACCACAGCGGCCGTACTCCGCTCCGGACCTCCGCCGCCTGGCTGCTGTCGGCGGTGGGCGCGCACCGCTACCACAGACGCAGAGCACAGCCGAGTGTCTTGGCCTCCGGTGCACGCACCGGCCGACCCGCGAGCAGATCGTCGAGCGCATCGCGCAAGTAGAACCTGGCGTCGTCGTGCAGGTCGCGGTAGTCGGAGTCGATGCCACCGCGAAAGCGCACCTGGCCCGCGGCATCGATCACCACGCTGTAGGTCGCATACTCGGCCTCGAGCGCATGCGCGAGCCTGCCGCCGTGATCGATCAGCACCCCAAACGGATACGCGCGCTGCCGAGCCAGCGCCGCATCGCGCACCAGCGAAGCCGCGACCTCGGAGTCCACCACGAGCAGGTCCACGCCGCGCCCGCGATAGCGCTGGTACAGCTCGCGCAGCCGCGCATCGTGCGCGCGCTGGCAATCGCAGTCGGCGGAGAAGAACACGAGCGCCGTGAGAGGCGCGCGCGGACTGGGCAACACCTGCACCTCGCCGCGGGTGCTCGACAAGCGCATGGGCGGCAGGCGCAGCGCGGCGGTCTGCGTGCTGGCGCAGGCGCACAGCAAGAGAGCACTCGCGCACAGCGCGCGCGCACAGCTCACCATGAGCGGATCACACCGGCGCCGAGGCCGGTGTTTTGCGGTTGATTCGTGGCCAGAGCGGACAGCGGTGGATCCCACAACAGGTGTGCCTGCAAGTGCCAGTGGTCCGCGAGCGGCCACAAGCCCGAGAGCGTCACGAGCGTGCGGCGCCGCGAGCTCTCGGACTGCGATACGCCGCCGAGCGCTGCGTCGCCTTCCACGCTGTACGCCGCCGACAGTCCGAGCGATGCGCCGTTGTCGAAGGTGTACGCGAGCGCCGCCAGTACGGTCCACTGCGGGGCAAGCGTCGCCGACTGGCCCAGCACGTGCCGCGTGGCGCGCAGCGCGAGCAGGCCCGTGAGATCGATCAACCAGCGGCCGTAGAGTTGCTCGAGCGCGACCCCCAGATTGCCCTGCACGACGCCCACGCCGGTGGCGTCCGTGGCGAGGCGACCGCTCGCGGACTCGACCGGCCTGCCGGTGGGCAAGGTGACCCCGCCGAGCGCCGCGATGCCCGGCAGGTACATCGAACGACCAGCCGTGTAGAAGTCGTAGCGAGCGCTGACATTGATGTCGCCGACACCTCCACCGAATTCGGAGCCGTTGCGATCGTGTCGCCGCGCCTGCAGCACCGGGACGAGCAAGGCCAGCTGCCCGCGCTTGGTCACGCGCAGCGCGCCGAACAGATCCTGCTCGAGATCGAGCTCCGCGTCGCGCACCGGCGCGGGCACGTAACGACCACGCGCATCGAACGTGCCCAGCACCAGCGCTGCCTTCAGCTGCAGCCCGACGAGCGCCTTCTCGTGCGGAGCCAAGCGCCCCGGCGTGAGCGCCGCGGCGCCCGCGCAACAGGCCTGGGCGCGCGCCGCTGTTGGCTGCAACCAGGCGCACGCGAGCAGCGTGCCCAGCGCAAGCTCAAGGAATCGAGAAGTGCAGCGTGGCACGGTCGGTCACGGCTCCCGAAAAACCCAGGCGCAAGTCCCACTTGCCACCCATGAACATGTTGACCCGACTGACCACGTACACGCCGCCAGCCTTGGCTTCGACGGCGGTCGTGACGGAGGTGCCGTGACCATGCGCCGGCATCCACGGCACGGCATCGAGCACCAGCCCATCCTGCGGCGCTCCGGTCTTGGCGTTGGTGATGTCGAGGGTGACCGTGGACAGGCCGCGCGTCGGCGGCTGAAACGGCGCGCTGTACGCTTGCAGCTGCAGCAGCTTGTCGTCACTTTCGAGCGTGAATTCCGGGCCGGCGTCCGGCAGCGCCGCCGCGCTCGCGGAAGGCGAGTCACCGCAAGCCGGTGCGAGCGCCAGCACCAAGCCGCAAGCAAGCCAAAGGCTCCGCAGCCCCGCAGCCGTCGCAACCCAGCGAATCGCGCGCGTCATGTGCCGCAGCCTAGCCGAAAGCGCGTTGCGAAGCCTGCGACGCGTTGTCGCAGGCCGCGATCCGGCCACGGCCCCTCTTGCTGCGCGAGCCCCTCAGGAGTCCGACACCACCGGCAGCTTGGGCCGAGGTGCTTCGCTCAGTCGCTCGATCATGCGCCGGGCCCGTGCCTGGTCGGGCTGCTTGTGCGTGGGCGCGCCGTCCGGACGAAACTGCGGCTTCTCGTAGCCGTAGATTCGGAACGTTTCGCAGGATGGCGCTCTGGGTCTGCAAAAGGTCGTGGACGAGCAGCGCGAGAAACCCCAGAGCAAGCAGCGACCCAAGCCAAGCGCCAATCCCTGACAATCGCAAGCTCCCAGCTGGACGCTCGCCACCCAAGCAGGCGAGTCATCCGCCGAGGATAGCAGCCTGCGCGCCTGGGCCGAGCACGACTCGCGCGCACACCTGTGCGCTGCGCGCGCAGCGCGGCTACTGCGCGGCGGCGCGCTGCAGGTTGAGCGTGCGGCCCTGCATCACGTCGCGGTCGCTCACCGGGACCTCGCCAAGCTCGCTCTCACCCGCAAAGACGCGATAACGGCCCGGATAGGCAACGCGCACCTCGACAGAGCCACCCCGCGCGCTCGGCAGGGTACGCCGCATGTAGAGCACACGGCGACTCTCGGTCTGCAGCTCGGTCTGCACGCGCAGGCTGCCGGCTTGCGGCGCAGCAGCGAAGCGCAGGACCGCGCCGGGTACCAGCTCGAAGACCTTGTAGCCGGGCTGCCCCGACACGACGAGGCCCAGCGTCTCGAGGCGCAAGCGCAAGCGACCCGAGCCCTCGTGCTCCGCGCCCGCCGAACCGTCGCTTGCGTGCAGCTGGTTCGCAAAGCTCGCGGCCGCTGCGACGCCCGGCGGCGGCGACTCCGTGATCAGGTAGCGACAACGTCGCCGCTCGAGCAAGCGCACGGCGCTCGCTTCGTCCGCGATCTGTTCGTACAACCGCTCCGCATCCTCGTAGCCCCCGCCCGAGAGATGCATGCCAAACGGCGTGGCCACTGCGGGCCGCTCGGCGATCACCACGAGCCAGTGGCCGAGGTCCCAGGGCGCCATCACGCCGTAGCTCGGCGCGACGTCCAGGCGTGACGGATCACCCGCAGGCGGCGTCTGCGCTTTGAGCCGGCGCAGCAGATCGAACACCGGGAACGCGAGCTGCGGATACGCCACGTGCGCGTTGGGCTCGGACGACAAGAGCGGTGCCCAATAGCCGAGACACGGTGCGATGGCCGCGAGCAAAAGGCCCGCGAGCCCGCGCAGCAACCACTTGCCCAGCGCGTCGAGGCGCAGCTCGCCAGCCACATGCCAAAGCAGTGCCGGCGCAGCCGCGACCACAGGCGCCGCGTAATTGCTGAAGCGCAGCTGCGCGACGCCCAGCACCAGCGCCAGCAGCATCCACCCCAGCGCCAGCAGCACCGAGGCCTGCGCGAAGCGCGTGCGCCACGCAAGCGCGCCGTACGCCACGATCGGCAAGAGCAACGCCGGCGTGCCGTAGCCGAGATAGGCGACGCTGGTATCCCACGCAACACCGCCGGCGAAGAGTGGCTCGAACTCCGCGATGCCCTTGAGCCAGGCACTCTGCTCGCGCGTCACGAACGAAAGCCCATCGAGCAAGCCGGCGCGCAGCCCGGGCACGAGCCACGGAGCGCACAGCAGGCCCACGAGGATCGGCAAGCGCGTGGCCAGCTGCCGTCGCGTCTGCGTCCGCAGCGCAACCGACAGAGCGCGCGCCCCGCTGGCCGTGAACGCCAGCACCACGCACAGCGCCACGTGCAGCATCGAGACGAAGATCGAGGCAAACGCCGCACGGCCGCGCAGCAGGTTGAGCCACGCCATCGGTGCCGTCAGCGCCGCGGCCACCAGGAACGCGATCCAGCACACCCGTGCGAAGCTCGCGGCCTGCGCTCGCGCCTGGAGAGCCAGCACGCTCAGCACAGCGGCCACGAGCCACAGAAAGATCAGGCTCCCGGCCCATGTCAGCTGCGCCACGGCCATCAGCACGCCCAGCGCAAGCGCAGCGCCGTGCGGAACCTGAGCGTCGCGCTCGATGCGTTCGACGACACGCAAGAGTTGCAAGTACACCGTCAGCTGCAACAAGACCTCGGCCACGTGGTGATCGATGCGACCAAGCGCCGAGATCAGCACCGCACCCGGCAGGAGCGCGAAGAGCACACTGGACAAGAGCGCCGGCCATGCACCCACCCAACGGCGCAAGAGCAGAAAGAGCACGGCACAGCACAGGCCGCCGAGCAGCGCCGGCCAGAACGTCGCCACCAGATCCGGATCGATCTGCGTCAGCCGCGAAAACGCCGCAGGAACCCAGTCGAAGAGCGGCGCCCAGATGGCATACGCACCGTGTGGGAAGTTCAGCCACGGATCGAAGTCGGGCACGAGCGGAAAGTGCTGCGTGGCGAGGCGGATCCTGCGCAGGTGGTAGTAAGGATCGGTGTCGCCGTAGAGCAGGAGCTGACCCGGTCGGAACACATGAAACGCGAACGGCCAGGTGCGCAGCGTGAGCCCGAGCACGAACAGCGAGAGGGGCGCAAAACGCAGTCGCGCAGCGTGCACAAGAGCTGTGGCGCGGTCGTGCTCCGGGCTCGCGTCCGGCGCTGGGGTGGTCGTTGCGTCGTTCTTGGGCATCGAGCGAGTTGAGCCAGCCGCGGGCGCGCACGGCGGTGCCGGCGAGAGGACCGCGGCCGCCCAGATCCGGAGCGTCGGCCAGCTGGGTGAAGCAGCGCAACAAAGCGTCCCGGCCCGGGGCGCCCCCCGCTCCCCAGCCGCTTTAAATCATTCATGGCGCCGAGCGCTCAGATGACTAAGATTTGCTTCCAGGATCGCTGACGCCGGTGTGCCCACGGCAGCGTCAGGTGATACCCCGGCGCGCGCAGGCGCCACCGGCTACTGGAAGACGAGCATGGCAACCCCCCCCCTACCGGTCCGTCGTCGCCCTCGATCGCGCCGCAGGCGCTTGCGTCGCTGGTACAAAGACTTCTCCGCCCGCATGTTGGCGCGGGTCTTCTCGCGCCACGATGCCGAGTACATTCCATCGGGACGCGTGGCGGTGTTCGCGGTGTTGCTGATCGCCGCACTGATGGTCGTGGTGGCGCTCGTCATGACGGAAGCGTCGTCGGCCGGCGCGGCTTTGCAGCCCTAAGCGCTGGCTGCGCGCAAGCGATGCGGGGCTCGTGTAACGAGACTTGCTGCGAGCTCGGAGCGCTCGGCTTCTGCACGGACCTCTCCCTGGGTAGCTGCATCCCCTGCGCGAGCGCCAACGACTGCTCGCCGGGGCAGACCTGCTGCCACTGAGCTTGCGCTGTGCCGCCGATACTTGGACGCCAACGACGCTGCCACGCTAGCGTGGCGCCACGATGGGCGGACGGCGCCGAGCACGCAAACGCTTGCGACGCAGCAGTGGCCCGAGTCTGCTCGCCTCGCTGCGTCCACTGTTGCAGGTCCCCGGCGTACGCAAGGCGCTGGCCGTGGCCGTCGTGTACGTGGTGACGCTCAACGCGATCGTTCGCTACGTGGGCCACGGCGATGCGTTTCTGCTCTCGGTCTTCCACTTGCCCGACAAGTCGTACGCGGTGATGGCGCTCGCGCTGCACTCGGTGAAGCACGTCTGGAGCAGCCACGACACCGATACGCGCGAGCTGGTCGCGCAAGCCGCATCAGCGCACGGCGTGCCCGTGCCATTGGCGCTCGCGATCGCGCGGACCGAGTCGGGGTTGCGGCCGCACTGCATCAGCGCTACCGGTGCGATGGGTCTGATGCAGCTGATGCCGGGCACGGCGATCGCGCACGCGGTGCTCGATCCGTTCGATCCCGCGCAGAGCGCCGACGGCGGCAGCTGCTATCTGCACGAGCTGTGGCAGCGCTACCACGGCGATCGCGAGCGCGTGGCCGCTGCGTACAACGCGGGCGCGGGCCGGGTGCCGCGCGAGGGACCACTGCTTGGCCTGCCCACAGAGACGCGCGCTTACGTCAGCCGCGTGGTGCGACCGCACGCAGACGCACTCTGACCCCGTTGAGAATCGACTGCCCCACGATCGACTCCACGTCCTGATCGTCGGTCCAGTCGTTCGCACTGACGCCCACGTGCTGAGCTGCAACGCGCTGATAGGGCGCGCTCGCCGCGTGGCCCCAGCCGTGAGGCAGGCTGACCACGCCCGGCATGACCTCGTCGGTCACGCGCACCGGCACCTCGGCGCTGTACACACGACTCTCGAGCAGCGCCGAGTCACCGTCACGCACGCCGGCGCGTGCGGCGTCGGTGGGATGCACGAAGAGCAGACAACGCGGTTGTCCGGCCACCAGCTTCTCGAGGTTGTGCATCCACGAGTTGTTGGAGCGCAGCTCGCGGCGGCCGATCATGAGTAGCTCACCGTCGGCCGGGCTGTGGTCGAGCGCGGCCTCGAGCTGGGCGAAGGCGAGCGTGATCGGCCCGGCCGCGAGCTCGATGCGACCATCGGCATGGAAGATGCGCCGCGCAAAGCCAGGCTGCAGCGGGCCCAGATCGATCCCATCGGGCGCAGCACGCACTTGCTCGCCGCGCAGGCCCGAGCGCCACGGGAGAAAACGATCGCCGTACGGACCGGTGCGCAACACAAGCTCGAGCGTGGTGTCGAGCGCATACCGATAACCGAAGCGCCGCGCCACGCGCAGGAGCTGATCGATCGCGCGTACACCGGTGGGCCCTCCGCCCAGGCGCTCTGCGAGCTCGAGCAAGATCTCCCAGTCGTGGCGTTCGTCGGCACCGCGCGCCACCACGCCGGGCGTCCAGCGCAGGCCGTTATGCGCGGCGAAATTCGCGAAGAATAGATCGACGTGATCCTCTGCGAACGGTCCGCAGGGCGGCAGGATGACGTCGGCGAAGCGCGTGGTCTCGTTCACGTAGTAATCGATCGAGACCATGAACTGCAGGCCCGAAAGCGCAGCGGCCAGGCGACGACCGTTGGGTGTGCTCGACACCGGGTTACCCGCGTACGTGACGAAGCCGCGCACCTGCCCGTCCCCCGGTGTCTGCATTTCCTCGGCGAGCACGGTCGCCGGGAGATCACCTGCGATCTCGGGCAAGCCGCGCACCCGACTACGAAAGCGCGCGTAACCGTCGCTGCCGGTGAGCCGCGCCAGGCGTGTCAGGTCGATCGCCGGTGTCGCGAACAAGGCACCGCCCACCTGCCCGAGGCGCCCGGCCACGAGGTTGAGCAAGTCGACGGCGTAGCTCGCGAGCGTGCCGAACGCTTGATTGCACACGCCCAGGCGCGCGTACGCCACGCTCGTCGACGCGTCGGCAAACTCCAAGGCAACGCGGCGGATCGTCTCGGCTGGTACGCCGGTGTAGCGCGCGACGCGCTCCGGTGCGTACGCGGCAAGCTGCGCGCGAATCGTGGGCCAGCCGCGCGTGGCTTGCTCGAGCGCCGCCTCATCGATGCGCCGCTCCGTCCACAGCACATGCACCATCGCGAGCAAGAAAGCCGCGTCGGTTCCGGGTCTGATGGCGACATGCTCGTCGGCGACCTCGGCCGTTTCCGTGCGACGCGGGTCGACGACCACGAGCTTGCCACCGCGCGCCTGAATCGCGCGCAGCCGCTCGCGCAGGTTCGGCGCCGTCAGCAGGCTGCCGTTGGAAACCAAGGGGTTCGCACCGATGCACAGAAAGAAGCTCGTGCGATCGACATCGGGCACAGGAACGGAGAACGCGCTGCCATAGAGGAAGTACGAGGCCGCAAAGCGCGGGCTCGAGTCTTGCGAGCCCGCGCTGGTCGAGTTGCGCGTGCGTAGTGCGCCGAGCAGCGCTCCACGCATCAACAGCGCGCCGTGCTTGTGCACGATCGGAGTGCCCATGTACACGGCCACCGCATCGCGGCCGTGCTCGCGCTGGATCGCGCCGAGCCGGTCGGCGACGAGTGAGAAGGCGGCGTCCCACGTGATGGGCTCGAAGCGTCCGTCGGCGCGGCGTTGCACAGGTGTGCGCAGGCGATCGGGGTCGCGGTCGAGCGCAATCGTGGCAAGCCCCTTGGGGCACACGAAGCCCCTCGAGAGCACGTCGCGTTCGTTGCCCCGCACCTTGACGACTTGGCCGTCCAGCACGTCCACCGACAGACCACAGCCAGCCTCGCACAGCTCGCAGACCAGCGACTTCGTGACGGCTTCTTCCATGCGCGCAGCGTAGCGCACCTTGCGCCGGAGCACCGAGGGAAGTCGACACCCGCAAACAGCAGCCATGGCAACCGCATCAGTGCGCGCGCCGCCACGACACACCGCGGCCAGACCAGCGCGGCAAGGCGCTCGATCCACGCGCGCCAGCACTGCACGCAACGTCGTCAAGCACGCTTCCACCCAGAGATCGGGAGCGCAATGCCCGTCAGCATCAGCAGACCGCCAAGCAGCTGCTGGGTGCCGGGCAGTCCACCGAACCACAGGTGCGAGAGCCACAGCGTGAGCACGGGCGCGCACAGGATGGTGAGCGCCGACACCCGCGCCTCGACGTAGCGCACGGAGTACATGATGCAGACGCGCGAAAGCACCGGCCCGCACAGCGCCGCGAGCGCAGCATACAGCAGCTGCTGCGCTGTGATCTTCCACAGCGCACCTGGCACGCCGTTGATCACGAACCACAGCGCGACCGAGAGCCACAACCTCTGCGCATTCACGCTCACCGGATCGATCGCCTGGCCAGCACGGCGCGCCAGCACGATCATCGTGCCGAAAGACGCGGCCGCCAAGAGGCCATAGAACGTGCCGACCGCGCCGGCCCGGCCGTGCAGCGCGTCGTTCTGGATGAACAAGAGCCCAGCACCGGCAATCAGCGTTCCGAGCCCGAAGCGCGCGTCGATGCGCTCGCCGAGCCAGAGCCACGCTAGCAACGCCACCACCAGCACCTCGGTGCGCTGCAACACGCTCAGCACGGGCGCCGACAGCTCACCGATCGCCATCGCGCTGGCCCAGTTGCCGAGCAGCGTGAGCACTGACAGCTGCGCAGCCAGCCAGAGCGCACGCCGGCGCGCCGGTGCACCGCTCTGCGCGCTGCGAGCTCGCGGCAGAAACGGCAGCGCCACGCTGTTCAGCACCGCCGCAGCCACCAGCAGCAGCAAGAGGTTGACGCGCGCCGTGCCGACCGAGGCGGCGAGCTTCCAGGGGATCAAGAACGCGGCCGAGCCGAGCGCTGAGCCCACGGCCCAGGCGATTCCCGTGAGGCGCTGCTCAGACATCGCCGTAGAGGATACCAGAGCCGCGGCACGGTCCGCAGTGCCAGTCGAGCACGCGCCTGCCCGCTGCGCTCGTCGTGCTCGCGCGCGAGCAGGTGAAGGTCGCAGCTCAGGCGACGACGGTCATGCTCCGCAGACTCCACGTCGTGGTGCGCGTTCCGATTTCCACGGGTCGACGTGTCCGTAGACGAAGCCTGCGTGCCGTGCGCACAGGCTCGACCTCCCCGCGATGGCGTGCGCGCTGCGCCACGGCGACCGACCCGTGCCACGCGAGCGTCCAGTGCGTGGCACGGATCGGCCACGAGGCCGCGCGAGCGCCTCCAAACGCTTACGTCGTAATACAACACAGTGTTGCATATGGCGCGTGCCGCGTGCCACGGATGCATACCTCGTAGTACAACGCAGTGTTGCAGCTGACGTATTTTCAAGCATGATCTGAGCCGCATCGGCACGAATCTTCGCCCACGCGCCCACCACGACGTACACGACGGATCGTTAAAAAAGGCTCAAAACTGGCCGCATTCGCTCAGTTTTCGCGAAAAAATTAAATTAATTATGTGCCCCGAATTTCTCGACACGCGCGAATTGCGCTGCAATTGCCGACGAAAATGCATCTGACGACAGCGTGAAGTGAAGTTACTAGCCAATGCTGGTGTTTGCGCGGTGGCTCGCAATCGTGAACCGTCTGCTCACACCAGTTGATGCGCTGCAGCGATTAGCTTCGCCGTTGGCCTTTCAAATCGACCGGTTGCTTTCTTCAGACCACGTCACGCGAGCCCTGATCGTGGGTGTCGTCCTTGGCTTCGAGCTCGGAAAAGGGGGTGTCTATTGCTTAAAAACGTTTTCGAACTGAAGGAACGCCATGAAGACAAGAAGCTATATTGGTGAAGTGTGTGCGATCGGTTTCGGTGTGTGTCTTCTGATGGTCGGTTGTACGGCGAACGGCTCGTCCGGATCGGATATCCACACGAGCACCTCGTCGATCGAGAGCGCAACCGTGGATGGGTCCGTCGCGGACCCGACGCAAAGCCCCGCTGCCCTGCGTCGACGGCGGCGTGCCGACATCACAGCGGCCGCGGTCAACGCAGCAACTACGGGTGACGTGGCCCGTGCTCCGGATGCAGCCGTTGCAGCTGACATCGTGCAACCGTCTGCTCCCGTCGATGCGGGCACCGCAGTGCAGCCCGCGCCGGCACCTGCGCCAGCACCGGCACCCACCGGCGGCGACGTCATCCAAGCGCCAGCACCGGCACCCACCGGCGGCGACGTCATCCAAGCGCCAGCTCCCGTCGACGCAGGCACGGTCGTGCAGCCGGCACCCGCACCCGCGCCCGCACCCGCACCCGCACCGGCACCCGCACCGGCACCCGCACCGGCACCCGCACCGGCACCGACAGCCGCACCCGTCGCGGTAACCACGCAGGGCTGGACGACTCTCACCCCGTCAGCCGACACGCGCACGATCTACGTCAGCGCTGCCGGCAACGACGCATGGGATGGCCTGGCTCCCAACTTCGTGAGCGGCAGCAACGGACCCAAGCTCACGATCAGCGCCGGACGCGCGCGCTTGCGCGACGGTTACCCTGACTGGCTCATGCTGCGTCGCGGTGACACGTTCAGCAACGGCCTGGTCGGCTGGAACCAAAGCGGACGAAGCGCAACCGAGCCGATGGTGATCTCCACCTACGGCAACTCGACCGCACGGCCCGTCATCACCGACAGCTTCAGCTTGTCGTCAACGTCGGTGGTATCTCACCTATCGCTGGTCGGCGTGGCGTTCGAAGGCAACGGCAGCCCCAATCAAGCCATCAGCGGCATCGCAGGCAACGACATCTTGGTCGAGGACTGCTACACGCATGACTGGAACACCTCGATCGCCTTCGATGGCCACGGCAGCACGCAGGGCTTCAGCAACGTGAGCATCCGACGCTGCGTCTTCGACATCAGCCAGGACAACATGCTCTTCGTGAGCAACATCCAGGGCCTGCTCATCGAGGAGAACGTGCTGATGCACGCTTCGCTGACCACCAACCACGCGATGTACATCACGCGCCGGGGCAACACGAACGTGGTCACGCGCGCAAACCTGATCCTGTACGGCGGGTTCAAGAACGCGATCATGCAGCGCCCCGGCGGTCTGTCGGAAGGCAACGTGGTGGTGGGTGCAGGCTGGACCTCCATCATGATGGGCCAATGCAACGACGACGGCGGACCAACCGTCGCGCCGTGCTGGCCAGCCGTGCCGGCGACGATTCGCGGCAACTTCGTGACCGAAGGCCAGGCAGGCCGAGGCGGCATCTACATCGATTCGGCCTTCGTCACCAGCGGCGCCGTGATCGAGGACAACATCATCACGCACGTCGCCAGCGGGCCTGCGTACAACGCTTCGCTCGACGTGGGCGGCGACCACGCCATCGTGCAGCGCAACAAGGTCTACGATGCCACCACGATGGTGCGCCCTGGGCTAAATCAGGTGTGGCAGGACAACTCATTCTTCAGCACGCAGGCCACCCCACTGATGTGGGACGACAACCTGATGAGCACCTCCACCGTGACCGTTGCGGGGCGGAACAATCGCTTCTACTCGACGGGCCAAGCCAGCACCGGCTGGTTCATGATCGGCAACCCCAAGGGCTTTGCCGACTGGAAGACAGACACGGGTGAGACCGGCAGTGCAGCGCCGTTCGCATACCCGGACCCGAGTCGGACGATCGCCTCCTACGGCCAGAGCCTGGGCCTCACCGCCACCAACGCTGCATTCTTCGCGGAAGCCGCCAAGCAATCGAGGCTGAACTGGCGTCCCGCGTACACCGCAAGCGCAGTCATCGCGTACATCCGCGCCGGGCTGTGATACCGAGTTGAGCCAAGGGGCGCGTGCGCCGCAACACTTGCGGCGTGCGCGCCCTGTCGGTTCACGTGCGAGCCCGCGCGTGGTGTCAGCTGGCACAGCTCACACGCAGACGCCTTTGGTGCACTTACCGTTGTTGCCTGAGCCACCCGTGCTCAACTTGCAGCTGGTGCCACGCAGCCGCGTGCATCTGCCGTAGCCGCACCGGGCATGCAGTGCTCGGCGCCGTTGCAGAACACGCCGTCGTCGCAACCGCCGCAAGCGTCGCTTGCGCGACCGGCCGCGCCGCCGCCGGCCATGCCGGCACCAGCATCAGCCGGTGTGCCGCCGCCGCCAGCTGCGCCGCTGCCAGCTGCGCCGAGCGCTGCGAGCGCGCCGTTACCGGCGAGCGCGCCGGATCCAGCCGTCGCCCCGGTACCGGCCGCGCGACCGCTGCTGCCCGCTTCGCTCGCGTGGCGCCCGACCGCACGGCTGGGCGTTCGGTCGAGCGAGCACGCGCCGAACACCAGCCCGACGGCGATGACCATGACCGCGCGAACCATGATCAACTGTTACTGTCTCTCTCGAACCGCCCCACGCCTCGCCGCGCTACGTCAGATTCCTTACAGCAAGTCTGGAAGCCACCGGAAAGCGCCTTGATTACAGCAGCTTACGGCGGCAGCGCCAGACCGCGACTGGCCCTCGCGAGGCCACGTAAGATGAGGTACCATCACCTCCGCGATGAGCAGTAGTAGGTCGCAGCCATCGGCTCCAGAGCGCCTACTCGGCCTGGACCGCTTCGTCATCGAGCGGCAGCTCGGCGAAGGCAGCATGGGCGCGGTCTACCTCGCCTACGACCGCGAGCGTGAAGCACGCGTCGCGCTCAAAACCCTGCGCCGCGTCGATGCTTCGGGCATCTACCGGTTCAAGCGCGAGTTCCGCGCGCTCGCCGACGTGAGCCACCCGAACCTGGTCGTGCTCCACGAGCTGTTCGCGGAAGGCACCGACTGGTTCTTCACGATGGAGTACGTCGAGGGCAAGCGCTTCCTCGAATACCTGCTCGGCGACGCCGCAGCCGACGCGCACGAGCAAGGCGCCCGCGGTACGCGCGAGCTGGCGCGACCCAGCAAGGGCAAGAAGGGCTTGGCCGCGCTCTTCCCCTCGCCGCTCACTGACTTCGACGAGCTGCGCGCCGTGCTGCAGCAGATCGCCGAGGCGATCATGGCCGTGCACGGCGCAGGTAAGCTGCATCGCGATCTCAAGCCCGACAACGTGATGGTCACCGAAAACGGCCGCGCCGTGGTGCTGGACTTCGGCATCGCGACCGAGCGCGTCGACGACTTGCACCACACGCTCGAAGCCGGTGTGATGGGCACGCCTGCATACATGTCTCCAGAGCAAGCCGCCGGCGGTGAGATCGACGCCGCGACCGACTGGTATGCGTTGGGCGTGATGCTCTACGAGGCCATGACGGGCGGCGTGCCGTTCTCCGGCTCGTACATGGAAGTGATGAAGCAGAAGCAGGAGGTCGATCCGCCTGCGCCTTCGGAGCTGGTGTCGGGCGTTCCACCCGATCTCGATGTGCTGTGCGTGGGCCTATTGTCGCGCGATCCGAACCTACGACCGCAGGGCCCAGCGGTGTTGCAAGCGCTGCACGGGCGTAACTCCGAGCTGCGGGCGACACCGAGCAGCACACCACCGCTCGATTCGGCCAGTGTGTTCGTGGGCCGCAGCGCGCAGCGGAAGGAGCTGGAGCGTGCGCTCTTGGCGACCGACGACGGCGCGCCGGTGATGTGCTTCGTGCAGGGCCTGTCGGGCATGGGCAAAACGGCACTGCTCGAGCGCTTCGTGGCGCAGGCACGCGAGCAGAACCACGCCGTGGTGCTGCAAGGTCGCTGCTACGAACGCGAGAGCGTGCCGTTCAAGGCGTGGGACAGCGTGGTGGATGCGCTGTGCCACTACCTGGGCAAGCTGCCGTTCTACGCGGCAGCCGAGCTGATGCCCAAGGACATCGAGGCCCTCGCGCACGTCTTCCCCGTGCTCAAGCGCGTGGAGATCGTCAATCGCGCCAAGCGCCGCTCGCGCCTGCCGACCGACCCACGCGAGCTGCGCAGGCGCGCGTTTCTGGCGCTGAAGGAAATGTTCTCACGCATCAGCCACCGCGAGCCGCTGGTGGTGCTGATCGACGACCTGCAGTGGGGCGACGTGGAGAGCGCTCGGCTGATCGTCGAGATGATCACCGGCGCCGATCGACCTGCGATGCTCTTTCTGTGCGCCTACCGCAGCGGCGACGTGGAGTCGAGCACGTGCCTCAAGACGCTGTTCGACAACACGCGCGAGAACCGGCAGGCCGACATCCGTCAGGTCACGGTCGGCACACTGAGCGAAGCCGAGAGCCTGGAGCTGGCCAGCAAGCTGCTCGGAACGCACCGCGCCAGCGACGCAGCCGCCGTGGTGCGCGAGTCGCGCGGCAATCCGTACCTGCTCGGCGAGATCGTCCACCACCTGCGCAGCGGCCATCCGAGCGCTCCCGTGGCCGCTGACGGCGGCAGCATCCCGCCGGCGGTGAGCCTGGAACAGGCTCTGGGTGAGCGTCTATCGCGCCTGCCACAGAATGCGTTCAGCGTGCTCGAGCTGGTGGCCGTGGCCGGGCATCCGGTGCACGAGGAAACGCTCGGCAGCTTGGTGCCGGCGGAGATGGATCTGCACTCCGCGCTGAGCGAGCTGCGGCGCGCGAAGCTGGTGCGTGGCGTGGGCGCCGCGAGCTCGCGTGCCATCGAGCTCTTCCACGACGGCATCCGGGACTCCGTGCTCGCGCGCATGGATCCCGAGCTGATCCGGCAGTGGCACAGACGCCTGGCCGGCGCGCTCGAGGCGCACGGCACCACCGACCTGCAGGGCCTGACCATGCACCTGATCGGCGCGCAGGACTACAGCCGCGCGGGCATCTACGCGATCCGTGCCGCGGTGCAGGCCAATCGCGCGCTGGCGTTCGAGCAGGCAGCCGAGCTCTACGAGATCGCCGTGCGCTACCACGAAGACGAAGCCTGGCGGCACGAGCTGATGGTGCAGTGGGGCGATGCGCTGGTGAACGCTCGCCGCGGCACCCAAGCCGCACGCGTCTACCTGCAAGCCGCAACGAAGGCCGCGCCGGAAGAGATCCTCGAGCTGCGACGCAAGGCGGGTGTGCAGCTCCTGCTGAGCGGCGACTTCGAGCGCGGCAGCGAGGTGCTCGCGCAGACGCTGCACGCGCTCGACATCCAGATGCCCGCGCAGCCAGCCGACGCGTTGCAGCAGGCGCTCACCCTGCGTCAGGCGCTCGAAGCGCGCGGGCTCGGTTTCACACCACGTCGCGCAGGCGAGGTCCCGGCCGCGCTGCTCGATCGCCTCGACCACCTGTGGGCGATCGCCCGTGCGATGCAGCTGACACGACCGGTCTTCGCACAGCCGTTGCTGGTTCGCTACCTGATGGATGCGCTGGAGGTGGGCGAGCCGCGGCGCATCGTGCCCGCCCTGTGCTGCTACTTCGTGCACGTCGACCTGTTCGTCAGCACGATCGAGGGCCGCAAGGCCAGGTCGCTGCAGCTGGCCGAGCAGCTGTGCCGCGAGGGTGGCGACCCGTACGGCCGCGCGTGGGTGGCCCTGGCACAGGGCTTCGCCTTCCAGAACACGGGCTTGCTCAAGCCGGCGCTCCTGCAGTTCACCCAGGCCGAGGAGCTCTTCCGCATGCACTGCCCCGGCAGCACGGCCGAGGTGCGCTCGTGCAGACACCTCAGCTCGACGCTCTTCGGCATGCTCGGGCAGTTCGACGATCTGGCGCGCTGCGAGCAGTGGATGCGCGAGGCCGAGGAACGCGACGATCGCACGGGGCTGCAACGCTTCCGGCTGATCACCACGCTGGGTGCGCTGATCGCGGACGATCCGGCGCGTGCGGGGCAGCGCATCGAGCAAGCCACGCTCGGCCAGCCCAACGACCCGAGCGACGTGATCGGCATGCTCGAGCTCGCGGCCCGCACGCAGCTGTCGCTGTACCACCACGATCCGGCTGCGTGCCAGGCGGCGCTGGCCAACATCGACAGACTCTTTCAGTCACCGCTGATGACGGTGGTGCTGTGGCGCGGCAGTAATCATCTGCAACGCGCTCGCGCGGCACTGATGGCGAGCGTGCCCGAGATCGACCGCGAGCCCCTGCTGCGCGGGGCCGAGAGCAGCCTCGGCGAGCTGGAGCAACTCAACCTGCCCCACTTCGCCGACCACATCCGGCTCTTGCGCGCGGCGATCGCGCACCTGCGTGGCCAGCGCCAGGAAGCTCTGCGCCTTTTGGATGCGATCCTGAAGGAAGCCGAGCAAGCCGCCGACGGACCACTGGTGCTCGCCTGCGCGCGCCTGTGCCGCGCGCGCCTGGTCGGCGCGAACGAGGCGGAGCGACTGACGCAGGAGGCGCGCGCCGCGATGCGCGCGCGTGGCGTGGAGAACGCGCAAGCCTTCGCGCGGCTGTACGCCCCAGGCTTCGAAGCGCCGGCTCGCAGCTGAGCCACGGCTGACGCGCAACCGCCCGTCGCCATCGGCGGCGCGAGCCTGCAGGGGAGCGCCGAGGTCAGGCCACGCATGCGTCGCGCGCCACGCACGGCGCGAATGCTGTGCAGGCGAGTACCCAGTGTACGCGGGGGACTATTGAACTTCACAGGCAAAAGTGCGAGACGAAGGCGGCGGCGAAGCGTGTCGGCTCGCCCGGAAAAAAGGACTCCTGCATGTTGCTCCAAGGTCACGCGGCTCGCCGCGGCAAGACTTCGCTCGTGGCTCTGCTGATCGCCTGTGCCTGTGTGGGCGGCATGTCCTTGGGGACTGTCTGCGTGCGTGCCGAGGAGCCCGCAGCCGACGAGAAGCCGGCCGTCGCAGTGAGTGCTTCGGGCACGGCGTCGCTCTCGGACGTCGAGACCGACACGAGCGCGAGCACCGCAGCCGACGAGAAGCCCGCCCACAAGCTGACCAAGGCCGAGCGAGCGAAGGAGCGCAAGGCCAAGCGCAAGGCCGAAGCGAAGGCCAAGGCAGAGGCCGAGGCTAAGGCGAAAGCCGAGGCCAAGGCGAAAGCCGAGGCCGAGGCCAAGGCCGCAGCCGAAGCGGCGGACGACGAAGAAGCCGACGCCGAAGACGGAGAAGAAGTCGAAGGCGCCCTGCCCTGGGATCTCGCGCACCGTCGCTACAACACCTGGGGTGGTCCCACCGGCGGCCTGTACCTCGTCGATCCGAGCACGGGCGAAGTCGGGGCCGTGCGCCTGCAGCTGGGCTTCGACATGTTCAGCGGCGACCGCTTCTTGCTCAGCAAGGATCACGTCGAACAAGACGGGCAAACCCTGTCGCTCAGCTGGACGGTCAGCAAGATCTTCGAGGCGTATGCCTCGCTCGGCAACCGCGCCAGCGCCACGAGCAGGAATCCGGTAACCACGGGCACGCCCGGTCCGACTTCCTTGAGCAGCCAGGGCGACATCACCCTCGGCGGCAAGGTCGGCACGAAGATCGCGCCTCTGACCTACTTCGGCGGCGACATCCGCGTGGCGCTCGCCAACCAGGTCGGCGGCGGTGGCATCGCGTTCGCGGGCACCAACCTCGGCCTGCGCACAGGCCTCGCTGTGAACCTGCAAGAGCTCGAGAAGCCAGTGCCGTTCGTCGCGCGCTTCAACCTCGGTTACCTTTTCGACAACAGCGCGCAGCCGGTCACCGACACCGAGGACACCCGCTACACACACCTCGGCGGCGCGGTGGCAGCCAAGGCCGACGAGACGCGTCATCTGGTCAATCGCTTCGAGCGCTTCGCCAATGGCACCAATCGCCTGGACCGCTTCACGATCGGCCTCGGCTTCGAGCTGCCGCTCGAGGTGGCCGAGCGCTTCTACCTGCACCCCCTCGCGGAGTGGCAGATCGGCATCCCGATCAACCGTCAGGGCTACGACTGCCCGTTCGTGAAGTCGAACGCTCAGTCGGGCTCGCTCAACACGGTCCAAGACTCCTGCTACGAGCGCACCCCCGGCTCGTCGCTGCCGATGAACCTGGCGTTCGGTGTGCGCGTGGTGCCACCGATTCGCGGCGTCACGGCCATGCTCGCCGTGGACATCGGCCTGACGGGCACCAGCACCTTCGTGCGCGAGCTGGCTCCGAACGCGCCCTACCGCCTGATGTTCGCGCTCGGCTACGACTACGACGCTCACCCGCCCAAGAAGGTCGTCGCCGAGCCCGACGAAGACGAGACCGCGCCCGAGGGCCGTATCCAGGGTACCGTCGTCTCGAGCGAAGGTCAGCCCGTGGCCGGTGCGATTGTGGCGTTCGCGAACCACGACGTGTCGGCGATGGCGACCAGCAGCGATGGTCACTTCGTGAGTGAAGCGTTCCCCGCCGGCGAGGTGATGCTCGCGGTGAGCCACCCCGACTACGAAGACGTCCAGTGCGCGGCCGCCATCCCGGAGGCGGGCGGCAACGTCGAAGCGCGCTGCACGCTCACCCCCAAGCCGCGCGTCGGCAAGCTCACCGGCCGCGTGGTCGATGCCTACGGCAGCCCGGTGATCAGCGCGCGCCTGCAGCTCACCGGCCCGTCCACAGCGTCAGCGACCAGCGACGTGCGCGGTGGGTTCGAGGCCAATAACCTCGTGGCCGGCGACTACGTGATCCGCACCGAGGCCGACGGCCACTTCGTCCGGCTCGGCAAAGTGAGCATTCAACCGCGTGCCACCACCACGGCAGACGTGACCTTGATGCAGAAGCCCGTGGCACCCACGGTGTCGCTGCGCGCCGACGGCATCTCGGCCAAGAACATCAAGTTCCAGGGCGTCTCCACCGACCTCGACGCAGCGGCGGCCCAGAGCGTGGCCGAGCTGGCCGACCTGCTGCTGATCCGCACCGACCTCAACATCCGCATCCAGGGCTACGGAGACGACGCCGTGGCCCTCAGCCGAGCCTTGCTGGTCAAGCAGCGCCTGGTGGATGCCGGTGTGCCCGAAGGCCGGTTGGAAGCCCTGGGCGGTGGCGCTGGTCACATGGCCTTCCTGATCGCGAAGTGACGCTTTGCAAGGGAGGCAGGTCTTTGGCATGCTGCGCGCCATGAATTCGACATCGAACGGTCGAAGGGCCCTAACGCGCGGGGCTGCGCTGTCCCTCGTGGTGCTTCTCGCGGTGCTTCTCGCGGTACTGACTGCGGCCGGTTGTGCCTACGGCAACGCCCAGCAAGTCGTACACTCGCAGTTCGCTGCAGAGCTGAACTGCCCCGACGCCACGATCAAAGCGCGTCAGACCTACGACGAGGGCTACAAAGACGGCCAGTACGTCGTGCGGGGCTGCAACGTGGTCCGCACGTACTCGTGCCCCAAGAGCGATGGCCTGATGTCGTACGACGACAAGAGCTGCAGCTTCGTGAACGGCCTGATGGGCGCGGTCGCGGAGCAGCCCAAGGCCCAGACCGGGAGCTCAGCCGACGACTTCACCCCGCCCGAGGCTGGCGGCGCCGCAGCCGAGCCTGAAGCAGCGAAGCCCGCGCCCAAGCCTGCCGCGAAGCCTGCCACGAAGCCTGCAAAACCGAGCCCCTTCAGGGCCGAGCCGAAGGCGGCACCCGCCGCGGCAGTGGCAGCGCCAGAGACAGCGTCAGAGACAGCGGAGCCCGCCCCGAACGAGAGCAAGCCGAGCCCGTTCAAGACGCCCGTCAAAGCCAAGTCCAAGGCGAAGAAGAAGTAGCCGGCCCGGCTCGCGGTCTCGGCCACAACCTGCGCTGCGAATACGCAGCACAGCGTCGTCCATCGCAACCTGCTGGGGCGCTTGGGGGCGGCAGGTCGCTCCCGGGCTCGGGAGAGTATCCTCGGCACGACCGCCGCAGCTTCGCAAGACGCGCGGCGGGCCTGCGAAACGAGCCCGAGAGCGACCTGCCGACCCCAAGCGCTTCAATGTCATGGCTGAGTGACCAGGCGGCGCTACGTCGCAACAAGTGTTGTCGTCTGGCGTGACGTCGCAGCAAGCGTTGTCGTCTGACGCCGACGACACGGTGGCTCGCAGTGACTGTTGCACATGCTCACGCCGAGCCAGGTCACGCTGACGTCGACATGGCTACATGACTACTGGAGCGTGTTGGGAGGGCGGGTCGCTCCCGGCCTTGTTTCGCAGGCCCAAGGCGCCTCTTGCGAAGCTGCTGCGGTAGTGCCGAGGATACTCTCCCGAGCCCGGGAGCGACCCGCCCTCCCAACACGCCCCGGCAGGTTGCGATGAATGCACAGCGCCCAGGAGCTGCGGCCGCGCACACACCCAGCCGGTCCCAAACGCCGTCGTCTACCACCACCAAAAGCTACGGCCCTCGACTCCGTCTCCGGAGTGAGGGCCGCAACAAAGCGTTGTAGCTTGTAGACCGACCTGACTCAGCCGCAGGTCGTCTCGATGATCAGCCGCGCCACCACGTACGGATCGCAGTTGGCGTTGGGGCGACGGTCCTCGAGGTAGCCCTTGCCCTGCTGCTCGCAGTGCAGCGGGATGCGCAGCGAAGCACCGCGGTTGCCGACGCCGAACGAAAACTGCTTGTACGAAGCGGTCTCGTGCTTGCCGGTCAGACGCTGCTCGATGCCAGCGCCGTAGTTCGCCACGTGCAGCTCGGCGCGCGGACGGAACTTCTCGCAGGCCGCGAGGATCGCCTTCATGCCACCATCGGCGCGCATGGCCTTGGTGGAGTAATTGGTGTGGCAGCCGGTGCCGTTCCAGTCGCCCTTCATCGGCTTGGCGTCGAGGGTGATCGTCACGCCCTCGTCTTCCGCGAGGCGGCACATCAGCCAGCGCGCGAGGTTGAGGTGGTCACCCACTTCGAGCGCACCGGCCACGCCGATCTGGTACTCCCACTGACCCGGCATGACCTCCGCGTTGATGCCGGCGAACTTCAGGCCAGCCGCGAGGCACGCATCCATGTGCGCTTCGACGATCGGGCGACCGAACGCGACGTTCGCGCCGACGCTGCAGTAGTACGGACCCTGCGGTGCCGGGAAGCCACCCTCGGGAAAGCCCAGCGGACGGCCGTCCGGCGCGAGCATGGTGTATTCCTGCTCCATGCCGAACATGGGCTCTTCGGCCGCGTACTTCTCGGCCACGGCGCGCAGCGGCGCACGCGTGTTGGTCGCGTGCGGCTTGCCATCGGCGCCGAACACTTCGTTCATCACCAGGATGTTGTCGCCGCCGCGCAGCGGATCCGGGCAGAAGAACACCGGCTTGAGAATGCAGTCCGAAGCGTGGCCCTCGGCCTGGTTGGTGCTGGAGCCATCGAAGCCCCAATCGGGAAGCTGCTTCAGGTCCTTCACGGGGGAAGGAAGAATCTTCGTCTTGGAACGGAGCTGCTTCGTCGGCTCCGTGCCGTCCACCCAGATGTACTCAGCTTTGATTGCCATGCTTCGTCTCCATGTCGGCTGAAAATGACGCTTGCGGGCGGGCTGCGCGCCCAGGCCTGACCCGCCAATCGGGGCGGCACTGTACCCCAGAAGGCCGGCAAAACCGCATGCCAATTGCGGGGACTGGCGCGCCCCGCAGGAAAGCCCAATGATTCCGGTCGCGGCGGAAGGCCTGGTCGACGCGGTCGGCTACGCCCTGTGCGCCGACGCACGCGCAGCCACGCTCAAACCGCGCAGGACCACGGCATGAAGCTCAGCGAACAAGCCCAGCGCACGCTCGAACAAACCGTCGACGCCGTCACCCGCAGCTACGCGCAGGGTCGACCGATCGACAGCCTCGAGAGCACGGCGCTACCCAACCGCCGCAAGATCATCGACGCACTGCACCACCTCGAGCACGTCTGCTTCATGGGCTTCTATTCGGCGCACGTGCTCGATGCCATGAACCTGCGGCACTACATCGGCGAGCACCTGTGCTGCGCATCCGAGATCCTGGTCACGCAGATCGCGCGCGCCGTCGGCTACGCGCACAACGCAGGCAAAGGCCCCGACGCCAGCGACTTCGCCTGGAGCGAAAACGTGGTGAGCGAGGTGTTCGCGCAGATCCCACGGCTGCGAGACGATCTCGCGCTCGACGTGCAAGCCGCGTATCAGTGCGACCCCGCCGCCAAGAGCATCGAGGAGATCATCTTCTCGTACCCTGCCCTGCAGGCCATCACCACCCACCGCTTCGCGCACGAGCTGTACGTGCGCAAGGTGCCCATGGTGCCGCGCATCCTGGCCGAGCACGCGCACAGCTTCACGGGCATCGAGATCCATCCGGGCGCGCGCATCGGCAAGCGCTTCTTCATCGATCACGGCACCGGTGTGGTGATCGGGGAGACCAGCGAGATCGGCGACGACGTCAAGCTCTACCAGGGCGTGACGCTGGGCGCGCTATCGATGCCACGCGATGCCAATGGCGAGCTGCTGCGCGACGCCAAGCGTCATCCCACGCTGCACAGCGGCGTGACCATCTACGCTGGCGCGACCATCCTCGGCGGCGACACGGTGATCGGCGAAAGCTCGGTGATCGGCTCGAACACCTGGATCACCAGCTCGGTGCCCCCCAACACACGAGTTTCGTACTCGGCGTACCAGGCGCACGCGACACAAAAAGTGGAGTCCACGCCTCCACCCAAGAAGAACGGAGGCTGACCATGAACCAGTGGCATTTTCGTTTTCGGCACGGACACGCAGCGGCAAGCGCTCGAAGCCAGCTCGGTTTCGGGCTCGCGCTCGGGGTGACGGCGCTGCTCGCCGCATGCAGCAGCGACACGACGGCGCCGCAGAACGGCGCTTGCGAGCCGCTGCAAACCAGTGCGCCTGCGCAGATCCAGCTCACGACCGTGCTCGGTGCGGGCAAGGACGCGCACGGCACGCTCTACGTCGCGGACACAGGCACGGCGCGCAGCTCGGGGGAGCGCGTGTTCATCTCGGACGGCGCCGGCCTGCGGCGCGTGCCGGTGGTAGGTAGCGGCTCGCAAGGCGGCGGCGCGAATGCGGACTACGCGCTCAGCTTCGACGACGGCACGACCCGCGGAACACTGATCATCCACGTGGCTGCAAGCAAGGTGACGAGCATGGCGCTCGGCGCCGTCGACTCCGGCAAGGGCTCACTCAGCGACGCCGGCACGAGCAGCGAGCCGCTCACGGTGCTGGACAACGCGAGCGTCACCAGCCTGACCGTGCACGATCTGAAGAACGCGCCGTTCATCGAATACGTGGCGCACACGGCCAGCGCCGACACGCTTCTTGTGCTGCGCCCCACCTACGACTGGAGCTACGACGACTTCCGCGTGTTCTTCGGCCCGCGCGACGGCCTGCAGGAGCAGAAGGTGCAGAGCGTGTCACGCGCGAAAGACGGCGGGTCCACGGTGATCGTGTTCAGCGTCGGCGATGCCACGTACACGGCGCACTTCCCGGTCGAGTCGAACGGTACGACGTTCATGCCGGGGCCGGCCACGCTCGACACGGGCAAGGCCACACTGCCACTCACGCTCGATGCCGCCAAACCGAGCTCGCTCTCGGACGCGACATTTCACTGCTCCGGCTGAACGACCGGGGCCTCGGGCGGCAGCTCCAGGCTGATGCGGCCGATCGCGCCGCTGCGAAACTCGTGCACGAAGATCTCCGCCGCTTTGTGCAGGTCGACGATGCCACCGGGTCGCAGCGCGCCGCGACGCCTCCCGATCTCCGCGAGCAGTAGCTCGGGGCTCGCAGGCACGGCCGCGAGCTTGTAGCGCGCGACGCTGAGCGAGGCGTAGCGCTCGAGCACGAGCTGCGCGCCGAACATGGCGATCGTGAGGTAGTCGATCGCCGTGTCCGGGATCGAGCCGGCGAACGCCAGCCGGAACGCGCCCCGCTCGTCCTCGATCTTCGGCCACATCAGGCCCGGACTGTCGGTGAGCGTGGTGCCGTCTTTGAGAATAACGGCCTGTTGTTGCTTGGTGACCGCGGGCTTATTGCCCACCACGGCCACGCTGCGATTCATGAGCGTGTTGATGAGTGTGGACTTGCCGACGTTGGGCACCCCGGCGATCAGCGCACGCACGCGCTTTTCCGGGCCGCGATGCAGCGCCAGGCCCCGGGTCAGCTCGCTGATGCGTTGCCGCGTCTCCTGTGGGCGATCGGTCGTGGCCTCGAACGCCATCACGTTGGGCTCGCTGCGGAAATACTTCAGCCACGCCCGGGTGACCTCGGGATCGGCAAGGTCGCTCCTGGTGAGCACCTTGATGCAGGGCTTTTGCCTGCGCAGCTCGGTGACCAGCGGATTGCTGCTCGAGCCCGGCAGTCGCGCGTCGAGCACCTCGATGACGACGTCCTGCGACGGCATGAGCGCCGCGAGCTCGCGCCGCGCCTTCGTCATGTGTCCGGGATACCACTGCAGCGACATTGCAGTGGTTCTACCCTGATCCACAGCGCAGCGCGAACTCGCGGCACTCAGTCCGGTTCGAGGACGATCAGCGTCTGGGCCGGTGACACGCTCGCGCCCGGCTCGACGCGCAGCTCGCGAACACGGCCCGTTACCCGCGAGGCCACGCTGATCTCGGTCTTCATGGCTTCGACGATCGCAACCGTGGTCCCGGCGAGCACGTGTTGCCCCGGCTCCACGAGCAGCTTCCACAAGCTGCCGGCGACGGGGCTGGTCACGGCAACCGTCCCCGCCGGTAGCTCGCTTGCACCGAGCGCGCGTTCGCTGGATTCGACCGCGCTCGCCGTGACCACGTCCTGGCCAGCCGCTGCCCAGCGCTCGCGCTCCTGCACGAAGGCCTCGCTCTGCTTGTGCTTGAACGCACCGATGCTCTCGGCGTGCTCGCGCAGGAACTCACGATATTCGCGGAAGCGAAAGGTCTGCTCCTCGATCTTCAGCCTGAGCTTGCCGTGCGGAAACTCCGAGCGCATGAGCAGGAGCTCGTCGGCGCTCACCGGGTAGAAACGGATCTGATCGAAGAAGCGCAAGAGCCACGGCTTGCCGGCGCTGAACTCGCGGGTCGTGCGGTACGTGTTCCACACCTGCAGCGTGCGGCCCACGAACTGATAACCGCCGGGACCTTCCATGCCGTAGATGCACATGTACGCGCCACCGATGCCCACCGCGTTTTCGGGTGTCCACGTGCGCGCCGGGTTGTACTTGGTGGTGACCAGGCGATGACGCGGATCGGTGGGCGTGGCGACCGGCGCACCGAGATAGACGTCGCCCAGACCCAGCACCAGGTAGCTCGCGTCGAAGACGATCTTGCGCACCTCGTCCACGCTCGACAGCCCGTTGATGCGCCGGATGAACTCGATGTTGCTCGGGCACCACGGCGCATCCTTGCGCACCACGCGCATGTACTTGTCGATCGCGAGCAAGGTCGCCGGATCTTCCCAGGACAGTGGCAGATGCACGATGCGCGTCGGCACCTCCATCTCGTCGATCGAGGGTAGATCGCGCTCCAGCTCCGTGAGCCGGTCGAGCAAGCGGCGCGTGGACAGCAGCTCGGGTGCGTAGTGGACCTGTAGCGAGCGGATGCCCGGCGTGAGGTCCAGGATGCCGCTGATGCGCTGAGCCTGCAGCGCCGTCATCAGGGTGTGCACACGAAAGCGCAGCGCGAGATCGAGCTCGAGCGGCCCATACTCGACCAGCAGGTAGTCGTCACCCGCGCGACGATAGACGACGCGCGGGCGACGGCTGTCTTGCGCCAGCTGATCGAGCACGGCGTGATCGGTGCTAACGAGACGCGGTGCTGCGCTCCTGGCGTGGTTCACGGCGCGTTGCGGCAGCAGCGTGCGGATCTCCGCCTCACGTTGATCGAGCAAGGCCTCGGCCTGCGCCTCGTCCATGCGCACGAAGCGCAGCTTCGCGCCGGCCTTGAGCTGTCCCATCTTCCAGCGCTCGGCCTTCACGATCGTCGCCGGACACACGAAGCCACCGAGACTCGGGCCATCGGGCCCCAGGATCACCGGCATGTCACCGGTGTAGTCTACCGTGCCGATCGCGTAGGCGTTGTCGTGGATGTTGCTCGGATGCAGACCGGCGTCGCCGCCGTCCTTGCGAGCCCACTTCGGGCGCGGACCGATCAATCGCACGCCCGTGCGATCGGAGTTGTAGTGAACCTCCCAGGTGGTCGCAAAGAAGGTGTCGATGTCTGGCTGCGTGAAGAAGTCTGGCGCACCGTGCGGCCCGTAGAGCACGCCGATCTCCCAGACCTCGGGGTAGCTGGGTCGCAGCGCTTCGGGCAGCGGCACGTGTCGCGTATCGCTCTTCTCCTCCGGGCCGATGCGCAGCACATCCGAAGCGCGCAACGCGCGACCGCCATGCCCACCGAAGCGACCGAGCATGAAAGTCGCCGCGCTGCCGAGATACGCCGGCACGTCGAAGGCCCCGCTCACCGCGAGGTAGCAGCGCATGCCGTTGCCCTGCACCATACCCAGCTCGAGCATCGAGCCGGCTGCCGCCCGCAACGGTTGCCACAGCGGTACGGGCCGGCCGTCCAGCGTGGCGCTCATCGACGCACCGCCGAGCGCGATCAGCGCATCGGTGTTGAAGAGCAGCTTCGGGCCGCTGAGCGTCATCTCCAGCACGGCCGCGCCGCTCGGGTTGCCCACGAGGCGATTGGCCAGACGAGCCGCGTAGTCATCCATCGGACCGGACGGCGGCACGCCCACCGCCCAGTAGCGGCTGCGACCGGGATAGTCCTGCACCGTCGTCTGCGTGCCGCCATCCAGCACTTCGATCGTGCGCGGCTGATAGGAGACGGTCTGCAGGTAGCGCGTGGTGATGCCGCCGCGCACGAAGGCTTCGTCGTCGACCACTTGGCGCAGATAGCCGAGGTTGCCTTCGATCCCATCGAGCCGGGTTTCGCGTAGCGCGGCTGCGAGCGCTCTCACCGCGGCGTGACGATCGCGCGCCGACACGATCAGCTTGGCGAGCAGCGGGTCGTAGTACGAGGTGACCTCGGTACCGCTCTCCACCCAGCTGTCGCAGCGCACGCCGTCCGGGAATGCGACGTGGGTCAGCGTGCCGGTGCTCGGCTGAAAGTTCTTGTTGGGATCTTCCGCGTACAGGCGCACCTCGATGGCCGCGCCGCGCGAGCGTGGGGCTTCGTCGGGCAGCGTGAGCTCGCCAGCGGCTTGCTTCACCATCCACTCCACCAGATCGATGCCCGTCACTTCTTCGGTGACGCCGTGCTCCACCTGCAGCCGCGTGTTCACCTCGAGGAAGTAGAACTCCTGGGTCTTGTCGTCGTACACGAACTCGACGGTGCCCGCCGACGCATAGCCGACCTTGCGTGCCAGGCGCAGCGCCGCGTCGAAGAGCTCCGCGCGCACGCGCTCGCTGAGGCCAGGTGCCGGTGTCTCCTCGATCACTTTCTGGTTGCGCCGCTGCGCCGAGCAGTCACGCTCGCCGAGCGCGAGCACCTTGCCGCGACCGTCACCGAAGATCTGCACTTCGATGTGCCGCGCTGCATCCAGGTACTTCTCCAGGAACACACCGCCGCCATCGAAATGGCTCTTGCTCAGGCGCCGCACGGCTTCGTAGGCCTCCCCGAGCGCCTCCGGATCGCGGCACACGCGCAAGCCGATGCCGCCACCGCCAGCCGTGCTCTTGAGCATGATCGGGTAGCCGACACGCACCGCCTCCTCACGCGCCTGCTGCAGCGAGTCGACCAGGCCCGTGCCTGGCAAGAGCGGCACCTTCGCCTCGATCGCCACCGCCCGCGCCGCATGCTTCAGGCCGAAGCGTCGGATCTGATCGGCCGTGGGACCGATGAAGCGGATGCCAGCCTCCTCGCACGCGCTGGCGAACTGAGCGTTCTCGCTCAAGAAGCCATAGCCCGGGTGGATCGCCTGCGCACCGGTCTTGCGCGCGGCGTCGAGGATGTGATCCACGCGCAAGTAGCTCTCGGCCACCGGCGCGGCACCGATACACACGGCCTCGTCGGCACGGCGCACGTGCAAGGCGTGCGCGTCGGCCTCCGAATACACGGCGACCGAACGCACCCCCATGCGGGCGAGCGTGCGCACGACCCGGCAGGCGATTTCCCCGCGATTGGCGATCAGGACCTTGTCGAACATGGCTGTGTCAGCTGCCTCGTGAGGGGTTCTCGGGCTCAGCGTTCCACACGAGCCAGCGAATCGGTGTCGGGTTGTAGGCGTTGCAGGGGTTGTTGAGTTGCGGGCAGTTGGAGACGAGACAGATCACGTCCATCTGCGCGCGCAGCTCCACGTACTTGCCGCCCGCCGAGAGCCCGTCCTCGAAGCTAAGCGCGCCCTGCGGCGTGACCGGCACGTTCATGAAGAAGTTGATGTTACTGGTGAGGTCGCGCTTGTCGAGCGGCAGCCCTGAAGTGGCTGCCGCGAGCAAGAAGCTATCGCGGCAGGAGTGCATGTACTTGGTGTGCTCGCCGTAGCGCACGGTGTTGCTCTCCGACGAGCACGCGCCACCGAGCGTGTCGTGGCGGCCGCAAGTGTCCGCGACGATCGTCAACATCGGCGCGCCGAGGTTGGAGCGCAGCACCGTGCCGGTCGTGAGGTAGAGCGAGCCCTGCAGGCGGATCGTGTCGGTCGAGCTGTAGCGCTCGCTCGGGTCGGCCGCGTTGAAGAACAGCGTGTCCACGGCCTGATTGCCCTCGAGATCCACGATGCGCAAGACCTGGCCTTCGTGAATGCGGCCGACCCATGGTTCGCCCGCGGCCACGACGCCCGTGTGCGCGGCGCGCTCCGGATCCAGACGGCTGTGCGTGAAAATTTGTGAGGTGTTCATGATCGTCCTGCGTGCTTGCCGGCAGTGTCGTGATCCGCTCAGGCGAGGAACATGCGCTCGGTGTTCTGAAAGCCACGCGCGTTTTCCGGGCGCGAGGTTCGGCAGGGGTCGTCGGCGGCTGGGGGAGCGCTGCGATACACGCGGAGCTGCACAGGCTTGGGCGCGTAGCGCGGCGCCGGGTCCAGCGGATGTGGACAGGTGCTCAGCACCACGAGCACGTTCATCTCTGCGCGCAGCTCGACGCAGGCGCCCGCGTTCGAGTGCCCGCTCACGAAGCGCAGCTGACCACTTTCGTCGGGGCTCACCTTCGAGAACAGGTTCAAGTTCGGCACCAGGTCACGCAAGCCCAGGCCCCACTTCGACAGCTCGATGAGCAGCTCGTCGCGCGTGTTGCGCACGAATTCGTTGCGGTGTTCCTGGTAGCGCTGCGTGCCGTACTTGCTCTGCGCCAGTGCCGCGTCACCCAGGCCACAGAAGGTGTCGTGCCAGCCGCAGCTGTCGTGCGTAACCGAGCACAGGATGCGCCCCATGTCGGAGTACAGCACGCAGCCCGCGGTCAGAAACGCGGTGTGCTGCGCCTTCAGCGTGTCGGGCATGTTGTAGCGTTCGAGCGGCAGATCGCGGTTGTAGAGCAGCATGGCCACGTTGGCGCCGCCCGTGAGGTCGGTCAGCCGCAGGCTCTGGTGCCGGCGCAGCACGTGCGACCACATCGCGCCGCCGGGCACGGTTTCGGTGAAGAGCTCGCGGTCGTTGCTGATCTCGGTTGCGCTCATGGTGTTACTCGACGTCGTCGCCGACTTGCGTCATGCGAACGTGGGGCAGTGGCTCGGTCTCGGCGGTATCGGTGTGGATCAACGACCCGAGGTGCTTCTTGGTGGCGATGAACAGAGGCGAGATCATCTGCTCACGTGAGCGCGGCCGCGGCACCGGCACCTCGACGATCTCCTTGATATGACCCGGATGCGCGCCCAGCACCACGATGCGGTCCGCCAGGTAGACCGCCTCTTCCAGATCGTGCGTCACGAACACAATCGTGATGTCGATCTGTTTCCAAAGGTCGAGCAGGTAGCTCTGCATCTGGGCGCGCGTCTGCGCGTCGAGCGCCGCGAACGGCTCGTCCATGAACAGGATGCGGGGCCGGTTGGCGAGCGCGCGGGCGATCGCGACCCGTTGCTTCATGCCGCCACTGAGCTGGTGAGGATACGCGTGCGCGAAGCGACGCAGTCCCACGATCTCGACCCACTCCATGGCTTCGGTCTCGGCCGAGTCTCGACCCTGACCGCGCATCTCGAGACCGAACATCACGTTCTGCACCACCGTGCGCCACGGGAAGAGCGTGTAGCCTTGAAACACCATGCCGCGATCCGGTCCGGGACCACGCACCGGCTGGCCGTCGAGCAACATCTGGCCCGCACTCGGCTCGTCGAGCCCGGCCAGAATGCGGATCAGCGTGGACTTGCCACAACCCGAAGGGCCGATCACGCAGAGCAACTCGCGGCGATGCGCACGGAAGCAGATGCCCTCGAGCGCGCTCACCATGCCGCCGTCAGCAGCAAAGCGCCGCGCCAACTCCTTGACCTCGAGCACCACCACGCGCTCGTAGAGCCGTGCGAAGCGCGCGGCCACCTCGGGCGCTTGCTGGCGGTGACTCGGCAAGGCGAGCGGCTGTTGCAAGGCGGTGTTCACGGCTGCGGGCTCATCGACACGAGGGATCCACGACGACGCGGTGGAGACTGCGCTCACGCATGCACACCGGCAGCTGCGGTTGCGCCGCGCGAGCGGCCGCGCACGACGGACCGCAGCCAACCGCGCCGGGTGCTCTGAGCCTCTTGGCGCCAGGGGAAGAGACTGCGCCCCAGGCGTGCGAGCAAGAGATCGCTGCCGAGGCCGATCAAGCCGATCAGCATGATGGCCGCGTACACGTTCTCGTAGTTGCGGTAGCGCGCTTGCTGGTTGATGAAGTAGGTGATGCCGCTGGTCGTGCCGACCATCTCCGCCACGATCAGGTAGGTCCAGGCCCAGCCCAACAAGATGCGCATGTCGGTGTAGAGGTCGACGATCACGCCCGGTACCACCACCTTGAACACCAGCTGCCGTCGACTGGCGCCCAAGGTCTGCGCCGCCTCGATCAGCGGTAGCTCCAGCTTGCGCGTGGTGTTCGCCACCACCAGCACCTGCTGGAAGAACGTGCCGATGAAGATGATCGCGACCTTGGGTGCGTCGTAGATGCCGAGCACGGCCACCGCCAGCGCCCCGAAGGCTGGCGCCGGCAGGTAGCGGAAGAACTCGATGAACGGCTCCTGCAGCTTCGACAGCGCGGGGAAGGTGCCGCACAGGATCCCGAGCGGCACACCCAGCAGCGACGAGAGCATGAAGCCCCAGAAGATCACCTGGATGCTCTGCCAGAGGCTCTGATGCAGCCATGGCTCGGTGGGCAAGCGCGGCGGCGTGCGGAACGCCGTGTAGAGCGCCGCGACCACACGATGCGGCGCTGGCAGATAGATCGGATTGCGCAGCTCGCCACTCGCCAGTGCTCGATGCTGCGCTGCGGCCTTGCGATTCTCGGCAGCGAACGACTCCTTCTCGACCAGCATGCCGGTCACGAAATAGTCGACGCTGCCGGGTTTGGTGACCTCGACGAACGGGTGCCACACGAAGGGCAGATAGCTGACGGCCGACCAGGTCAGTAGCGGCAAGACGAAAGCCAGCACCGACAGAACGCGACTGCGTCGCGCGTCCAGAGGCTTTCGTACCGCGATCCAGTCGTGCGCAGCCATGTCAGACCTCCGTGGCAGAGCCCGAGCGCGTGCTTGCGTATCACACGCTCACAGCGCGTTGATGAGCGTCGGGTCGATGTACTCGTCCACCGGCTGCGCCGTCGGGTACACCTTGTTCGCGACGTTGAAGTCGTCGGCTATCTTGGTCGAGCCGTAGAGCGACTCGAGGCCCGCGCCCTTGGCAAAGCGCTTCTTCGCATCGTCCAGCGACAGGAAGAACGTGCCTGGCATGGCGGCGGCGTACTCTTCGGGCTTCACGCCGACCTTCGCGGCCATGATCTTCACGGCTTCGGGCTGCGTCTTGGGGTCGCGCACGAAGTCCGCGATGCGATACCAGACCTTCACGAACTTGGCCCAGTCGTCCTTGCGCGTGGCCAGACTCTGCGGGCTCACGGTCACCGTGTCGTAGATCAGCCCCGGCACGTCCGCGCTCGTCCAGATGGCCTTCGAGCCCACGACGGAGCTGAGGGCTTGCCCCGACGTCGGGTACCAGGCCGCGACTGCATCCACCTGCTTGGACGCGAGCGCCTGCGGGACCTCGGTCGTATGGAAGTTCACGAGCGTGACGTCGCTCTGCTTGAGCCCAACCTTCTGCAGGCCTTGCAGCAGCAAGAGGTGCTCGACCAGCGTGAGCTCGAGTCCGATCTTCTTGCCCTTCAGATCCTTGAGGCTCTTGATGCCGGGCCGCGCGATCACCTTGTCGTTGCCGTTGCTGTAGTCGGTGAGCAAGATCATCTTGCTCTTGCCGCCGTTGGCACCGGTCACGAGCGCATCGCCATTGGTCACCATCACGGCGTCCACCTTGCCGGCGCTGAACGCCTCCATCGACGGCAGGTAGTCGAACCACGAGAACTCCACGTCGACGCCGGCTTCCTTGAACCAGCCCTTCTGGATCCCGATCTCGAACGCAGTCCAACCGGGCCAGTCGCTGTAGGCAACGCGCAGCGGCGCCGCCTTGACGGGTTCGGGCGCCTTCGCGGGCTCGGGTGCAGGCGCGGGGAGCGTCGGCGCAGGCACCGCCGGCTCGGGGCTCGCCTGGGGCGCGGCTTTCTCGCCACCGCAGGCGCAGCACATGACAGCTGCCAACAGGCCAAGAACGCGAAGGGACGCTTTGGTTCGCACAGGTCTTCTCTTTCAGCTGCGGCTCGGAGCGAGCACGTGTTCGTCGTCCGATCCAGCAGACCAGGCCCAGGTTTCGCGGAGATTTCTTGAGCGTAAATAGCGCCACACTGTTTCTCGTAGGTAACAACGAGCATGCAGGCCGCGCATTTTCACGCTGCGCTTGTGCGTGTGAGTTCGCTCGGGCAGGCTTTGGTGCGTTGTCATGCAGGCCGACCTCGCTTCCAGCTCCGCACTGTCGCTCGATCTGCGCACACTGCGCACCGGCTACCAGAGCGGCACGCTCACACCCGTCGCTGTGGTCGATGCCATCTACGCGCGCCTGGCGGCAGCACCGCAGAAGGGCGTGTTCATTCATCAGGTGCCATACGAAGCGGCGGCGGCCGCAGCGCACGAGCTGATGCAGCGCGCGCAGCGGGGCGAGCCGATGCGCCTGTACGGCTTGCCGTTCGCGGTCAAAGACAACATCGACGTCGCGGGCCTGCCGACCACGGCCGCTTGCCCCGCATATGCGCGACGCGCACAAGCGAGCGCCACGGTCGTGCAACGCTTGCTCGCCGAAGGCGCGCTGCTGATCGGCAAGGCCAACCTCGATCAGTTCGCCACTGGCCTGGTCGGCGTGCGCTCGCCGTACGGCGTCGTGCACAACCCCTTCGACGAGCGTTACATCAGCGGTGGCTCGAGCTCCGGTTCCGCCGTGGCCGTGGCGCGCGGCTTGTGCAGCTTCGCGCTGGGCACCGACACGGCGGGCTCGGGACGTGTGCCGGCCGCCTTCAACAACCTGGTCGGCCTCAAGCCCACGCGCGGCATGCTGAGCGCTCACGGCGTCGTGCCAGCGTGCCGTTCGCTCGACTGCGTTTCGGTGTTCGCGCTCACCGTGGACGATGCCAGCGAGGTGGCGCACGCGCTCGCAGGCTTCGACGCCGCAGACCCCTATACACGCCCGGCCGCTCGCAGCTGGGATCCGCGACCCGGCGCCGTACCCCCGCGCTTCAGGTTCGCTGTTCCCCTTGCTTCACAGCTCGTGATCGACGACGCGGGCGACCGGGCACTGTTCGCGAGCGCTGTGCACGAAGCTGTGCGTCTCGGCGGCAGCGCGCATGAGCTCGACATGACGCCGTTCCACGCGACAGCCGCGCTCTTGTACGACGGCCCGTGGGTGGCCGAGCGTCTCGAAGCTGCGGGCGAGCTGCTGGCAGCCGAACCCAGCGCGCTCTTGCCGGTGATCGAACAGATCCTGAGCGCCGCCACGCAGCGCAGCGCCCGCGAGACCTTCGACGCGT
>DASVHQ010000058.1:0-2268 GCA_036382515.1 Polyangiales bacterium | reverse complement strand
GAAGCCCCAACGCTGGCAGGCCGAGGTGACCGAACACCAGCGCCCAGTTGACCACGATGTTGAGCACGTTGGTGAACGCGATGGTCCACATGGCGGGCGCCACCATGCCGCGACCCTGCAGGTACTGGCGCGTGGCCATGAACAGCGGGAAGCACGGGACGCTCCACAGCTGCGCGTCGAGGAAGATCTGCGCTTGCGCGGCGAGCGCTGGGTTCTGTCCAGTGACGATCAGCACCGCGGAAACGTAGTGCCAGGCGAGCATGACCGGAAGGCTGAGCGCGAAGGCGAGCAAGAGGCCGCGCTGCAGCGTGAGCGCTATTTCTCGGGTGTTGCCCGAGCCGTGTGCCTGACTGACCAGCGGGTCCATGCCGATCACGATGCCTGTGGCGGTCATCACGCTGACCCATGCGTAGGCGTTGGCGAGCGAAGCCGCAGCCATCGCCTCCACGCTGATGTGGCCGACGAAGAGCATGTCCACGATGCCCAGCAGCATCTGTCCGAGCTGCGTCAGCATCACCGGGCCGGCGAGCGCGAGCAGGGTGCGGACTTCGCTGCGGGTGGCGTTCATGCGGGACACACGATGTGGGCGGTGGGCGCTTGCAGAGCGCCAGCTGCACTCACGCTTTCTGCTCGCCGCGGCTATTGACCAGCGTGAGCTCGCGTTCAGCGCGCTCAGTCCAGCGACCGTGCGGCTCGGCCTCGCACGCGGGACACAGTTCGGCGAGCGGGCAGCTCGCACAGCGTGGCTTGATCGCGGTGCACACGTAGCGGCCGTGCAGCACGAAGCGATGACTCATGTCGATCCAGCTCGACTTGGGGAAGAGCGCGCACAGATCGGTCTCGACCTTCACGGGATCGGCGTGCTTGGTCAGGCCGAGGCGGCGCGCGAGTCGGCCGGCGTGCGTGTCCACGGTGATGCCACTGGCAATGCCGTACGCGGTGCCGAGCACCACGTTGGCGGTCTTGCGCGCGACGCCGGGCAACTGCACGAGCTCTTCGAGCGTGCGCGGGACCTTGCCCTGATGGCGTTCCACGAGCAGGCGGCTCGACTCGCGGATCGACTTGGCCTTGTTGCGGAAGAAGCCCGTCGATTTGACGAGGCTCTCGACCTGCGTTTGATCGGCGGTCGCGAGCGCTGTAGGGCTCGGGTAGCGCGCGAACAGCGCCGGCGTCACGCGGTTGACCATGCGGTCGGTGCTCTGCGCGCTGAGGATCGTGGCGACCAGCAGTTGCCAGGGCCCGTCGTAGTCGAGCTCGCACTTCGGCTCCGGCATGGCGCGGGCCAGGCGCTTGCGTACCTCGTTCGCGCGGTCGGCGGCGTCGAGCTTCATGCTGTGCGACGCTACGCCGCCCTGCGCGCGCGCGTCCAGCAAAACAGCCGGCAGAGTGTGCGCGCACGTGGCGCGCCGCTCCGCCGGCCGCGGTGCTGCGAGTGTTTGGTGTCGGCTCAGCCCTTGGGCCCGCGCATCTTCATCATGTGCTCGCGAACCTTCTTGCGCTGCTCCGGCGTGAGTAGCTTCTGGGCTTCCAGCATGGTGCGCATCCGCACCTTGGCCAACACCGTCTTGGCCTGTGCGACCTTCTCGAACTGCTTGAGCACGGCCTCGGTGTCGGGCTTGTCCTGGTCCATCATGTGTTGCAGCTCGAGCTTCGCCTGCTCGAGGTCTGCGCGCAGCGTGATGCTCTGCTTCTGCGCGTCGTAGAGCATCTCCTTGATCTTCTTGCGCGTGGCGTCGGGCAGACCGAGCTCGTCTGCCATGTGCTCGAACATGGCCATGTGCATGCCAGGCTGATCACCGTCGTCGTGGTCGCCCATCATCATGCCGCCATGCCCGTGCTTCATTGGACAGCTGTCGCTGTCGCAGTCGCCCTCATCGTGGCCACCCATGCCGCCACCCATGCCGCCGCCCATCATGTGGTGGGGGCCTGCTGCGCCCGGGCCGCCCGCTGCAGCGGGACCGCCCGGGCCGTGCTCGTGCGCGGGGCCAGGGCCCGGCTGCGCGAAGGCGGGCGCGCCCGCGAGTAGCACGAGCACAAAGGGAATCGACCACGCAAGCTTGTCGTGACGCATAGCGACGTTCTCCTGGCCAAGTGTTTCGGTGACTACGGGGCGACAAGCTTAGCCTCTGGGGTGGCCCGCGCCACATCCGTGCCAAGGCGGGGCTCGGCGCGTGCCGATTCGCCGCGAGCGGGCTCCCTGCGGCTCACAGGAGCTTGACGGTGCACGCAGCTCGCGAAAGCATGCAGCTCCGATGAGCGAAAGCGCCC
>DASVHQ010000057.1:0-4107 GCA_036382515.1 Polyangiales bacterium | reverse complement strand
CGCCCGCGATGTGCACGATCTCGAAACGGTCGCCGTCGGGGCTGAAACCCCAGCTCGTGCCTGGCACCGTGAGGATCGGGGTCCCGGGCAGGGCGGCCGTTGCGATCGACACCATCGCGCTGCCATCGGCCTGGCTCATCGCCGAGACGACGTATTTGTTGTGCGGCGAGGCGCCCGTGATGCCGTTGGCGGTGGGTGGATCGACGAGCGCGTCAGGCTGCACGTACGCGCCGATGGCGCTGCACTCGCAGTCGATGCCCTGCTTCGCGGGCGCGGCCAGCGCGGGCCGAGCTGCGCCCGCCGACCAAGCGAGCAGTGCCAAAGACACGAGAGCGGATTTCGCGGGCCACGCGCGGTGCTGCATCGCTCCTTCTAGCACGCCCAAGCACGCTCTGTACCCACGCCCGCAGACGGTGTATCTGAGATGAATGAGCATTCGTCTCTTCCGCCGCTTTTCCACTCATTCCATTTGCGCTGCGTCACTGTGCGCAGCGCTGAGCGTGCTCGGCAGCTGCAAGACCGATGCTGCCAAGCCCGCGCCTGGCAGCGATGCGGGCGGCGTTTCCGATGCGAGCAAGCAGCGTGACGCAGCGTCGATCGCGGATGGTGCAGCTGACAGCGATGCAGGCGTCGCGGCGCACGTGCCCACGGCCACGCAGCTCATGTCAGGCGGCGATTGCCCACCGCCTTCGGGTGCTGGCACGGTGCACGCCGACAACATCACCGCCGACGAAACTTGGACGGCAGCGGCAAGCCCCCACCACATCGATTCGGACATCCGCATCTCCGCCACGGTGAAAGTGGAGGCGTGTGCGGTGGTCGTGCTCGGCAAAGGCGTCACCTTGCAGGTCGGTGGCAGCACCGCGCAGGAAGCCGGCACGCTGCAGACGCGCGGCTTGTTCAGCGCGGGCACGGGGAGTAGCCCGGATGTCGTGAAGCCCGTCGTCTTCCGCAGTGCCGCGGACGACCAGCACTGGAATTCCTTGCGGGTGCAGCCCAACGGCAAGGCCGATCTCGAGCTCACGCTGCTCGCAAACGGCGGCGATCCGAGCGCGGCGCAAAACGGTGGCGGCGCGTTGCTCGCCGTGGGTAACAACGACGGCACGCTCACCAAGAACCTGCGCGCTTCGAAGCTCTACATCTTGGGCTCCAGCGGTTACGGCGTGAATCTCTCCGTGGGCAGCGGCTTCACGGATGACTCGTCCGACGTGGTGGTGCGGCAGTGCGGTGGCAGCGCAGCGCCCGAGCCCGTGTCGGTCGACGTACCAGGCGTGGGCACGTTGCCCAGCGGCCTCTACGATCAAAACATGAAGGACGAGATCGTCGTGAACACGCGCTTGCAGGTGAACGGCGACGAAGTGTTCCACGCGCTGCACGTGCCTTATCGTGTGGAAGGCGCGCTCTACTTGCGCCCGAAGACGCCCGCGACGATCGCCACGCTGACGCTAGAGCCCTCGGTCGTGCTCAAGCTCACCGACCGCATCATCATCGGCGATGGCGGTAGCAGCATGCCCTATCGCGCGAGCCTGATCGCCCAGGGCACCAAGGACGAGCCGATCGTCTTCACCTCGGCCAAAGCCACGCCCGCCCCAGGCGACTGGACGGGTTTGATCTTCGAAGGCATGACCACGACCGGCAGCGCGCTCGAATACGCCACCATCGAATACGCAGGCGGTAGCAGCCAGACCAGCAGCTACGGCTGTGGTCCGAAGAACAACGACGCCGCGGTGATCATCCTCAACGAGCGCCCGAGCACCAGCTTCATCACCCACAGCACCTTCCGTCACAACGCTGGCGAGAGCACGATCGTCAGCGGCTGGGTCTCCGACGCCAGCGGCCCGAACCTCGTGCAGACCAACACCTTCGCAGACACCGGCGGCAGCAGCGGCACCGGTTGCTTGCAGAGCTTGTGGCGCAGCACCGCCGCGAACTACTGCCCGAGCGGCACGGGGCCGTTCTGCGCACCGTGACAGTGCGAGCTTTGCTGTGCGTCGCCCTGTTCGGCTGTGGACACAGCGAGGCGCAGGTCTTTGCCGATGCGCCACTACCCGTTTCGATTACCGCGCTCTACGACAAGCTCGGTGGTGTCGAAATGGCAACCACCGAGGCGCTTGTGGCGTATTCGGCCGAGCGACTGCGGCCTGTCGTGGCGGGACTGTGTGGGTCTGGACAGCTCGGCATGCAGCACCTTGCCGCGCAGCTGGGGCAGCTGCGTGAAGAGCCGCCGCGCGGGTAGGGCACAGCCGCCCCATCTTTAGTGCCGCCTACCGCCCTATCGCCCAGGCATGACGGCAAGAGTCTCAAGAACTACCTAAGGGCTATCTGCACGGTGCGGTCCATTCCGTCACCGAGGTCGACAACCAGTGCATAAGAACCGGCGCTGAGGTTCTTGGTAGACCAATTGAAGATGTAAGCTCCGTCAGTGAATCGAAACTGATTTCCTACGGTTGCGGCCACGTTCGTGAGCGCTGGAAGAACCGTGCCCTTCGCATTTCCGATGACTTCGGCGTAGCTCAAGGTTGCCGTCGCATCGAAAATTGACCCGCTGGGACCGGTCAGAGTGAACTTGACTGGGATCGTACTCCCTGCCTTGAAAGAGGATGTGCCGGCAGCGCCGATTGGTTCCAGTACGCCCGACCACGAGTATTCAACCGAAACAACGAACGACTTGGAGCTGACGTTGCCGGATGCGTCACTAAATCAGAGTTCGTGATTCGGGATCGGAGTTGAAAGCACGGGACCAGCCGAGGGAAGTTGGGTTTGCGAAGACTCAACACCAAGGGAGGTCCCGTGGCTCGGAAGATACCCCGAATGGCACGCCCGCAGCGGCGCAGATTGATCCGCCAGGGTCGCAAGAGCGGCGACCCGGCGACAGCTCAGCGATTTCAGATCGTTGCGATGCTCGGCGCGGCCAGGGGCGTGACCGAAGTTGCCCGGGCGCTGGAGGTCGCGGTGGCGCACGTGTCGCGCACGGCGCAGCGATTCGTGCGCGACGGGACCGAGGGCCTGTACGACCGCCGGCGCGGCAACGGCACGCGCAAAGCCACCGACGAGTTTCTGCAGGCACTGGTGCTGCTGTTGCTCAGCAGCCCGCCCGACCACGGCTGGATGCGCCCGACCTGGACACGCGAGTTGCTATGTCTGCAGTTGCAGCAGCAGGGCTTTGCGCGTGTCGCGGTCTGCACGATGGGTCGTGCGCTGTGGCAGATTGGCGCGCGCTTGGGCGCGCCCAAACCGATCGTGCTTTGCCCGTGGCCAACAGCGCGCCGAGAGCGTGTTTTGCGCGAGATTCGACGCTTGGAGCAGCGTGCCTGCGCTCAGGAGCCGGTGCTGTACAGCGACGAAGTCGACATCCATCTCAACCCGAAGATCGGCCGCGATTGGATGCTGCGCGGACCGCAGCGCCGCGTCGTCACGCCCGGCAAGAACAAGAAGTTCTACTTGGCGGGCGCGCTCGACGTGCGCACCGGCAAGTTGTTGACGACTGGTGCCGAGAGCAAGAACGCCGCGCTGTTTTGCCAGCTGCTGTGGCTGCTGGCGGCGCGCTATCGCCGTGCTCGACGCATTCACCTCATCGTGTGTAGACGGCCAGCAGAATCCGTTGAAATCTGACCGTCGACCTCTGTCACGCTCGCTGTCGTTCGCTCGGACGCAGGCGATCGTTCCAGCCCAGAGGCGCGATGAATAGCGCTGACCTGCTGCAGCGATGGCATTCGAGGAGCGCGGCCGCTTGTTTCGAGGCGCTCTGCTCGCTCGTCGAGCCGGTGGGCACGGCAGGCACACGCGGCTGCGGTGCGACGGTAGCCGTCCACGTGGCAGTCTGGGAACTGTGATCGCCCACGGATTCGGCGGCACTCCCGGCCACACCTTCGCGCTTGCGCTGGCGTCGACAGCGCTCCTGGTCGCGGTGAGCCTCTCGTCCAGCAGGACTACGTCGATAACGCCCGCGTATCTCACGGAGCTGGATGTCTCGACTCTGGCCGGCACATCGATGACCGCAGTGTGTTTGTCCCCGGTCGCAAGAGCGGCATACAGCGAACTGCGATCCGCAATGGTTGCACCACGCCAACCGAACTGCCTCAGCGCAGCAGGCCCGACCACGGGTAG
>DASVHQ010000056.1:0-5130 GCA_036382515.1 Polyangiales bacterium | reverse complement strand
GATGTGTCGTTGCTCACAGTCTACAAGTGGCGGCGCCGCTACCGCGAGCACGGCGATGCAGGCTTGCATGACCTGCCGCGCATCGGACAGCCGCGCAAGCTCTCGGACGCTGCGCAGCGCGAGCTAGTCGAGATCACGCGTCACACGCTGCCGCCGGACGCGGCGGTGTGGAGCATCCGGCGCCTGGCCGCCACCATGAACGTGACCGCGCATCAGGTACGTCGCGCCTGGGATGAGGCGGGTATCGCCGCCTATGCGTTCCGGGGCCGAGGTGCGCTCGACGGCTTGCTCTGCGAGTTCCCTGCGGCGGAGCTGCTGGGCGTATGCATGTCGCCACCGTACAACGCGTTCGTGCTCGCACAGCCCAGCGCCATCTCGCCCGGTCTGCTGCGGCAGTCTCGCGCGGTTGCCGAATCGCTCAATGCACAGCGAGCCCGACCCGGCAGCGTATGGCGTGCGTTCGAAGTCAGCGGCGGGCGTCTGGACCAGCGCGTTCGACACTCGCCCAGCGTGCTTCAGCATTTTGTGGATGCGTTGCCGACCCATGCGGCCCCCGGAGCACGCGTGGTGCTGGCCGTGTCTACACCAGCATCGCTCGAGCAACCGGCGATCGCCTCACGCGTTCGCGAGTGGCCATCGGCGCGCACGCAAGCCATCGAGCCTGCTGCCACCTGGCTATGCGTGCTCGATGGCTGGCTGCGCGCACGCGAACGTGGCAGAGCGCAGCACACCGTCCGAGATTCGGTCTGGGAGGTTCGCCAGGCGTTGATGCAACACGCGGTGGCCAGCCCCGGTCAGGCCTTCGTTTGGCACCGTCGCTAGCGCGTCCGACAGCGTCGCCTGTGCTCCACACGCCGCGGGCTCACACCCCGGAGCGCGTGGCCGCCGGCAGGTGCCGCACGTCCCGGCCCTCGACCATGAAGATCACCATCTGAGCGAGGTTCTTCGCGTGATCGCCGATCTGCCGCAGGCGCGTCGCGACCGACTGGAGTTGGTGCACGCGCAAGAGCTCGTTGGTGTCTTCGATCATCACCTGAACCGAGCGACGGAACACACGGTCGAAACATGCGCCCACTTGCGCGTCTTGCTGGACCACGCGGCGCGCCGCTTGCGCATCGCGCAGCCTGAAGGCCGAGAGCGCGTCGCGCACCATGCCCTGCGCGTGCTCACCCAGCGACCATAGTTCCGTGTCGAGCTCGTGCACGGGTTCGGCGTCGAGGCGCAGCACTTGCTCGCAGATATGCACGGCCAGGTCTCCGATGCGCTCGAGGTCGGTGACCATCTTCACGCAGGACGCCACGGTGCGCAGCTCGGAAGCTACCGGTTGGCGCCTGGCCAAGATCCGCAGGCACATCTGGTCGGTGGAGAGCTCCAGGCGGTTCACGTCGTGATCGGCCGCGATCAGCACCATCGCGAGCTGCGAGTTGCGCTCGGCCAGCGCGCGCATGCTGCCAGAGATCATCGCTTGCACCTTCAAGCCCATGTGCAGCAGGCGATCGCAGAGGCTCTGCACCTCCAGCGCGCCCTGCGTCGGCGATGTCTTGATCTCACGCCTCATGAGCTGCATGGTCGTGCACCGGCTGCGCGGTCGCCAGCTCGACGCACAGACGTTGCACGAGCTCGAAGTCCACCGCTCCGCTGATCTCGACCACGGGGACGTGTTTGAGCGCTGCGAAGTAGGGTGCTGGATCGAGCGCGTGCACGGAGTCGTCGCCCGAGCGCACGGCGCCACCACGATAGAACGGCCCCGGGTGTTTGGCGATGATCGAGATCAGGTGAGGGCTGTCGCCGAGCGTGGTGCGGGTAACCTTGGTCGGCGAGGTACTCTCGCGACTCCAGGTGAGAACGACCAGCGCTCGCAGCCACGCCATCAACGCGATGCGGCCGGGCCCGTAGACGCGCTCGATGTCCACGTCGTGCTTGTCCTCCAGCTCCCAGAGCGCTTGCTCCGAGAGCTGCGACAACTCGTGCGCGCGCTCGCTGCTCAGCAGGGCTCGCAGGCTGGGATCGCCGAGCAGCGTGCCGGGGTTCACGCGCGGCAGCTTCGGCAGACCGGACATGCGCGTGTGCCGGCCGACGTGCCGCACGAGCAGGCGATCGTTGGACACGAACTGCGCGCCGTGCCGCAAAAGGCGCAGGGCGAGCGTTGACTTGCCAGAGCCGCTGACGCCAGCCAGCGCCAGGCCAGTGCCCTCCCACGCCACGGCCGCTGCGTGGCATAGCAGCCAACCCGCGTCCAACAGCCGCTCGGTGTAGCGCGCGTTGATCAGGTTGATGATCTGTTGGCTGTTGCGCAGGCACGCCCCGACCGCCAGCGTGAGATCCGGGCCGAGCAGCAGCTGCAAACCCTTGCCGGCCTGCCTCACGACGCGGCCGCCATCGACGTTCGCGAACTGCTCGCTCTTGCCCGGCCGCTGCGGGTCGGCCGGCCAGGCTTCAAACTCCAGCCCGAAGTCGGGCTCCGGCGCCTCGATCGCGACCACCCGCAGCTCGTACTCGCGCGCGATCACGTCGTCGCTGTGCTGCGCATAGTGGCGAAAATAGACCTGCAGTCGCTCGATCAGCGCCTCGCAGTTCGACTCCAGGAGCGCGTGGAAGTCGTCGAACTGCAAACGCAGCTCGGCATGCATCGGGTGATGCTCGGCCACCACTTGCATCAGCCGATCGAGCCGCGTGGGATGCTCAGAAATCATGGTAGAACCTCTCGAGAACGTAGTTTCCCAATCAACCGGCGCAAGCTTGGTGACTGCACGCCGCGGTGCTCAGCCGATCTCCAGATCCTTCTCGCACAGGGAACTCCAGCGCAGCTCGAACGAGACCTTTTCTTTGCGACCCTTGCGGCTCGCCTTCACCTCGAGCTCCACGTGCGGAGCAGGCTCGAGCGTGATCGACTCGTGACCCCGGCGAAAGCGCAGCGTTCCGCTCTTCAGACCCGACAACACGCCCTCGAAGTACGAGACGGCTTCAGACAACGACAGCGAGCCTTCGAAGGCTAGCTTCATCGGGGCCTTGTCGTCCCCCGGATCGACCTCGTCGTCGCGGGTCGGAGGATCATTGACTCTCGCCATCACGCGCTTCGGTTGTGCCTGTGGCATTTGTGGGCTCCGTCGTGAGCGCTCGAGCAGCGAGCGGCTAGACCAGGGTCATCAAGCGACAATGTTGTGCGGGGTCGAACACCTTCACACGCGGGTGGTCCGTGCTGATGCCCATGACCACGCCGTCCGCGGAGAACACAGTGGCTGCGCCACCCGCACCAGCGAGACACTGTTGTGCGCGCGTGTTGCAGTCGACGCTAGCATCACACTCGAAGTTGAGCATGCCATTGCGGAGGATCATGCGCAGACCGCGGCGCAGGTTGCGGTGACCGTGGACCAGGCCGTGAATGCCCGCACCGTGCAGCTGCTGCACACCGCGTTCGCTCAAGGCGAAGTCGCCGTCGCGGTACTTCGTTCGAGCCGTGTTGCCCACGGGGCCGTGATACAGCTCGAAGAGCTTGCGTTCGGTCAGCAAGCGACGGAAGTCGAGGTTGAGCGCCTCGACCCCAGCGCCGTGTAGCTGCGCTGCGACGTGATCATCGACGCCGGCGTGGACGAAGAGCAGCGACCCGCAGCGATGCGCGAGCTCCATGCGCGAGAAGTACCAGTGGAATTCGCCGCCGGGTGTGAGGAAGAGCTCCTTGAACTTCTCGATCGCAAGCATGACCTGCGCGAGCGACAGCTTCGTCTTGGCGCAGGCCGCCTCGAACGCGCGCGTCTTCTCGCGGATGCGCAAAAGCTCGTGCTCGATCTTCTTGCTGGAAAGCAGGCCGGCGGCGGCTTGCGGAAAGTCGCGATACCAGGGTTCTTGCGGGAAGAGTTCCCGGCACAGCCGATTCTCCTCTGCGAGGCTCGAGGCTGCAGCCGTGTCGAGGCGATAGCTGTCGACGAGCTCGCGCAAGAGCGGCACGAGCTTGACCCCCATGCGCACGAAGAAGTGTGCGAGCAACGGATGGGATTCCCCAGCCGAAGATATGCCCAAAAGTGCGTGCAGGTCATGGTTGCCAGCCAGGATGCGGACACGCGCGCCGGTCGCCATCAACGTCTGGAGCATGCGCAGCAAGCGCAGGCTGCTTGGCCCCTTGTCGAAGCAATCGCCGCCGATCACGAACGTGGCTTCGCGGCCCGACTCGGTGAGTCGCAGCTGCGCGTCGCCTGGGCCCGTCTTCTCCACGGCGCCCGAAGCGACCAAGCTCCGACAGAACGCATCCGCGTCTGCATGCAGGTCGCTGACGAACACCACGTGCGCGCCAGGCCAGGTCCAGAGCTTGTGGCTCGCATACAGGTCCAGCTCCTCGACGCTGACCTGATCGGCGTGGGCGTATGACTCGCCGTGCTCACGCGCAGGTGCTCCGAGCCAGGGCTCGGCGCGCTGTGGCAAGTACCCGCCGACGAGGTGCGCGCCGGCGTAGCGCGGCACGAACCTGGCGTCGGTCGCTTTGCTCGGTGAGCGCGGAGCGACGTCGGACCAGAGCTCCTGTGCGCAGTCCAATGAAGCTTGCTCAAACAGCGACATCGGCGGCCACCTTGGCTATTGGACTGCGCTCTTCCCACGACCCGTCGAGATGCGTCCACGACCCGGCCGTGAGGCGCTCGATCAACACTGGCCGGCCGTGCTGCATCGACAGCTGCGGTGCGCGCGCCAGCTCGAGCACGCCGAGCTCGCACGCGGCATAGCGCAGGGCACCGCCGTGGCCGACGCAGAGCTTGAGGGTCTCGGCGCGACTCTTGGATGCGAGCGCGAGCGCCGTGTTGCGCAGGTGCTCGGCCACGCGTTTGCCCGCTGACATCAGCGATTCGGCACCCGGGAACGGCAGCTCGAACGTGGGCAGGTACCGCCAGTGCGGCGGTGGACGCCCATACCGTGAATCGCGTGCGAGGATCTGGTCGATCTGCGCGACCGTCAGGTTGGCGGCCGCGCCGAGGCTGCGCTCGCACAAGGCGGCGTGCTGCTCCACACGAAAGGGCTTGCGCGTCTCCGCCGCGAGCACCTCCGCAGCGATGCAGGCGGTCTGGTAGGCGCGCAACAGTGGTGAGCAGTCGATCACCGGATGCAGGACCAACCGATGCCGCTCGGCCAACACACACAGCTCGC
>DASVHQ010000055.1:0-11934 GCA_036382515.1 Polyangiales bacterium | reverse complement strand
CCAGCGCAGCCGCGGCGCCGGACGTTCACAACGCGCCCACCAGCGAAGCCATCACACCGCCAGGCGTGGGCACCACCACCGGGTGCATGCTGAAACCCTCACGACCGGCCCGCCCGATGGCAGGCCGCAGCTCGTCGTGGCTGTGATCGGGCGCCATGCCCGACGTAGCCCACCAGGCGAAGCCGAGCCCAAGTGCGCCGCCGATCGCGGCGGCCCCCACCTCACCGCGCGAATCGGTCTGGTTGGCGATCAGCGCGTAGCCACCGGCGCCGAGCAGCGCGCCGCCGAGCCCGGCGAGATCCATGAAACGGACGCGCGTGACCGAGGGCGCAACCTGCGGGCCAAAGGCGATGCCCGCCAGCAAACCTGCGTTGTAGCCGATGTCGCCGACCAGATACGAAGTGTGGCCCCTGCCGGTGCGGTCCGGGTTGAGCGCTTCGGCTGCGAACGCGCTCAGGACGCCGAGCCAGATGCCCGTCGACGCCGTGAACGACACGCGGCCCGGCGTGGGCCTGCGCAGCGCCCCGATGAAGCCACCCACCAGCGCACCGGCCGTGGAACCGGCCCACAGCACCGTGGAAACGCGCTCGGCATGCCACGGCGTGTTGCCCGCGTGGGAGGTGGCGTAGGCGTGTTGGTACGCGACGATCCACAGACCTTCGCCGAAGCCGAGATACAGTCCCGCCGCGATGGCCTGCGGAATGCCGTGGCGCAGCGGGCGGTAACCGTCGGCAAGCGCGACGCCGCCGACAGCGGCAGTCGTCAGGAGCGCGAACGGGATGATCGCGCCGCCGAAGGTCTTGGGTTGCAGCTGCAGCGTGAGCCAGCCGCTGGTGCCCAGACCATAGAAGGCCGCGGTGGTGTACAGCACGGCGAGCTCGTCGCTGGTGCGCAGCTCTGGTTGCAGGTCGACCTTGGGCCCGTGGCGCATGGCTTCGATGCGCGCGACGTCGGCGAGCTCCATGGCCAGACGGCGGTCGGTGTCGGTCTCGGCTGACTGTGCGAGCGCCTCGAGCTGCGCACGTGCGTCGGAGAAGCGTTCGTCGATGAGTGCCGCGCGAGCGTGCTCGTAGCGCTCGTGCCAGGAGGACTGCGCGCTCTGCGCGTGCACGGCCGTGGCCAAGAGCAGCACCACACACGAAAGCGGCGCGCACCCTAGCACGCGGCGCAAGCGCACCGCCGCACGGACGAGCGCGCCCCGGCCTGCACACGACGAGACTTCCGATGGATGGTGCGCCATTAGTACCTCGCTCCAATCTCGACCCCGAGGCTCAGCTCGTTACGCGCGGCCTGTGACGGGCCCATGTAGCCCCAGCGCGAGCGTCGTTCGATGAAACCCGCCACGCGCGCGGCCGTGTACGGTATCTCGCAACTGACGCGACCCTCGACCGACGCGCGCTGATCGGCGAGCGCCACCGGCTCCTCGAGCGCGGAGTAGCCCTCGAAACGCAGTTTGGCTTCGACCTCGAACAAGCCCGCGCTCACCCCGAAGTGGCCCATCAGCCGGCCACCGACGCCGTAGTAGTACAAGTGCTGATCGAGCACGTACGGGAGCACCACCTTGTCAGCGCGCTGCCGGTACATGCGCAGCGCGTACGGTCGCACGCCGGCAAAGTCGCTGGTGGCCGACAAACGCGTGAAGATCCGGCCCGCACCGAACGCGCCGCGGTGCTCGAACAGCAAACCGAGCGGTTCCACGCCGGCGATCTGATCGATCGGGCGGAAGCCCTCGCGATCGTAGTCGTGGAAGGTGAGCTCGTAGCCCGTGGTCACACCGATCTGCGTGCCGTAGCCCCACAGCTTGCCGTAGCTGTCGCGGTGTGCGTCACGGAAGTAGTGTCCGACCAGCACGAGCTGCGTCTCGACGTGCAGGTCGACCACGCGTTGCTCCGTCACGGCGCCCGAGACTTCGAAGCTCGACACGTTACCATCGGAAAAGACGAGCGAGTGATGGCCAGCGCCGATGTAGTCGGGCAAGCGAGCCAGGTGCGACGCGATCGAGTAGCGCCACTCCTGCGTGACGGAGCTGCCAACGCCGCGCGTCGGGTGTTGCTCCCAGGTGTTGCCCACGCCCGTCGAGAGATCGAACTGGTGCCACTCGTCGGCGGGGAAGCCGTAGTAGTCGAGGTGCTGCGAGCGCGCGAGCGTGCGGCCGTCGAGCAAGTCGTTGATGCTCTTCACCGGCGCAAAGAAGACGCCGAGGATGCGATTGCGCAACGCGGGGCTACTGCGATCGAAGAACGCGCCCAGCTGCGTCATCGGCTCACCGATGGCAGGACCGGCGAGCGACGTGACGATCATGTCGTTGATGCTCACGATCTCGCGGACCTCGCCGAAATATTCCCAGAGCGTCGAGCCGGCCACGGTGAACCCGAACGACTCGGCGATGCTCAAGCGGTTGCCGCGCGCGGCCATGTAGTACGACGTGCCGCCGATCGGATGGCCGATGAAGTTCGTGCCCAGGTGGTTGGTGTCGAGCTTCAGCTGCTCGAAGAGCAGCTTGCCGCGAAACATCTTCCAGCTGTAGTTGACGTCGTAGTTTCGAACGATGTCCTGTTCGGTGATGTACTGGAGGAACCCGAAGCCGACCACGCCGCTCAGCTCGAGCATGGCGCGCAGGTAGTCTTTATCGGCGGGCGTGGTGTAGGCGAACGTTGGCGGGGTCTCGGCGGGCACTGTGGTCTGGTCGCGGCCTGGGTCACCGCTTGGGTCGCGGCTCGGGTCACGGCTTGCGTCTTGGGCGCGCACCTTGACTGCACTGACGCCGCACACGACGAGCAGCGCGACGCACGCCGCCAGCACGCCTGCCTTACGCCGAGCCAGCAGGCCGAGCGCGCTCTGGTCAGGCCGGGTTGCCACGCCCCAACGTAGGTCGGAATTTCAACCAAGCTAGCCCTGGCAGCGGTAATGACTTGAGGCACGGCAATGCAGCGCACCAGGAACGCATTGCGCGCGGTGCCGGCGTCTGGGATGTGACCGCAATCATGGAAACAGAAGGCTATTGTCCGTATTGTGGTGAACCGATCACTCTGTGGGTCGACACTGGCGGCGGCAGCGCACAGCGCTACGTGGAGGACTGCTCGGTGTGCTGCAAGCCGATCGAGGTCTGGGCCAGCGCCGACGACGAGGGCGAGGCCAGCCTGTCGCTGCGGCGAACCGACGAGTGAGCCGCCAGCCCGGCTTGTCCCGGCCCAGTCCCTGCCCTACCGTTGCCGGTCAATCATGGCCGCCGACCTCCCCAAGCTCGTGCTCTGTGACTTCCCCGCGAAGACCGGCCTTCCCGGCTGGGACTCGTTTTCGCCTTTCGTGCTGGAAGTGGCGCGAGCGCTGAAGCTCGCCAAGCTCCCCTTCGAGCAGCGCTACGTCGACATGATGAAGCTCAAGCAGCTGAACCCTCTGGGCCAGCTGCCGGTGCTGCTCGTGGGCGAGGAAAAGGTCGCGGACTCGACGCGCATCCTGCGCCGCATCGAAAGTCTGCGTCCTTCCGCGCTCACGCAGGGGCTCGACGCGCGCGCCGTGGCCGAAGCCTGGCTCTGGGAGGAGTTCGCCGACACCTCCCTGTATCCCTACGTGCTCGCGACGCGCTGGGTCGACGACCGCGGCTGGCCGGTGCCACGTGACGCGTTCTTCGGCGGGATGCCGGCGCCGCTGCGCGCCATCGTGCCGGGTATCGTGCGCCGCGCCACCAAACGCAAGCTCGTCGAGCGCGACTTCACGCGCGCAGGGCTGCCAGCCTGCTACGAGCGCATGCGACACGCGCTCGACGCGCTCGACGCGCGCGCGCCCGACTCCGGCTTCTGGCTGGGCGCTCAGCCGAGCGTCGCCGACCTCGGGCTGTTTGCGCACCTGCATTCGCTGCGCCTGCCACTGACCGCGTTCCAGGCCGAAGAAGTCGCCAAGCGCAAGCGCCTGAGCCAGTACCTCGATCGCGTGGATGCCGCGACGCGCTAGCCTGTGGCACCCGGCCGCACGTTGACTTCTGCGTCCGATCCACGTGTCATCGTGCGAGCTGTCGGCTCTCGCAAGGGGAACACCATGAAGACGCACCGCCTCGCCGTGCTCGTGACGCTGCTGCTGCTGGCAACGCTCGCTGGCTGCAGCCACAAGCCAGCGGCCGCGCCTGGCACGACCGGCACCGCCGCTAACGGCGGCAGCGCGGGCGGTAGCGGTGCAAGTAGCAGTGCGGGCAGTGGTGCGGCGGCGGGCAGCAGCGGGAGCACCGCCGCCAACAGCAGCGATGCGAGCGCTGGCAACGGTGCGCTCGGCGACGCCGGTCCCAGTCACGGCCACGCCGACGCCGGCGGCAACGTCACCGGCAACGGGGACGCCGGCGCACCAACCACTGCGCAACAGGCCACCCAGGTACAGGGCACGTACTTCCCTGCCGAAGCACCGTGGTCCACCGACGTGCACGACACCACGCAATACCCGAAGGCCGCCGACTCCGATGCCATCACGGCGTGGATGATGACGCACGCTGGCGGCGACGGCTGGGGCGGGGCCAGCCATGCGTTCCAGATCGACTTCTCGCTGATCGCGGTCGACGTGCCCACCGGCACGATGAAGCGCACCCCGCAGACGGGCGATCCTGGGTTCCACGCCGATCCCGACTGCGACCCGGCCGCGGTGCCTTTGCCCGTCGGCGGCGCCGTGGAAGGCAACTCCGGCGTGGCTTCGAGCTTCCGCAGCACGTACGCCGGCTACCAGTGCTCGGGCTTCGACGCGGGTGACGACTGTCACATCCTGCTGGTCGCGCGCGCCGAGCACCGCCTGTACGAGCTGTACCACGCCACCGTCGATGCCACCGGCGCGTTCTATGCCGGCTGCCTGGCCCTCTGGGACACCTCGAAGGTCTACGACAGCCACGGGCGCGGTGATCAGTGCACCAGCGCCGATGCGGCGGGCTTCCCGATCGCCCCGCTGCTCTTCACCGCCGAGGAGGTCAAGGCCGGTGCCATCCACCACGCCATCCGCTTCGCGATCCCCAACGAGATGATCCGCAAGAAGAAGTACGTGCCACCGGCCACGCACGGCACCAACACCACCGGCCCGATCAGCTCGATGCCGTACGGTGCGCACCTGCGCCTCAAGACTCCCTACCCTGGGATGGCGAAGCTCAGCCCCGCCGCGCAAATCGTGGCGAAAGCCCTGCAAACCTACGGCATGTACATGTCCGACGGCGGAAAAATCCCGCTGATGGGACAGGCCGACACGCTGGGCACCGTGAAGTGGAGCGACGTTGGCCTGGACTCGGGCTCGCTCAAGGGCATCAAGGCCAGCGACTTCGAGGTACTCGCCTACCCGACGCCCACCGACGTGACCTTCGACTGCAAGCGCACGCCGATCACGCAGTGAGCAGGCCCGGCGCTCGCCGCTTTGCAAGCGCCACGGTCTTTGGCATGCTGCCCGACATGCGAGTTGGACAGTCGGGCTGGTCGAAACGTGTTGTCGCGTTGTGCCTGGGTGCAGCGTGCGCCAGCGGCTGTGCCTACGGCGAGCTGCGCCAGGTGTTGCGCGCGCAGGTGTCTGCCGAGCTGCACTGTCCCGCGGTCGCAGTCAGCACGCGCAAGTGGTACGACGCGGGCTACAAGGAAAACCAGTACGAGGTGCGAGGCTGTGGCGTCAGCCGTACCTACGCTTGCCCGCCGAGTGACGGCCTGGTGTCGTACGACGACAAGCCGTGCACCATCGTCGTTGGCGCTTCACCCGCCCCGGCCGCGACCAAGCCCGCAGCGAGCGACGACGCAGCGAACGCTCCCTGACGCGGCGCTTGTGGGTTGGCTTGAGCAGCTTTGTCTCCCGAGGGAGGGACAGCGAGCTTGGGCTGTGCATTCGTTGCAACCTGCCGGGGCGTGTTGGGAGGGCGGGTCGCACCCGGGCTCGGGAGAGTGTCCTCGGCACTACCGCCGTGGCTTTGCAAGATGCGCCTTGGGCCTGCGAAACGAGCCCGGGAGCGACCCGCCCTCCCAACACGCTCCAGTAGCCATGTCGCCGTCAGCGTGACCTACCTCGGCGTGATGAGCATCGGCAGCAGTCACTGCGAGCCACCGTGTCGTCGGCGTCAGCCGACAACACTTGCAGCGACGTCGCGCTCGCGCGCGGCAGCAGGCCGCGCCAGCTCAGGACGCGTAGTGGTGATGCCGCGCCAGACGCGCTTCGTTCGTCAGGTACTCGTCGTAGGTCATCCCGAGGTCGAAGTAGGCGTCAGGGTTGAGCTCGAGCACGCGATTGGCCAGCGACTGCACGAACTTCACGTCGTGCGAGGCGAAGATCATCGGGCTCTCGTACTTGAGCAGGCCGTTGTTGAGCGCCGTGATCGACTCGAGATCGAGATGGTTTGTCGGGCCGTCGAACATCAGCACGTTGGGATCTTGCAGCATCATGCGCGAGAACATGCAGCGCACCTTCTCGCCACCCGACAGCACGCTCACGCTCTTCTTGGCCTCGTCTCCGCTGAACAACATGCGACCGAGAAAGCCACGGATGAAGTTCTCGTCGGGATCTTTCGAGTACTGCCGCAGCCAGTCCACGATGTTGAGCGTGGTGTTGAAGAAGCTGGCGTTGTCTTTGGGGAAGTAGCCTAGCTCGACCGAGCGACCCCAGCGCACCTCGCCACTGTCCGGCGTCTCGCGACCGGCCAGGATCTCGAGCAGCGTCGTCACCGCACGGTCGTCGCCCACCACGGCCACGCGCTCGCCGCGCGTCAGCGTGAAGCGCAGGTCCTTGAACAACACCTCGCCCTCGACGCTCTTGCTCAGGTTCTCCACGAACAGCACGTCCTTGCCGACTTCCTTCTGCGGCTTGAAGACGATGTACGGGTACTTGCGCGACGAAGGACGAATGTCGTCGAGCGTGATCTTGTCCAGCTGCGTCTTGCGCGAGGTGGCCTGGCGCGACTTCGACGCGTTGGCGCTGAAGCGCTGAATGAAGGTCTTCAGCTCCTTGATCTGGTCTTCCTTCTTGCGATTGGCTTCCTGACGCTGCCGCAGCACGAGCTGGCTGGTCTCGTACCAGAAGGTGTAGTTGCCGCTGTAGAGCGTGACCTTCTGGTAGTCGACGTCCGCGATGTGCGTGCACACGCGATCGAGAAAATGGCGATCGTGCGACACCACCACCACGGTATTCTTGAACTCGAAGAGAAAGTCCTCGAGCCACAAGATCGAGTCCACGTCCAGGTGGTTGGTGGGCTCGTCGAGCAGCAGGATGTCGGGGTCGCCGAACAGCGCCTGCGCCAGGAGCACGCGCACCTTCTCGCCGTCAGAAAGATCGCGCACCAGGCGTGACTGCCGGTCGGTCTCGATGCCCAGGGCCCCGAGCAGCTGCGCTGCGTTGGCTTCGGCGTCCCAGCCGCCCATGTCGCCGAACTCGGCTTCCAGCTCGGCGGCGCGGATACCGTCGGCGTCGCTCATCTCGGCCTTGGCGTAGAGCGCATCCTTCTCGACCATCACTTCGTGCAGCCGCTTGTGACCCATGATCACCGCGTGCAGTGCCTGCACGTCGTTGTAGGCGAAGTGGTCCTGACGCAGGGTGCTGATGCGCAGCCCCGGCGGAACGCTGACGGTGCCGGAGCTGGGCTCCTGCGCGCCGGAGAGGCAGCGCAGGAACGTGGACTTGCCGGCGCCGTTGGCGCCGATCAGTCCGTAGCAGTTGCCCGGGGAGAACTTGGCGTCGACGTTCTCGAAGAGAATGCGGCCGCCAAACGCGAGTGTGAGCTTTTCGGTGGAGATCATGGCTGGATGCGGGCCCGCAGTGCGAACCAGCGCGTGCCTGTACCCGCCTGGGCTGCAAATGGCAAGGCGGCGCCGGGCTTGGCGAGGGGTGGTTGCGGTGGGGAGGTGGCTGGCGCGCGACGGCACGTCGCGGGCCGCGAGTCGTGAAGTCGCGACTGGCGCGCGTCTCATGACCAGTCATGCCGCGAACGCGCAGCCCGCGCGTTGGTGAGGTCGAGCTGGGATGGGTCCGAGCACGTACCGTACGGGGGACGTGCTGCACGTCTAGAGGAGCACGCGAAGGCGTGCTCCGAGGGGTCCCCGAACGGAACGCGCGCAGGACCCATCCCAGCTCGACCGATCAGTCCACCACCAGCTGCACCACGCACGCGAGCTCGACTCACCCAAGCCGCGCCCGCCCAACTTGCGTCCCGCGTCACGCCCCGCTATCAGCCCGCAGTGCCAACCCGAATCGTTCACCAGACCGACGCCGTGGCGTGGCTCCGAACCGCGAGCCTGCCCGCCGACCACGCGGTGGTGACGTCGCTCCCCGACAGCTCGGAGCTACGCCTGCCGTTCACCGACTGGCAAGCTTGGTTCACCGAAAGCGCGGCGCTGGTTTGCCGCACGACTCACGAGCAAGCCGTGTCGATCTTCTTCCAGACCGACGTGAAGCGTGACGGCGTGTGGGTCGACAAGAGCTTCCTCGTGCAACTCGGGGCACGGCAGGCCGGTGCGCAGCTGCTCTGGCACAAAGTCGTGTGCCGCGCGCCCGCCGGGATCGCCACCTACGGGCGACCCGGGTACGCACACCTCTTGTGTTTCTCGCGCGGGCTGCGCCTGGCCACGCGCCAGGCCTCGGCCGACGTGCTGCCCGCGCTCGGGCGCATGACCTGGGCGCGGGCCACGGGCAGTGCAGCCTGCGAAGCGAGCTGCGATTTCCTGCTGGCGCACACGGGCTGCCGCACGGTGGTCGATCCCTTCTGCGGCGTCGGAACCATGCTGGCCACGGCCAACGCGTACGGCCTCGACGCGATCGGTGTCGAGCTCTCGCCGAAGCGCGCCACGCAAGCTCGAACGCTGCAGCTGACAAAGACATCCGGCACGTAGCCGATGCCCTGCACGACGCTGCGCTCACTTCTCGAACGGATGACGCGCGACCAGCGCGCCGTGATCGAGTACCTGCTCACCGAGCTGGCGGTGCATCGCGAGCTCAACGCCGGCAAACGGCTGCTGTTCACCGACGCGCAACGCAGAAAGCTCGCGCGCACAGCCAAGAAGCTCAGCCGCAAGACACTGGCCAGCATCGCGCCGCTGGTCACGCCCGACACGCTGCTGCGCTGGTACCGCAGCCGGCGCCCCCTTCGCCCCTAATCGCACAGCGCCAGCACCGGCCTGCAGCTCACCCGGGAAGCTTCGCGTCCGAGAGCAGACGCGACAAGGCCACGGCGCGGATCTTTGGGCCTAGCGGAAAGGTGTCTTCTCCGGCGTGCACGACCGTGAGTGAGGCAAGCCCGAGATCCGCGAACGCGATCTTCATCGATGGTGTGATCGCAGGCGCGCTCGAGCGCTTGAACTCGAAGCCGTGCTTCCTGCCGTTGCGCACGACCAGTAAGTCCAGCTCTGCGCCTTGATGGGTTGCCCAGAAGTAGCATTCCTTGGGCGTCAGACGGAGGCTCGCAACCGTCTGAGCCAGCGCAAAGCCCTCCCATGACGCACCCACCTTCGGATGGCGCTCCAGACCGGCGGCGTCTTCGATGCCAAGCAGCGTGTGCAAGATGCCGCAGTCAGAGATGTACACTTTGGGCGCCTTGACCTGGCGCTTCTTCAAGTTCTCGAACCACGGGGGCAGCACGCGCACCATGAACGTGGCCGCGAGTAGATCCAAGTAGACGCGCACCGTGGTGTCTGCCACGCCGAACGCACGCCCCAGCTCCGAGCCGTTCCACGTCTGACCGTGATAGTGCGCGAGCATCGCCCAAAAGCGATCGAGCGTGGTGCTTGGTATCCGGATCCCTAGCTGCGGAATGTCCCGTTCCAGAAAGGTTCTGATCAACTCTTGGCGCCAGGTCACGCTGGCCGCTTCAGAGGCTGCAAGAAATGAGCGAGGAAACCCGCCGCGGCGCCAGAGTCGAGACCATTTCGCAGCGCCAACGTCACTCAGGGAAAGCGGCGAGAGCTCGTGATAAGCGATGCGCCCCGCCAGGGTCTCGGACGTTTGACGCAAGAGCTCGGGGGACGCAGAGCCGAGCACCAGATAGCGCGCAGGTCGCTTCGGACGGTCTGCCAGCACACGCAGCGTGTTGAAGATATCCGGGCGCCGCTGCACTTCGTCGAGCACGACTAGGCCGCGCAGAGGCTCGAGCGTCAGCAGCGGGTCGGCCAAGCGAGCGAGATCCACGCTGCTTTCCAGGTCGAAGCGATGCAGGAGCTTGCCCGGCGCACGGACCGCCCGCGCCAAGGTCGTCTTGCCCACTTGCCGAGGTCCAAGCAGTGCAACCACCGGAAAGTGACGAAGCAGCCAATTTACGCGGTCGAGGTCGGCGGCGCGCCCCAGCATAGCTATTCAGGTACCATGAAAACTCGGTGGCAACAACCGCGTTTTCACGAGCGATGACATGGTCGTGTGGTGCGAAAACTCGATCGTCGCAAGAAGGGTGTGCTCACCGGGTCTTGGGGTGCACAGCGGAGGGCGGGTTTTCCGCCAGGGGCCCCGACAACGCAGCAGTGCCGACGCCGGGTTCTGTGCTGGAGCACGCGCCCACGGCTGGCGCGCGCGTCACGGCACGCGATGCGGCGTCGGCGCCATCGACCGCACGCACCACAACCTCGGCCCGGGTACACAGCGCGGCGGCCCGACCTGGTTGTCGCCGCGCCAGCGTCCAGCGTGCATCAGGCCGCGGCGCGATGGTAGTAGCTCAGCATTGCGCCCAGGCGCTTGCGCCGCAGCACCGGGCCCATCGCCGCTTGGTTGTCGTTGGCGGGCTCGATGAGCACGTTATCCAGGCCCTGATGATTGCGCTCGGCATGGTAATGCGCGAGATACTCGCGGAGTAACTCGCGCAGATGCTGCTCACCGAGCGGGATCACTTTGGACAAACACTCGTCGCGCACGGAACGCACGAACCTTTCCGCGTAGGCATTCAAATTTGGACTGCGCGCAGGCAGCCGCACGCTCTCTACACCGCTGCTCTTGAGAAGGCGCCGAAAGTCGCGGGTGAAGACCGGGTCTCGATCCATGATGAGATGGCGGTGCTTGAGCAGGAAGCCATCCACCGCGTCGGTCAGGTTGCGCCCCATCTGCTGCATCCAGGCGCCGTTGGGGTCTACCGTGATGCCGCAGATCTGCACGCGCCTCGTTGCCAGGTCGATCACGAAGAGCACGTGGTGGCGCACCAGGCCACCCAGTGTCAGCACCTCGACCGTGAAGAAGTCCATGGCAGCGATGGCGCCCCAATGCGCACGCAGGAACGCGCTCCACGACATCACCTTGCTGCGCTCCGGCGCCGGATCGAAACCAGCCTCTACCAGGATGTTCTTCACCGTGCTTCGGCTGATGTGGTGGCCGAGGTTCGCGAGTGCGCCGCAGATGCGCGTGTAGCCCCAACCTGCGTTGTCGCGGGCCATCCGCAGCACCAGCTGCGTGATGTCGAGCGCGGTGCGAGGTCGGCCGGGCCCACGAAGTGCGCTGCCATCGTACTTCGCGGCCAAAAGCGCGCGGTACCAGCGCAGCAGCGTATCGGGCGTGACCAGCGACGCGATGCTGGCCAGTGTCTTGCGGCTGAGCTTCTTGGCTGCGCGCGCGAGCTTTCTGCGTTGCGCGTCGGTGAACAGCAGCCGTTTGCCGGCGTTGAGCTCGCGATGCACCGCCAGCTCGGTGAGCAGGTACTCGATCACGGCGCGCTGGTCGCGCGTCATCCAGCCAGCGACCATCAGCAAGAGAAACTGCAACGGCAACGGCGACATCCAACGAGCGTGACATGCCTGCCGTGGCGCTGGACAGGGCCCAGATCCCCAGGCGATCACGCCTGCAACAGCGGAAGATCATGGCCGTTTATCGACGATCGAGTTCTTGTACACCACGGGATCACGCGACGGCCGCGCAGGCAATCTGTTGGCGCCCGGCGGCGGTGCTGGCAGACTACGACCCCCAACACTGGTGGCGGCACGAAGCGATGGCCTCCGTCCCCGGTGGCGCGCCGGAAACGGCCTCAGCGATTTCGAT
>DASVHQ010000054.1:0-2614 GCA_036382515.1 Polyangiales bacterium | reverse complement strand
GCTGTGCTGCGCATAGTGGCGAAAATAGACCTGCAGTCGCTCGATCAGCGCCTCGCAGTTCGACTCCAGGAGCGCGTGGAAGTCGTCGAACTGCAAACGCAGCTCGGCATGCATCGGATGATGCTCGGCCACCACCTGCATCAACCGATCGAGCCGCGTGGGATGCTCAAAAATCATGGTACGACCTCTCGAGAACGTAGTTTCCCAACCAACCGGCGCAAGCTTGGTGACTGCACGCCGAGGTGCTCAGCCGATCTCCAGATCCTTCTCGCACAGGGAACTCCAGCGCAGCTCGAACGAGACCTTTTCTTTGCGACCCTTGCGGCTCGCCTTCACCTCGATCTCCACGTGCGGAGCAGGCTCGAGCGTGATCGACTCGTGACCCCGGCGAAAGCGCAGCGTTCCGCTCTTCAAGCCCGACAACACGCCCTCGAAGTACGCCACGGCTTCGGGCAACGACAGCGAGCCTTCGAAGGCTAGCTTCATCGGGGCCTTGTCGTCCCCCGGATCGACCTCGTCGTCCCGCGTCGGAGGATCATTGACACTTGCCATCACGCGCTTCGGTTGTGCCTGTGACATTTGTGGGCTCCGTCGTGAGCGCTCGAACGGCGAGCGGCTAGACCAGGGTCATCAAGCGACAGTGTTGTGCCGGGTCGAACACTTTCACGCGTGGGTGGTCCGTGCTGATGCCCATGACCACGCCGTCCGGGGAGAACACCGTGGCTGCGCCGCCCGCGCCTGCGAGACACTGTTGTGCGCGCGTGTTGCAGTCGACGCTAGCATCACACTCGAAATTGAGCATGCCATTGCGCAGGATCATGCGCTGACCACGGCGCAGGTTGCGGTGACCGTGGACGAGGCCGTGAATGCCCGCACCGTGCAGCAGCTGCACACCGCGTTCGCTCAGCTCGAAGTCCCCGTCGCGGTACTTCGTTCGAAACACGTTGCCCACCGGGCCGTGATACAGCTCAAAAAGCTTCCGTTCGGTCAGCAAGCGACGGAAGTCGAGGTTGAGCGCCTCGACCCCAGCGCCGTGTAGCTGAGCCGCGACTTGATCATCAACGCCGGCGTGCATGAAGAGCACCGAGCCGCAGCGGTGCGCCAGCTCCATGCGCGAGAAGTACCAATGGAATTCGCCGCCGGGTGTGAGGAAGAGCTCCTTGAACTTCGCAATCGCCAGCATGACCTGCGCAAGCGACAGCTTCGCCTTGGCGCAGGCCGCCTCGAACGCGCGCGTCTTCTCGCGGATGCGCACCAGCTCGTGCTCGATCTTCTTGCCGGAGAGCAGGCCGCCGGCGGCTTGCGGAAAGTCGCGATACCAGGCCTCCTGCGGGAAGAGTTCTCGGCACAGCCGATTCTCTTCTGCCAGACTCGAGGTTGCAGCCGTGTCGAGGCGATAGCTCTCGACGAGCTCACGCAACAGCGGCACGAGCTTCACGCCCATGCGCACGAAGAGGTGCGCGAGCAACGGTTGGGATTCTCCGGCGGCAGACACGCCCAGCAGTGCGTGCAGGTCGTGGTTGCCGGCCAGGATGCGGACACGCGCACCGGTCGCCATCAGCGTCTGGAGCATGCGCAGCAAGCGCAGGCTGCTTGGTCCCTTGTCGAAGCAGTCGCCGCCGATCACGAACGTGGCTTCGCGGCCCGACTCGGTGAGCCGCAGCTGTGCGTCGCCTGCGCGGGTCTTCTCCACTGCCCCCGAAGCGACCAAGCTGCGACAGAAGGCATCCGCGTCTGCATGCAAGTCACTCACGAACACCACGTGCGCGCCAGGCCACGTCCAGAGCTTGTGGCTCGCGTACTGGTCGAGGTCTTCGATGCTGACCTGCCCGGCATGGGCGTACGACTCTGCGTGCGCCCGCGCGCGCGGTCCGAGCCAGGGCTCGGCGCGCTGTGGCAAGTACCCGCCGACGAGATGCGCGCCAGCGTAGTGCGGCACGAACCTTGCGTCGGTCGCTTTGCGCGGTGAGCGCGGAGCGATGTCGGACCAGGACTCCTGTGCGGAGTCCAATGAAGCTTGCTCAAACAGCGACATCGGCGGCGACCTTGGCTGTTGGACTGCGCTCTTTCCACGACCCGTCGAGATGCGTCCACGACCCTGCCGTGAGGCGCTCGATCAGCACCGGCCGGCCGTGGTCCATCGACAGCTGCGGCGCGCGCGCCAGCTCGAGCACGCCGAGCTCACACGCGGCATAGCGCAAGGCGCCGCCGTGGCCGACAATCAGCTTGAGCGTCTCGGCGCGACTCTTGGATGCGAGCGCGAGCGCCGTGTTGCGCAGGTGCTCGGCCACGCGTTTGCCCGCGAACACCAGCGATTCGGCACCCGGGAACGGCAGCTCGAACGTGGGCACGTACCGCCACTGCGGCGGCGGACGCCCGTACCGTGAATCACGTGCGAGGATCTGATCGATCTGCGCGACCGTGAGGTTCGCAGCCGCGCCGAGACTGCGTTCGCACAGGGCGGCATGCTGCACCACACGAAAGGGCTTGCGCGTCTCCGCCGCGAGCACCTCCGCAGCGATGCAGGCGGTCTGGTAGGCGCGCAACAGTGGTGAGCAGTCGATCACCGGATGCAGGACCAACCGATGCCGCTCGGCCAACACACACAGCTCGC
>DASVHQ010000053.1:0-2281 GCA_036382515.1 Polyangiales bacterium | reverse complement strand
CGCCTGCAAGGCAGCGGCGTGACCACCTACAGCCTGCACCCTGGCGTTGTAGCCACCGACGTCTGGCGCTCGGTGCCGTGGCCTTTCCGCTGGCTCGTGACGCACAACCTGCTCTCACCGGAGCAAGGCGCGGCGACCACGTTGTATTGCGCGACGTCCGCCGAGCTAAGCGCGCAGACCGGCCTCTACTACGACCACTCGCGCCTCAAGCCACCGAGCGCGCTCGCCCAGGATCCCGCGCTCGCCGCCGAGCTCTGGCAGCGCAGCGAGGCCTGGCTGCAGTAGCCGGCTGCGCGCGGGTCGTGCTGCGGCGCTCGGGGTGCGACGCGCTGGCTGCTGCGTCGCCTAAACATCGAAGAGCACGCCAGGGTTCAAGATGTTGGCGGGGTCGAGCTCGCGCTTGGCGCCGCGCAGGGCCGCCGCGAACAGCTCCGGTCGCTCGCGATCGTACCAGGGCCTGTGATCTCGCCCCACCGCGTGGTGGTGCGTGATCGTGCCGCCGAGCGAGAGGATCGCATCCGAAGCGGCGCGTTTGATCTCGTCCCACTGCGCGAGGCGTCCGCCGGGCTTGCCCGGTGCGATCACCGTGAAGTAGGGCGCGGGGCCATCCGGGTAGACGTGTGTGAAGCGACAGCCGACCGAGCCGCTGCCACACAGTCGCACGACGACATCGCGGGTCGCGGCCACCACGCCTTCGTAGAAGCCCTCGAGCTTGTCCCAGGTGATTGCCGTCTCGAAGGTCTCGGTGATCATGCCCATGCACGCGAGCACGTCGCGCAGGTACGGCGCTTCGAGGAAGGTCTTGCGCCACGCGCCTTCGGCCGCGCTGCGCGCACGATCGTCGCTGGTTCGCGTTTGGCCTGCACCTTCCGGAACGGCGCCGCCGTGGTCACGGCAGCATTCGAGCGCACGCTGCATCCACGCATCGAGCGCATGATCCGCCGATTCGAACGCGACCAGCAGCACCGCCTCTTGCCCGGAGGCTGCGCCCGAGATCAGCGCTTCCACTGGATCGAGCAGGCGGCAGTTGCTCGGGTACAGACCCGCTTGCGAGAGCGCGCGCACGGCCTGCGCTCCGGCGCGGAAGTCGCGGAAGGTCACCGAGGCCGAGGCACGAAAGCGCGGACGTTCTTGCACGCGCATCCAGGCTTCGGTGATCACACCGAGCGTGCCTTCCGAGCCGAGGAAGAGCCGGTCGGGACTCGGTCCGGCGCCGGAGCCAGGCAAGCGCCGCGTTTCCAGCGTTCCTCGCGGCGTCACCACGCGCATCGACTCCACGAGATCATCGATGTGGGTGTAGAGCGTGGCGAAGTGCCCGCCCGCGCGCGTCGCGATCCAGCCGCCCAGCGTCGACAGCTCGAACGACTGCGGAAAATGCCGCAGCGTGTAGCCATGCGGCTTCAGCTGTGCTTCGAGCGCGGGCCCGAGCACGCCGGCCTGAAAGCGCACCGCACGCGACGCGCGATCGACCTCGAGCAGCTGATCGAGCTTGCCGAGATCGATCGACAACGCGCCGCAGTGGCCGTCACCGATGCGCGCCTCGACGCCTCCGACCACGCTCGAGCCACCGCCGTACGGAATGGCTGCGATGCGCGCGGTCTCGCAGTGATCGAGCAAGGCCACCACGTCTGCTTCGCTGCGCGGATAGGCCACGAGATCGGGGGCATTCTCGAAGTTGCGGTCGAGCGCACGCAGCAGATCGCGAAAGGCCTTGCCGTAGGTGTGGCCTGCGCGCTCGTAAGGGTCGGCCGTGCAGAGCGGCGCGAGCGCCGCCGGGACCGAGATGCGCGGCGCACGTAGCATGATCTCCTCGATGCGCGGCGGCGTCACGTCACGCAGCTCGGCGCCCTGAAAGGAGGCACGCACCAGCTCGCGAAGCTGCGCGGTGCTCGCCGCGTCGGGGCCAGCGCCTTCGTAGCCCCAGCCCCAGAATTTTCGGCGTCGGTTCATCTGGCTCGCACCTTTTGGGGCGTCGCTGCGCGTTCGGTGGCGGCGCGGCCTCGCGCGGCGCTGTGGCCGCAAGCTCCCATCATACGCCGGCCGCGGCCCTGTCGAGCTCGCGCGTCAACGCGGAGAACAACACTTCGTTGCCGTCCTGTCGGTAGCTCGCCAGGCGCTCTTCGCAGGCGGGTAGAGCCGCGAGGAAGGCGCGTAGCGTCGGCCCCTCGATGTGCTCGGCCGCGCGTCCATAGCCTTCGCGCTGCAGGTAGCGGCCGTTGATGACTTGCTCGAGTTGCCCGCGCACTGGCACCGACAAGAGCGGCTTGTGCAGATACACGCA
>DASVHQ010000052.1:0-41109 GCA_036382515.1 Polyangiales bacterium | reverse complement strand
AAGACGTTGGCTCTGGGAGTGTTGGTGCTCGGTCTTGCGCTCGGTGCATGTGGTTCGAACAAGAAGTCGAGCAGCAGCGTGGTGCCCGACGCGAGTGTGACGAAGGACAGTGGCGGCTCGACCGGCAACCACGACAGCGGGAGCGGGTCTGGCGTGGACGCGGCGACCAAAGGCGACGCCTCCACCATCGTGGTGCCACCGCCAGTAACGTGCGGCACCGGCATGTGCGCGGTTTCCGACCAAACGGTCATGGCTGCGCAGATGCTCGGCCGCAACCCAGCCGCGCCGTGTTGCGCGGATCCGGCCACGGTGAGCTGCGGTTCAGTCGCCGGCGGCGCCTGCAAGGTGCCACCTCCGCACGACGCAAGCTGTGACCAGACCTTCCAAGGCAACGCCCTGTCCGGCTGCTGCACCACGGCCGGTACCTGCGGCATCGACGGCAGCACGTTCGGCACGGGCTGCTTCGACATCAGCATACTCACGGGCACAACGGCCAAGAAGTGCGGCTCCGCCGGCAACGACGGCGGCACGGCCGACGGCGGCTGAACCCTTCCGCGACTGAATCGGCGCGCAAGCGCCGACACGAGCCAAGAGCCCGGCCGCCAACGCGCTGCCGGGCTCTTGCTTTTTTGTGGCCACGGTGTGCTGCCGGCTGTGCCACTGCTTGCGCGCCTGACCGCCGATTTGATATTCCGTTAGGCACCGATTGGCCCGCGCTTGCGTTCGCTGTGGCCTTTTCTTTCTCGCAGTAGCCGCGTGTGTGAGCATGTGGTTTATGTGAGCCCTGGGGCACCCAGCAAAGGGATAGAACTGCCATGCGAGCTTGGAATTGCCTGCTCAACTTGCGACCGAGCCGCCCGGTGCGGGGCTTGTGCCACTGCGCCTGCCTCGCCGTCGCGCTTGCCGTCGCGCTGACTGGCTTGCTGCTCGGAAGCGCCGCACCGGCGCACGCGCAGAGCGCTCAGGATCGTTTCGACAAGGGTCTGAGCGCGCTCAATGCCGGTCGCTACGACGAGGCGGTGGTGGAGCTCAACGCGTCGTATCAGCTGCAACAAGTGCCGATGGCGCTTTACAACCTCGCGCTCGCGTACAACGGATTGAGCCAGCCGAGCAAGGCGCTCGAGGCGTTCGAGGCGTATGTCAGCTACGCCGATCCCGCGAAGGAAGCGTCCACTATCCAGGCGGTCAAGGCGGAGATCGAGCGCATCAAGAGCTCGATCGGCCGCTTCGCAGTCAAGGTCTCGCCCAGCAGCGCCGCGATCCGCATCGACGGCCACCCCGCCGCGCAGAAGGACAACGAGCTGTGGATGCTGCCCGGCCAGCACACGATCGAGATCACGGCCGATGGCTACGATCCCTACAGCCAGACGATCGACGCTCAGAGCGGTCGCTACACGCTCGAGATCAACCTGCGCAAGCCCACGTTGCCGCCCGCGGAGCAAGCGGCGCTCCTGGTCGACGAAGGCATGGTGCTGCGCACGCAGGGTGATGCCGCCGCGGCGCTCGTGAAGTTCAACCAGGCGCAGCAGATCTCCGGCACGCCGCGCGGTGAAGCACAGCAGGGCCTGGCGGAAGAGAGCGTGGGCGACCTGGGCTCGGCCGAGGTGCACATCAACGAAGCGCTCAAGGCCAAGAAGGACCACTGGATCCGCGAGAACAAGAAGATGCTGCGCAAGGCGCAGCAGCGGATCATGAAGCAGACGCGCCAGATGGCGAAGCTCGAGGTCGGCGGTCCGTATCCGGGCGCGAAGATCATCGTGAACGATCGCGAGGTCGGCACGCTGCCGCTCGCGGGCTTCGTCTACGTCACCGAGGGCCACGTGCTCTTGCGCACCAAGCTCGACGGCTACGTGGAGTACGCGTTCGAAGCCGACATGCCCAAGCGCAGCTTCAAGCGTGTGCGCGTGCAGATGGAGGTCGCGCCGGCTCCGCCGCCGGTCGTCGCGCCGCTGCCTGTGCCTACGCCGGAGCCGGTGGTGCTGGCCCCGCCGCCGCCTCCGCCGCCGCCTCCACCCGCGGCCGAGCCGCCGCCGCCAGCTGCACCACCGCCTCCGCCCGTGGCCGAGACCAAGCCCAAGGCACCATCACAGGCAGACATCGAGGCCGCCGCGCAAGCCCGTGAAGAAGGCCGTTTGCCAGACGAGGGCAAGAACGCCACCGGCTTCGAGATGGCGCTCAACGGTGCTTACCTGATGTGGCTCGACAAGGGCCTCGCAGGCACCAGCGGTGGGCCCGCTGCGCAGCTCACGTTGGGCGCGCGCGTGCCGTGGTTCCTGAGCTTTGGCGTCCAGCTGATCAACCTGTCGGCCGACTTCTCCACCAAGGGCACCAAGGCCGTGATCGAGGCCTACCCCGGCGCGTACTTGCGCGTGCACACGCAGCACAAGCGCCATCCGCTCACGTTCGACGTGTGGGCGGGCTCCGGTGTCCAACCCGTGGCATTGTCGGGCGCGCTGCTCGATGCCAAGCCCCTCGATCCCACGCGCTTGCTCGCAGCGAGCACCACCACGCTCGCGACGCAGATCGGCATGCAGAAGGCCGGCGTGAGCCAGGTCATGACGCTGCAGACCGTGAACGTGCCCATCGAGCTGGGTGCCACTTTCTTCATCACCAAGGGCATGGGCATCGACCTCGCGATGGCACTCACCTTCTGGATGCCAACGCAGCTCTGCTACCACGACGACAAGTCGCGCTTCTGCTCGGACCAGGGCCTCAAGACCACCAAGAGCTTCTTCATCGGTGGCGGTCTGACGTTCCTGCCGTGAGCCCACGGAGCACGACACGCGCCGATGAATTGACTTTGCGGGCGCCGTAGCTGACGCTCGCTGGGCAGTTTTCGTAGGGATTTTCGCAACAATGCGCGCGACGAACCGCGCGCCACGGGAGAGCCGGACATGCGATTTGATCTGCTTCGAAGCACTTTGAGCACGATGGGCATGGCTTGCCTTGGAGCCCTTGTGACGGTGAGCGTCGCCGACGCGCAGCTACGGCCTGCCTATCCGCCGCCGCCGTCAGCGGCACCAGCACCAGCGCCCGCGCCAGCTCCGGCACCGGCGCCCGCGTACAGCTATCAGCCCGCACCGGCGCCTGCACCGGCACCCGCACCGCAGGCGTATTCGCAGCCCTACGCACTGCAGCCTGCTCCCGCACTGGCGCCTGCTCCCGCACCGGCACCTGCGGCAGCGCCCGCGCCTGCTCCAGCGCCCGCAGCACCCACCGCCGAGGCCGCAGCCGCCACGGACACCAGCGCCCTCGGCGCGCCGATCGAACAACCGACGACCGGTGGCAACCCGCTCTTCGGCAAGCCCAGCGATCACGATCAAATCATCAACCACTGGAGCATCGGCTACTTCGGGATCACGGGCGTGCCGGTCGGCTCGTCCGCCATGGCCACGGGCGGCGCGGCGACCGACAGCGTCAGCGCCCCGGTGATCGGCGTGCGCCGCTGGCTGACGGAGCAATACGGCATCGAAGCGGGCCTGGGCTTCGGCTTCACGAGCGATGGTGGCCGGGGCTATGCGCCGGGTGCCACCGACGTGAAGCGGCCCGGCCCCGGCGCGTTCGCGGTGGTCGCCCACGGCGGCATCCCCGTGTCCGTGTACCACGGCGGTCACTACAACGCGCTGATCATCCCCGAGCTCAACATCGGCCTGTCGAACGGCATCGACCAGGGCGCGAGCGCATCGAGCACTACGGACGACGTGCTGCTGCATGGCTTTCTCTTCGGCCTGGGTGTGCGCGCCGGTGCCGAGTGGCACCTGCAGGTGCTCGACATCCCGCAGGCCACGCTGCAGATCACCGTGCGTGCCGGTCTCGACTACGAGAGCCGCAACGCCGAGCAGGACGCGAGCGGCGGCGGCGCGGGCATCACGGTCAGCCACTTCGGCTTCGGCACCAACGCCATGGATCTGAGCAAGCTGCTCGGCTCGGGCATCCAGCTCTTCCTCTACCTCTAGCGACAGCTCCTAGGGCGCGGCGGCGGCCGCGTCGCGCGGCTTGAGCACGGCGCTCACGTACTGCAGCAGATAGCGGGTCTGGTGCAGCGTGAGCGTCATGCGTAACACCACGCTCTGCTTGTCCTGTTCGAGGGTCGCGAGCTGCACCGCGTTCTGCAGCCCCAGGAACATCACCCGGGGGTTGTCGATGAGCTGCTTGCGCAGAGCCTCGATGGCTTCGAGCGCGGCCTGCGCCTGCTCGACCGATTCGTAACGCCCCGTTGCACGCAGCTCGGTGTGGAACTGGTCGACGCGATGCACCGACATGCGTAACGACAGGGGTACGGCTGCCTCGCCCGTGGGCACGTAGCGCCGCACGCCCTCGACCCACAACGCCACGGCCTCGTCCTCTTGCATGGCGAGCAAGCCGCCTTGCTTGTTCACCTCTTCTTGCTTCCAGCCCTCGCGCACGCGCGCCTTGGCGAGCGCTCGCGCGACCGACAGCACACGCTTGAGATCTTCGGTGCGCGTGATCGTGAGCTGGTCATCGGCCGTGAGAGCGATCACCCGCTTAGTGGGCCCGCGATTCCACCACGGCGCCACCGCGAAGCCGCGCACCGTGGCCCACGGGGCCTTCTGCCCGCGTTCCGCCGCGAGTCGGGCAACGGCCTCGTCGATGCGCGCGCGCGACAGCCCGTGCCGCGCAGACACCACCAAGCTGGAACGCTCGAGGTTGGGTGATGCCACGAACACGCGCGTCAAGTCCTTGCTCGAATCGAGGCCCGAGCCCGCGAGCAGCAGCTCCCACTGCGGGATGATCCCGAGCAGTGCCTCGGTCTCCAGCGTGAGCGCGCTCTGGCGCACGCGCTCGAGATCGACGTTGAGCGCGATCGTGGCGCCCTTGGGTGCGTAGGCACCGCTGCCATCGCCGCCAGGCCCGCCACCCGTGCCGTCGCCATCACCGCCACCGAACGGCCCCTCGGCGAGCTCGTCCTCGGGCTCACCGCCGTCGCCGCTGCGCGCGGCCACGGCCGAGGCGTCGCTCGCCGCCGCGTCCGCCGGGCCATCGGGCGTGCCCGCATCGACGGGGATCGTGATCGCCTCGCTCTTGACGATGGCCTTGTGCGCCTTGGCCGCGGGCCTCGGGACCGCGGGCGCGGGCGCGGGTGGCGCCGGACCCTTCTCGCCGCCACCGGGCTCCTGCTCCGAGACGCCGAACTCGACGCTGGTAGGCAGATGGAACAGCGGCTTGTCGTCGACCTCCGCCCGCCGCGCCACGCCCAGAAACAGCACGATGTGCAGCGCCAGCGACAAACCAAAGAACGCCACCTGTGCGCGCCTGGCTCGCTGCTCCGAAACGCCGTCTCCAAACATCTCGAACCGAGCCTAACCCACGACCACCGGAACCCATCAGCCGTTTGACACAGCGCAGCGCGAGCGTGCAAGCCGCAATGGCCATCCGCCACGAGCGCGGCCTCGGTGTAAAGTCCCGGGCATGGACAGAAAGCCAGGCGGACACGCACCCCAGGCGTTCTTCGTGGCCGGAGACCTCGACGGCTTCTTCGGCCTGGCCGTCGACAACCTGATCCAGTTCCTGCTGATCCTGAGCCTGTGCAGCGCGGTGCTCGGCTTCGACACGTCACTGCTCTTGCGGCGCGTGCTGCCCGGCGCGGCGCTGAGCATCGTGGTCGGCAACGTGTTCTATGCGCTTCAGGCGCACCGCCTCTCGGCGCAGACCGGCCGCAACGACGTGACCGCCCTGCCCTACGGCATCAACACCGTCTCGCTCTTCGCGTACGTGTTTCTGGTGATGCTGCCGGCGAAGCTCGCCGCGCTGAGCGCAGGTGCGAGCCCCCAAGAAGCCGCGCTCACGGCCTGGCGCATCGGACTTGCGGCGTGCTTTCTGTGCGGCGCGATCGAGCTCGGCGGCGCCAGCGTCGGCGAGTGGGTGCGTCGCTCCACGCCGCGGGCAGCGCTGCTGTCCACGCTCGCGGGCATCGCCATCTCGTTCATCGCGATCGACTTCGCTGTGCGCACCTTCGAGATGCCCCTGGTCGCTCTGCTGCCGCTCGGCGTGATCCTCACCACCTACTTCTCGGGTGTCTCGCTGCCGCTACGCATCCCCGGCGGCGCGTGGGCGGTGCTCTCGGGCAGCGCGCTCGCCTGGCTCGCCACGCTGGTGCCCGGTGCACGCACGCCGGTGTCAGCTGCAGCGATCGGCCCGGCGCTGCACACTCTCGGGTTCTATCCGCCCGGGCTCGTGCTCTCCGACTTGCTCGCGGGGCTGCGCCATCCACTCACGCTGCAGTTTCTCGTGCCGGTGATCGTGCCGATGGGCCTGTTCAACGTGCTCGGCTCGCTGCAGAACCTCGAATCGGCCGAGGCCGCGGGCGACAACTACCCCACGGCTCCCAGCCTCACGATGAACGGCATCGGCTCGCTCGTCGCGGCGGCGTTTGGCTCCTGCTTCCCAACCACCATCTACATCGGGCACCCGGGCTGGAAGGCGCTGGGCGCGCGCGCAGGCTACTCCGTGCTCAACGGTGTGTTTTTCTGCGTCGTCGCCTTGCTCGGGCTGTCGCACGCCATCTCGGCGGTGATCCCAATCGAGGCCGGCATGGCGATCGTGCTGTGGATCGGCATCGTGATCACCGCGCAAGCCTTTCAAGCCTGCAAGCGCGAGCACGCGCCAGCGGTCGCACTGGGCTTGTTTCCTGCGATCGCAGGCTGGGGCGTGCTCATCCTCACGCAGACGTTGGGCGCAGCTGGCAACGTGCTGCACGACCTCGGCTTCGCCGACCGCGTGCTCGGAAATCCGGAAGCATTCATGGGCGCAGGGCTTCACCTCGCAGGCCTGACCGCGCTCTCGCAGGGGTTCATGCTCACCTGCCTGATCTGGGCAGGTGCGAGCGCGCATCTCATCGATCGCAACTTCGGCAGCGCCGCGCGCTTCATGCTGATCGGCGCAGCGCTCTCATTCTTCGGCTTCATCCACGCAGGACGGCTGAGCGCCGCGGGCGCGGTCTACCAGATCGGCTGGGCGAGCGGCCCGACGTGGGCCGCGGGCTACGCACTGTGCGCCGGCTTCTTCGCGTTGACCGGCGCATGGGTACGCCACGCTGGCGAGCGCGCGCTGCGCGGCGGGCATTGAGCCGTGCGCCCGCGGCGTGCACGACTGTGCATTCATCGCGACCTGCCGGGGCGTGTTGGGAGGGCGGGTCGCTCCCAGGCTCGGGAGAGTGTCCTCGGCACCGCCGCCACAGCTTTGCAAGATGCGCCTTGGCCCTGCGAAACGAGCCCGGGAGCGACCCGCCCTCCCAACACGCTCAATCGCCAGTAGCGTCCATCAAGCGCGTAAGCCAGATAAACCGCGCCCCGCATCGAGTTGACGGAAGATATACCTGCGGGCTGCTTGAGCATGGCTGCGTGCTCTTGGTGTGCGCCAGCTGCAGCACGAGCCAGCTGGTAGCGTTCAGTTGTAGCGCCCCGCGGAAGGCGCAGACATCTGCTTCGCCGGAATGGTTCACACCCCGCCGAGCGACGCAGCGGTGCACACGAGCTAGCGCGCACCGATCAGGAGAGTGATCGCTCGCGACCTCCGGCACGAAACCGTCACTGCCCAACGCCGTGCGCGAATCCGCCGCGCGGAGGGGCCAAGCGTTAGTGCGGGCTATCCGCCAGATGCTGGTCGAGGCTGCCGCGGACGCGGACGTGCGCAGCGTTCTCGCGATCCATCATCCGCCGTTCAAAGACGAGGAACAGGCCGTGAAGGGAATCTTGCAGAGCGACTTCAACCTTGGCTTTCCGAAGAAGCATTTTCGGGCGATAGTCGGCATCACGCCCGCACTAACGCTGGCCCCGCCGCGCGGCGGCGTTCTACAGCGACAAGGCCAGCGTCTTCCGCGTCAACGCCAAGCAGCCCGCGTCAGGCGACGGCTACACGCAGTTTGGTCGAGCGATGGGCGAGCTGAACATCGACACGATGTGCGCCAACACGCCGCAGGCCAAGGGGCGCGTCGAGCGAGCCAACTCGACGTTGCAGGACCGCCTGGTCAAGGAGCTTCGGCTGGCGAACATCTCGAGCATCGATGCCGCCAACAGCTTCGCCAGTGAGTTCATCGAGGACTTCAACAAACGCTTCGCGCGCCCTGCCCTCAATCCTCACGACGCGCACCGCCCCGTGCGACCCGATGAAACCCTGCAGAAGGTCTTCACGTGGCAGGAGAATCGCAAGGTCACGCGCTCGCTGACGCTTCACTACAAACGCGTCATGTACATCCTCGAGCCGTCCGATGCAGCCCGTCGCGCAATGGGCAAGCATGTGACTGTCTACGAGACCGAGGACGGCGAGGTCAGCATCGTCCACGACGGCCACCAGCTGTCAGCGCGCGCCTTCCACAAGCAAGGACACGTGCACCAGGCGGCCATCGTCGAAAACAAGCTCTTGGGCGCTGCTCTGCACTACGCCAAACAGATGCAGCAAGAGCGGGACGACAAGACGCTCCAATCCGGCAGCCTCACCAAGCGAGACCAACGCCTGCTTCGTGCTCGGCAAGCACAAGCCGCCGCGCTGCCCGCCTGAACGCCTGACCACCGGACATTTCTACTTGAGGCAATCACCGGACATTTCTACTTGCGGATGACAACTGCGTCACCCCCTCGCTGTTCTTCCGGGCACTTCGGAGACGGCCGTACTCGCCGAGTTGGCGCACTACGGCATCAGTCCCGCAGACGTGAAGATGTTGACGCGAGAGGTCAAGCTACAAAACGTGCTGGATCTCACGAACCCCGCCGTGCGCGAGCAGCTAGGAATTCGACTAGAGCAGTTGACATCGAATAGCTATCTGATGACGAATGCACTCGGCGACTTCGCGCGTGGCCGATATTCGGGGATGCTTGTCCCGTCAGCAAGAAACGCTGGCGCCTCCAACCTCGTACAATTTGCACCGTGAACGTATGCGGACAACCTATCGTTCGTTTGCCGATGTTCCGGCCGGGATGCAATCCCGGATCCGAGAGCTTCATCCACGGGATTCCGAGGAGTGGGTCGCCACCGCTGTCCCCGTGCTGGGCCACCGGTCGGTTCTGGAAGTGATGAACACCGACGGCGGCGAGGAAGTGGTGCTGCGCTACTTGACGAAAGTAGAGGCATTTCTGCGGTGACGCGTTCGAAGTCGTTCTCTGGTCGCCCAACTAGGAATCATGACCTTCCGCATCTCGGCACCTGCGTTTCGACACCGAGGAAAGCACCAAGGAATCCTGATGTCGGTGCTCGTTCACCCAGCTACGAATCAGGACCCAGCTACGAATCATGATCTCCCGCACTTTGGCGTCCGCATTTGCGGCACGCAGGAAATCACTGAGGAATCCTGATGCCGGCGCTGGTCTACCTGGGCGGTGAGTGATGCGCAAGCGGCGGCGACGTCGACCGCGCAGTCGAGTCGCACGCACCGTAGTCACGCGAGCGGTTGTGCGCAAGTCGCGCCTCTCGCGCGCTCACGCGTGCCGCCGTCAGCTGCGCAGGCACGCCAGCGCCGGTGCCACGGAACATTTCGTCGGGCGTCTGGCCATCGAAGGCTGCGTGCGGCATCACGGTGTTGTGTTGCGTGACGAAGAAGGCGACGAGTCTGCGCACCGCCGTGATGGAGTCGAGCGAGTGGAGGTAGAGCCACTGATGCTTGAGCGATCTCCAGAACGACTCGATCATGGAGTTGGAGTAGGTCACGTCGACCTGGGCGAGGATGTGAGCGATCTGTTGGCCGCGCAACACGTCTGCGACGTCCGCGGCTATGTTCTCGGAGCCGGAGTCGGAGACGAGATGTCGCGCTGGAGCTCCTGCTCGGTGAGCGAGAAGCTCCGGCACGAGACGACCTCTGGCATCTTGCGCGTGCGCCACGAGTGGCGGGTCGAGCGCGGCACGTCGAGCGCGACCGGAGGCCGGCCGCCCTGCGCGACCAACAGGCGCAGGCGGTGATCGTACGAGCGGCGAGCAGAGGATGCGGCAACGGCGGGCACAGCGGCACGTGGCTAGCACGCGCCGTGCGGGGACTGGAAGATCGGAGGGCACCTCAGCGCTTCTTCTTCGCCGCCTTCGCTTTCGCGCCGAACGCCTCACGCAACGTCTTCGCGCTCAACACGCGCTCGGCGATGCCATCCAACTCGGTCGCGCTGGCGGCTGCGACGCGCTTCTTCGTGCTGGCTGTCAGTGCGCCGAACTTGAGCGCAAGCTGCTTCAGAACGATATCGGCTTTGCCTTCAACTTTGCCTTCGGCCTTGCCTTCAGCTTTGCCCTCGGCCTTGCCCTTGGCGACGTAGTGCTTGGCGAAGTCGCTCTGGTATTGGTACTTGGCTGGATCCATGGCTTGCAGTGCCTCCCGTGCGGCTGGGCCGAGTGCGGCGAAGACCAGATCAACATACAACCCCGCCCGGTCGGGGTCGAGCCCGGCGCTTGCGGCCATCGCGGCCGCGGCGATTTGTGCTGCGGTTGCTGGGGTCCCGTATCCGTGCGACATCGCCGACAACACGGCCAGCTCGGGATCGGCCGTGGCCTGCGCGGGGCTGGTAACGATGGGCACGCCAGCGGGCCCGAGCACGAGCGGCGTGAAGTGATTTCCACCGCCGAGATCGATCGGGCGCGCGCACCAACGCGCCACCGCATCGTCGTGCGTGAAGACGAACAAGCAGACCGGACACTTGATGCGCGCACGCAGGCCAACGGCGTAGACCGGCCACGCGAAGCGCTTGCGGTCATCGGCCGTGAGTTGCACCTCGAGCACGATGCCGAGCACCGGCTTGTCGTCGAGCAAGAGCACGACGAGATCGGCGCGATACTCCGCCGGCTGGATCTCGGTGAGGCTCTCCGAGCGGATGCGCACCTCGGTGTAGTGGGGCAGCTGCACGTCGAGCGCGTCACGCAACAGCTCCGGCGCGAGCTCGGGGCGGTTGTGGAACAAGAAGAGCAGGGCTTCGTGCAGTTGCGAGGGCATCGGTGCTTGGGATGCCATCGGCCGAGGCGCGCCGCGGTTGCGCCAGAGTCGCGAAACGATCGGCGATCGAGACCTTGTAGATGAGCGCCCGCCAAAGAAGAGACTGAGATTTGCGCATGAAGCCGGGCCGCGAACCCAGAACCGTCTGCAGTGGGTGCGCGACGTCACGACCCTGACGGCCGCGACGCCGGACCCCACGTCATACAGCCGGCAGGTCGGGTACTGCTACGACAGCAACGGCAACACGCTGTGGCGCTCGGACAGCGCCGACACGAGTAACGCGCTCTTCTACCGCTACGACGCCCGCGACCAGGTGGTCGAAGCCACCCGCACGGATGCGTCGTCGTTGCCGAGCTGCGCGACCGCGAGCAGCGCCGCCGTGAGCGGCACGCTGGTTGGCAGCTACGACTACAACGCCAGCGGCCTGCGCGTGCGCAACCTCCACAGCGACCGTGTGGACCGCGAGTACTTCTACGACGAGTCCGCTGTCATCGAGGAGCGCGCCGCCGGCGGCGGCGCCACGCTGCAGCGCTACCACTACGCCGACCGCCTGCTGCGCCTGGACGACCCCGCAGACGCCCCGCTCCGGAGCAGTACTACCACCACGACGCGATGGGCAGCACAGTCGCGCTCACCAAGAGCGATGGCACCGTCAAACAAGCCTATCGCCTCGATGCCTGGGGCAACGAGCGCGGAGAGTACGGCACCGGCGACAACCGCCGCATCTTCACGGGCAAGGAACACGACAAGAACACGGGCCTCATCTACTTCGGAGCGCGGTTCTACGACCCGGAGACGGCGCGGTTTACGACGCAGGATTCGTATCTGGGGCAGCAGGGGACGCCGCCGTCGCTGCACCGGTATCTGTACGCACAGGGCAACCCCACGGTGTACGGCGATCGGGATGGCCACAGCGCCACCGTGATGGGGACCGCCTTGGGAGCTGTCTGGGGCTTCGGGCAAGTTGTGGGCGCTCTGGCGTATGACTCGTTTTCGAGCGACCGAGAGGTACGCAGTGCCGGCGAGTACGGAACGATCTTTGCGCGCAATGTCGCCGGGGGCGCGCTGATCGGTGCCTCATTCGATTCGTCGGTGATGAGCGGCGGATTGGCGGCAACCAGCGCCGGCGTGGCACTCGGGACGGCAGGCTTCTCGCTCCTGACGTTCGATCCGGGCATCAGAGCCCCGCAGCTTCGGTGAGCTGTCTGTGAGTGACGCGTAGCGGCGGGCGGCGGCACGACCCGATCCGCGCGGCTTCGGGGGTTGCCCTGCGTTAGCGCCAGCTCGCGCTGAAGCTGAAGACCGCTGCCTACCGCGAGCGACGGCGGCAAAAGCCACGTGGGCCACTGAGCAGAGTCGATTGCCCAAGCCGGAGCTCGATGCTATATACCAACGATATATAGCAAGGAGTCGTGCCATGCGAGGGACGAAAGCCAAAGTGTTCTGGTCGGGGCGCAGTCAGGCGGTACGCCTGCCCAAGCAATATCGTTTCGCGGGCGAGAGTGTCGTCATACGGCGCCAGGGCAACGCCCTGATCATCGAGCCGGTCGATGCCTGGCCGGAGGACTACGTCGAGTCGTTCCGTGGAATAGGTGACGACTTCGTGCGCCCGCCGCAAGGTACCCTCGAGCGGCGCGAGCGCCTGCGATGAGATTCTTGCTCGACACGGACACCTGCATTTATGCGCTGAAACAGGACGAAGCCGTGCTCCAGAACTTGCTCGCCCACAGTCCGGCGGACGTAGGTGTGAGCGTCATCACCGAGGCCGAGTTGCGCACTGGCGCGGCCAAGAGTGCCTCGGCTGCAAAGACCTTGCGCCTGCTCGAAAGATTCCTGCAGCCGATCGAGATCGCCGACTTCGTCTCCGCCGACGCCGCGAGCTACGCGGCGATCCGTGCGAAGTTGGAACGGGCGGGCACGCCGATTGGCCCGCTCGACACTCTGATCGCGGCTCAGGCCGTCGCTCGCAAGCTCACGCTGGTGTCGAACAACCAGCGCGAATTTCGCCGCGTGCCTGGCTTGCGCGTCGAAAACTGGTCGAAGTGAGCGGGCGGTTGGGTGGGCCGCAGTGCCGAGGACACTCTCCGAGCCCGAGAGCGACCTGCCGACCCAAGCGCCCCGGCAGCAGTGCGAGCTACGCGCTCGCGAGCTTGCTCTCGTCGCCGGTCTGCGCCTTGGGGAAGCCGACCAGCTTGCCCTGCTCCGGATCCCAGAGCTTCAGCTTGAAGCAAGCGATGATGTCGCGCGGATACAGCGAGGTCACACCGACCGGGTTACGCAACTCCGGGATCGCCGCCATCGCTTCGGGCAAGCGATAAAACGGGATGCGGTGGTTGAGGTGGTGCACGTGGTGGTAGCCGATGTTGCCCGTGAAGAAGTTCATGACCGGGCCAAACTTCATGTAGCTCGACGACTCGAGCGCAGCGCGTGCGAAGGTCCAGCTCTCACGCGGCTGCACGTGGGCCTCGGGGAAGTTGTGCTGCGCGTAGAACAAATAGGCGCCGACCGCGTGCGCAATCAGCTGCGGTAAGAGCAGCGTGTAGAACATCGTTTCGGCACCCAGGTAGCGCCACAGCACGGCCACCATCGTGATCTGCACCACCAGGGCCAGCGCCGAGTCGAGGTTCTTGCGCGGATTGCGCAGAAACGCCGCGGTGCAGAAGCCGTAGATGAACACGGTGAAGTAGCCGAGCAGGATCGTCACCGGGTGACGCACCAGCTTGTACATGAAGCGCTGGCCCGGCGTGGCCTTCTCCCAGAGTGCCGTCGTCAGCATCATGTAAGAGCCAACGTGCGAGCCCACGAGCTTGGCGGTGTGCGCGTGATGGTAGTTGTGCGTCTGCGTCCAGACCGTGGACGGCGTCAGCACGTACAAGCCGAAGGCATCCATGATCCACTTGGCGGGCTTAGAGCCCCGCAGGATCGCGCCGTGCTTGAAGTCGTGGAAGATCATGAACGAGCGCGCAGTGAGCAGACCGGCGATGATCGCCAGCGGCAAGCGCACCCACCACAGCGGGATCAGCGCCACGACCAACTGCGTGCCGAACTGCAGCCCCAGGCTCGTGACCAGATAGAACCAGCTGCGCCGCACGTCTTCGTGCGCGAACGCGCTGCTGGCCTTGATGACATCCTGCTCGGTGCGCTGCTCAGTCGTTTCGATGCCCATCCGTGACCCTTCCGCTACGCCCCGAAGATTGCGGCCCTTGTCTACTGGTCTGCACGACCGGAACCGGTGTGGCATTCGCCGTTGCGAACCACCACGTCGAGCGATGCAGGCCGGGGGAGCCTGACACCATGCGCTTCTTACCCTGGACCATGCCGCAACTTCAACCCTCGGCCAAGAAACAGAGCGCGCGAAACCCTGGAAATCCCGAGGGAATTTTAGGCCGACCGGTCAGGGATCGGCGCCGCGCGGGTCAATCGAGAAGCGCGCGGGCGAGAGCGCAGCGAGCAATGGATGCGGCTCTTGTGCAAGGATTCCGGCAGCCACCAGCTCTGCAGTAGCCACCGCCACGCTCATGCCGCGTCCGCCGAGACCGGCGAGCCAGTGCAGCCCGGCCACGTCCGGGTCAGCGCCGGCCAAGAGCTCGCGGTCGGGAGTGAAGGTGCGCAGGCACGCCCAGCTGCGCTGCACGGCGCTGCTGGCGAGCGGCGGGGCGAGGCGACCCAGCTTCTGCGCCAGCGAGAGCAGTGCGCCCGGGTCGGCGGGCGCGACCTCGGCGGGCCAGGGTGTCTGATCGCACGGGCTGGCAAGCACCCCACCCGATTCCGGCCGGTAGTAGACCTCGTCCTCGAGGCGCCAGACAACGGGGCCACCGGCAGCGATCGCGACGTCGGGGCGCAGCTGCACCAGATGGCGGCGGACCGCCGTGAGCAGTTGGCGCGAGCCGCAAAGCTTGCCGAGCTCGGCCGCCCACGCGCCGGCGCACAGCACCACCTGGCCCGCGGACACGCGCGTTCCGTCGCGCAACACGACGGTGCTCACGGCCCCGTGTGCGACCTCAATGTGCTGCACGCCGGCCGAGGTGCGCAACTCGGCGCCGCGTTGCCGCGCTCGCTGCGCCAGGCCCGAGGTCAGCGCGTGGATGTCGAGCACACCGCCGTCCGGCAGCCACAGCCCGCTGCGCGCCTCACCACCGTGCAAGCAGGGCTCGGCCTCCCGCACGGCGTGGTGGTCGAGCCAGGTCTGCGACACAGCTTGCTGCGCCGCGCGCGCAGCCAGCGCGCGAGTGCGCTCGGGATCGGCGCTGACCAGCAGCAGCGCCGTGCGCGCCAGAACCGGTGCTGGCAGCCAGTGCGTGAGCAGCTCGAGACTGCGCTGCGCGAGCCAGCTGCTCGTGGTGTCGTCCTCGAGCGGTCGATAGATTGCCGCGTTGTGCCCGGAAGCGTGGCTCGCGAGCAAGGCCTCGCGCTCGAGCAAGAGCACTCGCGCGCGGCCGGCAAGCGTGGCGGCCACCGATAAACCGGCCACACCGCCGCCGATCACGACGACATCGAATACGGAACTAGCGCGTTGCGACGCCATGGCGCCCGCTGCGCCGCGCTACGAGCTGGCCTGGTGTACGAGCCGATCGCGCTGCATGTACAGTGCGCGCGCCTCGAGCCGAGCTTTGTACACCTCGAGATCGATGCGTTCTTGAGCAACGCCTGTCGCCATCGCTGCCTTCGCGACGGCCGACGACACCCACGTGAGCACGCGAACGTCGACGGGCTTGGGGATGATGTAGCGCGGACCAAAGCTGAAGTCCTCGCCGCCGTAGGCTTCCTTGACCGCGTCCGGAACGGGCTCACGTGCCAGCGTGGCAAGCGCGTGCGCGGCAGCCAGCTTCATCTCTTCGTTGATCGACGTCGCGGCCACGTCGAGCGCGCCGCGGAAGATGAAGGGGAAGCCGAGCACGTTGTTGACCTGATTGGGATAGTCGCTGCGACCGGTGGCGACGATCGCATCGGGACGCAGGCGCACGCAGTCCTCGTACGGAATCTCGGGGTCGGGGTTGGCGAGCACGAAGATCAGCGGGTTCTTGGCCATGCCGGCGATCAGCTCGCTCGGGATGCGACCGCCCGAGGACAGACCGATCAAGACGTCGGCGCCCTTGAGCGCATCGGCGAGCGTGCGGCGCGGGTCGCTGGCGGCGCGCGCGAACGGAGCCTTGTAGGCATCGACGCCGCTGCGACCGTCGCGGATGATGCCACGCGAATCGATCATGGTGATGCGCTCGCGATCGACGCCGAGCTTGATCCACAGATCCATGCACGCGATGGCCGAGGCGCCCGCGCCGACGCACACGATCTCGAGGGAGGAGAGCGGACGGCTCTGCATCTCGGCGGCGTTCAGCAACGCAGCGGCCGTGATGATCGCCGTGCCGTGCTGATCGTCGTGGAACACAGGGATGCCCATGCGCAACTTCAGCGCCTTCTCCACGATGAAGCACTCGGGAGCCTTGATGTCCTCGAGGTTGATGCCGCCGAACGTGGGCTCGAGCGCGGCCACGGTCTCGATCAGCAGCTCGGGGTCCTTGGCGTTGAGCTCGAGGTCGAAGACGTCGATGTCGGCGAAGCGCTTGAAGAGCACGGCTTTGCCTTCCATCACGGGCTTGGCAGCGTACGGGCCGATGTCGCCCAGACCCAGCACGGCCGTACCGTTGCTGACCACCGCGACCAGGTTGCGGCGCGCGGTGTAGAGGCCGACCTTGGTCTGGTCCTTGGCGATCTCGCGGCAGGGCTCGGCCACACCGGGCGTGTACGCCAGCGAGAGGTCGCGCTGCGTGCGCATCGGCTTGGTCGGCACCACCTCGAGCTTTCCGGGGCGACCTTGCTCGTGATAGTCGAGCGCGGCTTGCTTGTCGGGCGAGTACTCGATGCCCTCGTGCTCTGCGGGGGGCTGCGCCGTGGAGGCGGCCGCGCCTCCCCTGCGTAGCGGAGTCACGTTGCTCGCGGTCTCTTCACCACGAGCTGGCTTGGGCTTCGACATAGAGGGACACCTCGACGACGGAAAAAGGAGGTCCTGGGTTACACCTCCAGCGCCGAAAAGTCGACCGGCTTTCTCCGACAGGCTCCTAGACGACCCGCCCGTGGACGCACCCCAGGGAGCCTCCCGACACTGCTACTCGATGCGGCTGCGGCGGCCGTTCGTCACGCTGCTGCAGCGCTACCCGAGCTTCCCCGCAGAAGTGCTCGGCCCGTTGCAAGCGATGGATGCCGATGAGCGGCTGCCGGTTGCCGTGGTGCTCGAGCTGCTGCGTGGCGCCATCGAGCTGACCGGCGATCCGGATCTCGGGCTCAAAGCCGCGCGCGAGATCTCCGTCGGAGACTACGGCGCGCTGGAGTACGCGGCCACGTCCGCTTCGCGCCTGGCTTCCGGGGCGCCTCAACGCCGAACCGATCGACTTGATTCTCGCCGGGCTCTAACGAGCGTTCGTGATCGCGTGCAACGCCGCCGGGTTGTTCACGCTCGAAAGGTCACCGAGCTCCGTCTCGCCCAGGTGCTTGCGCTGGATGAGCCGCCGCAAGATCTTCGCGCTGCGGGTCTTGGGCAGATCATCCACGAAGTACACGGCCTTGGGTCGATCGACTTTTCCAAGCGCATTCACCACCGCTTGCACGAGCTCGGCTCGCAGCGCCTCGCTCTCCTGCGCGTGCGGATGCAGCACGACGAAGCACACGACCTCGGTGCCCTTGAGCGCGTCGGGTACGCCAATGGCGGCGGCCTCGCTCACGGCGCGATGCTCGATCAACGCGGCTTCGATCTCGCCGGGCCCCACGCGCCGGCCAGCGATCTTGAGCGTGTCGTCGGCGCGACCGAGCAAGTACCAGTAGCCTTCGGCGTCGACCATCGCCCAGTCGCCGTGGTTCCACACCTCCGGGAACTTCGACCAGTAGGTCTCGAGGTACTTCGCGTCGTTCTTCCACAGCGAGCGCGTCATGGACGGAGCAGGCTTCTTGCACACGAGGTAGCCGACTTCGCCGACCAGGCTGCGTCCGGCCTCGTCGAAGACGTCCACGTCCATGCCCAGCGCCGGGCTCTGCAAGGTGGCAGGCTTGAGCGGCAACACCGGCAGCGGCGCCAGGAAACAGCCGGCGATGTCGGTGCCACCGCTGATGTTGATCACGGGGCAGCGTGAGCGACCAACCTTCTCGAAGTACCAGCCATAGCTCTCGGGGTCCCAGGGCTCACCCGTGCTGCCCAGCATACGCAGCGAGGGCATGGCGTGCTTGTCGACCCAGTTGTCGCCGCTGCGCATCAACATGCGGACGGCGGTGGGGCTGATGCCGAGCGTCGTCACGCCGTGTCGCTCGACGAGTTGCCACACGCGATCGGGCTCGGGGTAGTCGGGCGCACCTTCGAACACGACGATCGTGCCGGCGTGCATCAGGCAGCCGATGATCTCCCACGGTCCCATCATCCAGCCGATGTCGGAGAACCAGAAGAACACGTCGCTCGGCTTCAGGTCGAAGTGGTAAAGCAGCTCCTTGCCCATCGTCGCTAGGCAGCCGGCGTGCGTGTGCACGGTGCCTTTGGGCTTGCCGGTCGTGCCGCTCGTGAAGAGCATGAGCGCGGGAGCGAGCGCCGCCATCGAGCGGGTTTCGCAAGCGCTGGACTGCGACCCGAGCGCGTCGTTCCAGAACACGTCACGGCCAGGCTGCATCGGACAGGCGCTGTGGCGACCGAGGCGCTCGTGAACGATCACGTGCTGCACACACGACAGGCCCGCGAGCGCGTGGTCCAGCTCGCTCTTGAGCCCGAAGGGCTTACCGCGTCGCATCGAGCCATCGGCCGTGAACACCAGCTTGACCTCGGCATCGGCGAGCCGCTCGCGCACCGCGGGCGGCGCGTAGCCGGAGAAGATCGGGATGAAGATGGCGCCCAGCTTCTGGGTCGCGAGCATCGCTATCACGACCTCACCGACCATCGGCATGTAAGCTGCAACCCGATCGCCCTCGCGCACACCGAGCGCGTGGAGCGCATTGGCCAGCTTGCAGACCTCGACGTCGAGCTGTGCGAAGCTCCAGCGTCGCGTCTGGCCATCCTCGGTCTCGGCGATCAGCGCGATTTTGTCGCGCGCGGCGCCATGGGCGTGTCGGTCGAGGCAGTTGCGCACGAGGTTCGTGCGGCCGCCGACGAACCACTGCGCCCAGGCGTTGCCCTTCGAGGTGTCGAGCAGCGTGTGGTACGGCACATCCCACTCGAAGCCCATGTCGAGCAGCGCCGCGCGCCAGAACCAATCGATGTCGTGCGCGCTGCGCGCAATGAACGCGCGGGTCTCGGCCGCCGCGGCGTCGGGCTGCGAGGCGTCGATGCGGTAGCCGAGCTTACGCATCAAGCGCGTGACGTTGGCCTCCTCGATCCAGCGCTCGGTCGGCCGCCACACGATCTCGCCTGTGCCAAACATCGCGCCCTCCGCTCCTGCACAGCGTATCAGAGCGCGCGGCCGGCCGTGGAAACCGCTCAGGCGGTAGGCGGATAAACGCTGTGCCCAGTCTGTCAGCGCCCCAGCCCCACGTCACCCGACTGCGCAGCTACCAACTACTCCCTGGCGGCGGGCTGCGATCACGACATTGGCGCCTTCGTCGGCGAATGCCAGGCAGATGCACGACCGAAACCTCGTCCGCCACCGGTCACCACCGCAACCGTGTCTTGCAACTTCATCTTCCAGCGCCTGCCGTCTCCGCAGCCCTCGCATCCCGCCGCACGCCGATCCGCCGTTTCGGTTCGATGCCGATCAGCCGGGCCAAGTTCTCACCGAAGATCTTGCGCCGATCCTCATCCGTGATCGCCGGATAGCCGTAGTCATGTTGCATGTCTTCCGGAATCTGGAACTCGCGCAGGCCGTGCACGGCTGCAGCGATCTGGGCGCCGTAGCCGGCATAGTCTGTTCCCCAAATGATGCGTTCCGGTCCGACGAAACGCAGGGCTTCGCCGATGATGCGTGCGAACTTGCGCGGCGCTGATAGCGCCCACGGGATGAGGAGCGAGAGACACGGATAGACGTTCGGATGCCCAAGCGCCACCATGTTGAGATCGTCACAGTGCGGGTAGCCCATGTGGAAGGCGACCAGCTTGAGCTCCGGAAAGTCGCGTGCGACGTCGTCGAGCAGAATCGGCAACGCGTACTTGCTCTTTCCCGGCGGCACCCACGAGAACCCGGTATGGATGTCGAGGACGATCTGCAGCTGCTCGGCCTTCTCGTAGAACGGCCACAGATCGGGATCGTTGATGTACGTATCTTCGGGGGGGTAGAATTTGAAGATGCGGGCACCCCTTTCCTTCACCCAGTACTCCAGCTCCCAGATTGCGTTTTTCACGCCGCGGAACTTAATCGGCGAGAGGTTGGGTTCGTAGAGGAAACGATCCGGGTGTTTTTCGACCAGCGGGATCATGTCGCCGTTGGCGACCCACCGACTCGAATAGCCGGTGGTATCCATCATGGACTCCGGCAGTAAGCACGCGACATCGACGCCGTAACGGTCCATGGCGGCCAGAAGCGCTTCCGGGTCGGCGTTTACCTGCAGATCTTCGGGCGACAGCACCGCCAGCGCTTCGGGTGGAGTTCCGAGCAGAAGCGGACGGGTGGAGCTTTCGACGGCCTTCCACCACATCCGGACGCCGGGGAAGTGGTTGAGCGGCTCCATGCGGCCGATCATGTGGGCCTCGGGGTCGATCTTGAAGTAGTCGTCTTGTGGAAACTCCATCGTCATTGCTGCGCTCTCCTTCAGCCGATCATTCTCTCTCTGCCGGTCCATAACTTCCGTTTGATCTCTTTCTTCGTGATCTTGCCGATGATGGTCTTGGGCAGGTCATCCCAGAACGAAACGGCCTTGGGACACTTGTATCCGGCAAGGGTCTTCTTGCAGTGATCGATGATCTCCTGCTCCGTCGCAGATTGTCCGTCCTTGAGTACCACGGCCGCGTGCACGATCTCACCCCAGCCTTCAGCAGGTGCGGACACGACAGCGCACTCCTTGACCGCCGGATGCGTGTAGATCACGTCTTCGACTTCTTTCGGGTACACGTTCTCGCCCCCAGAGACGATCATGTCCGCCTTGCGATCGGTCAGGTAGATGTATCCGTCCCGATCCAGGTACCCCATGTCTCCGGTATGGTACCAACCGCCTCTTAGCACCTCCGCGGTAAGCGCCGGGTTCTTCCAATAGCCCTTCATCACGTGGGCACCACGCACGCAGACCTCACCGATCTTGCCTAGACCAGCAGGGTTGTCCTGCTCATCCACGATCTTGACCCGTGAGAACATCGCAGGCCGTCCCGCGCTAGACAGGTACTTGACCTTATCGCCTTCCAGGACGTGATCGCTCTCTTCGAGCGCGCTGATCGCCGTGCCCGCGGTCTCCGTGGCACCGTACCCTTGCGCAAATCGGTTCCCGAATTTCCGAATACACTGCTTGAGGATCTCGACCGGAAACGGACTGCCGGCGTAGGTAAACGCCCTCACACTGGATAGGTCGTATTGGTCGACATTGGGGTGATTCACCATCCAGCCGTAGATGGTGGGGACGAGGTTCAAGTGGGTACATCTCTCGGCTTCGATGAGTTTGAAGATGACGTCCAGGTCCGGTCTGCGATTGATGCAAACCTTCCCGCCGACCAGAAGCACCGCCAGGATGGGCCACCACGAAACGTGGAAAATGGGCAGCACAAAACAGGTCGAATCTTCTCTTGTCAGCGTGCCCTGCAGTGCCGGCGAAATAGCCGACAGAAGAGCGCTACGATGACTGAGCATGACGCCCTTGGGCACCCCGGTGGTGCCGCCGGTGTACATCAGGATTGCAAGGTCATCCTCATCCACCGCATACAGGTCGGGATCGAGCTCCTCGGAATCTGCGTGCGCGAGCAGTTCCTCGTATGCATGAAACTCTGGGAAGGCGTTGTCGAAGGAGACATAGTGCTGGATGGAAGCAAGCCGTCCTTTGATATCGGTTACGCGCTCTTCGTATCCGTCGCCCACTATGCACACTGTCGACTCGCTGTCGTTCACAATGAAGACGATCTCGTCATCGCCCAGGCGCACGTTGATGGGGGTCACGGTCATGCCGATCTTCGCCGCGGCGAAGTAGGCCTCGAGATACTTCGCGCAGTTGTCCGCTATGACCGCCACGTGGTCACCCTTGCGGCAGCCGAGCCCGAGCAGGGCATGCGCGCACCGATTGATGCGGCCGTTGAATTCCGAATATGTGTAACGTGTCTCCTCGAACACGACTGCGGTTCTGTCGGGGAAGTTGAGGACGCCGTTTCTCGGAATGTCACCTAGTGTGTACATCAGATCATGCCCACGACTTCGGCAGTCCCTGGAACTGCATGAGCATGTTGCGGCTCATCTCGTTGGAGATCGGCGAGAACTGGAGCTGGTAGGCGTCGCGCAGAAACATGGAGACCGGGTAGTCGTTGCAGATCCCGTAGCCGCCGAAGATCTCGGCCCCGAAGGTGCCGGCGTGACGCGCTCCCTCGGCAGCGACGAGCTTCGCCATGGTCGCCTCGAGGTGGTACGGCTTGCCGTGATCGCAAAGCCACGCGGCCTTGTACGTTAAGTTCCGCGCGTTCTCGAGGTTGACATACATGTCGGCCAGATAGTTCTGTAGGATCTGGAATCGGCTGATGGGTCCGCCGAATGCCTGGCGTTCCTGGACGTACCTGAGACAGTGCTCGTAGATTGCAGCGATGATTCCAACGCCCATCATGGCCACGCCGATGCGCTCCGGGTTCAGGACGGTCATGATCTCGTAGAACGCGTTGCCGCGCGTGCCGATGGTGTTCCCCTGGGGTACCTCGACATTATCGAAGAAGATCTCGACGCTTTCACAGTGGTGGCAGCTGATCTTGCTGATCTTGCGGATCGTGACCCCGGGCGTCTCACGCGGCACCATGATGGTCGTCCACGACATGCTCCGCTTCGCATCACGCTCGGTCTTGCAAATCGTAAAGAGGGAATCTGCGACGTGGGCGCCCGTGATGAACACCTTCTGCCCGTTGATCCGCCACGTATCGCCTTTGTCTTCGGCGAAGGTTGACAGCGCACCCAGGATGTCGGTGCCGCCGCCGGGTTCGGTGAGTGCCATGCAGGTCTTGAATTCGCCCTGAGCGATGAGAGGCAAATATCTCTGCTTCTGCTCGCGCGTACCGAGTTCGCTCAGAAACCGAGCACCGAAACCCGCCGTGACACCGACGGCAAGGGCAACGGACATCGATGCCTTGCAGAGCTGCTCATAGGCCACCATCGTGTCGACCACTCCGAGACCCTGGCCGCCGTATTCGACCGGGACCGACCCGGACAGGAACCCCATGTCGGTGAGCTTCTGCCAGATGTCGGCGGGCGGAAAGTCGACGTTTTCATCCATCCAGTGGACGTACTCGTAATTGAGCTCCTTGGCGCAGAACTCCTGGGACGTTTGCTGGATGAGCCGCTGATCTTCGCTAAGCGTGAAGTCCATGGGGCAGCCTCAACGCCTTTCGTCCGATGCAATATTGGCCTGCTTCTGCATGTTCACCAGGTCGTCGGGTTGCTTGCGAAACGTGTCCAGTATTGCCTGGATGTCCGGTGCGTAGGTCAGCCACTGAATGGCGTTGCGCTCCAACGCCAGTGCCGCATCCAGGCTGCCGCACTCGAGTGAGCGGCCCATGACTTCCTTCGCCATGCGCAACGCGATGGCTTTCTTCGAGCTGATGTTCCCGACCACCTCGGCGAACCGTTCCTCGAACTCTTCGTCCTTGAACACACGGGTGAGGAACCCCATTTCGTACATGTCGCGCGCCAGGTAGTCCTTGCGGCCGCTGTAGATGACTTCCCGCGCGCGGTAGATGGGCATGGCGCGTGCGATGCGCACGGTTCCGCCCCAACCCGGCAGGATCCCCATGTTGATCTCGGTGGTGCCGAACTTTGCGGACTCGCGCGCGTAGACGAGATCGCACATGAGCGCGAGTTCGAGCCCGCCCGCCAGGCAGTGACCCGTCACCTTGGCAATGACCACCTTCTCGCAGAGTTCGATGGCCTTACCGACACCGTAGCCTTGCCGAGCGAGCCAGTTCATGGACTCGGAGTGTTCGGCAAGCGAAGGTAATATGCTCAGATCGCCGCCCGTGCAGAATGCCTTGCCGCTGCCGGCCAGAACCACGACGGACACGGCTGCGTCGTCTCTTACACGCTGAAACGCATCGATGAGCTCGGCCGCCATCTCGCGGTTGATGGCGTTGTACTTGTCAGGCCGGTTCAGCGTGATCGTGCACACCGGACCGGCGACCTCGCAGAGAATGGTCGTGTACTGTTCCACGGTGCACCTCACTTCTTCGCGGGTCGGAAGTACGGGAGCATGAAGTCGCCGCGCTCGTGAAACACCACCTCGACCTTCATCCCGAATGTGATCTCCTCGGGCGAGCAGTCGACGATGCGCGTCATCATGCGAACGCCTTCATCCAGATCGACGTAGGCGATCGTGTAGGGCAGCTCGTCCATGAACTTCGGCTCCACCATGCTGTAGGCCGTCGAGAACGTGTAGACGGTCGCCCTTCCGCTGACCTCGATCCAGTCGAGATTCCGGGACCAGCACTTGGGACAGGCCTTGCGCGGGTAGAAGATCCGCGCGTTGCAGTCCTTGCACACCTGCACCAGCAGCTTGCCCTGCTTGGTCCCTTCCCAGAATCTATTCGACCACGGCTGCGTTTCGGGGGCGGGTTTCGTGACATCAAAATCCATCTCAGATCTCCTTTCCCCAGATCGTGGCGATGTTGTTGAAGCCCGAGCCGCCCATCGTGTTCTGGTAGACGTACCGGCAGTCTTTCACCTGGCGTTCTCCCGCCTTGCCCATCAGTTGCCGCGCTGTCTCGACATAGTGCGCGGTGCTCACGCCGGAGCCCGTGTGCCCGCGGCCGGGAGCATCGCCGATGGTAGACCAGGGAATGTCGCCGCCGAACGACATTCGCCCCTGCAGGAAATACTTCCCCCCCTGTCCGGGCGGTGCGACCTCGAGCAGCTCGGCCATCATTGGGTGCACGAGGGGATAGGCGAGATAGCAATTCCACAGGCTCACCTGGTCCTTGGTGATCCCTGCCTGGGCCATGGCTTCCTTGGCAGTCACTCGCAGCCCATCGCTGACCTTGTCGAAGTCCCGCAGGACGCAGGTGCCGCTGAAGTAGCGCGATGAGTCCCCCAATTTGTACGCCGCGGGACGCTTCATCTTCCTGGCGTCCTCTGCCGACACGACCACCATCGCGCTGCCGCCATCGCCGAGGACGTTGCTCTCCCGACGATGTAGGGGAGTATTGATCATCCCGGACGACAGCACCTTCTCGATTGACGGCACTGCCTTGCCGTAGAAGAACGAGTTGGGGTCCTTGGCGGCCCAACTTCGCAGCGCCGTCACCACGGACGCCATCTCTTCCGGTGTGCAGCCCGAGTTGTGCATGTACCGGTTCGCGATCAGCCCCATGATGATGTTGTAGGTGGTGCCGAACGGATACTCCCACTGCAGGTCCACTCCGGCCTTCGCGAAGAAATTGATTTGATCCGCCAGCGATATCGTCGAGTGCAGCGTCACGTGCTGTACGAGGACTGCCTTGGCGACACCGCTGTGGATCCACTGTTCGGCGAGACGCAGGCAGTTCGAGGTGGAGGATCCGCCGGCGTTGCACGACACCGTGTCCTTGCACCCGTCGAGCCCGAGCTCCTCGGGCAGTTTGCCGAAGGCCAACTCGGAGGTGATCTTGGGCTGCGCCTGCGGCGCAACGCTGATCACACCCTCGATGTCGTTCTTGTGAAGGCCGGAGTCGCGGATCGCCTCGATGCACGTATCGTAGATGACGTCCCAGTGAGTTCGCTCCGGCCGGTTGGCCGTCGGCACTTCGCCGATTCCAACGATCGCGATCTTGGCGTTACCCATAATCCCTCCGTTTCGCGCGTGACTGGCAACTACGGTAGCGGGGCGATCTGCGGTATGACCAGGCTGCCTTTGGCGCGCGTCGGGCGCCAGTACTCGGACATGTACTTTTCCCGACCGAGGTCACGGTTGTGCAGGCAACGCACAGGCAGGCCGATGGCTGTGCGCCCGAGGCATTCGCAGCAGCGCGTACACTTGCGGAACTTCTCCCCGGCCTGCACCTTGTTCGCCCAGTCGGGATCGATCAGCAGCTGTCGGCCGAGGGAGATGAGGTCCGTCTTGCCGTCCCGGATCGCCTGTGCCGCCATGGCCGGGTCGTGAATCGACGGTGTCATGACTGGCACGTGCGCGGGCAGCATCGACTTGAAGCCGGCGGCTTCGTCGCGCATCGTTCCGTCCGTTTCCGGAAAGAAGTACTTCGTCGCCTCGTACGACCCCGACGAGAGGTGGACATAGTCGATGCCCCGCTCGCCAAGCACGCGGACGACTTCCTTCAACTCGTCATGGTGGATACCGTCGGGCATGTGCTCGTCTCCGGAAAGCCGGATGCCCACCGCGATGGCGTTGCCGATCATCTCACGCGTCTTGTCGTAGATCTCGAGGACGAAGCGCATGCGATTTTCCAGGGAGCCGCCGTACTCGTCGGTGCGCTTGTTGGTGCGCGGCGAGAGGAACTGATGCTCGAGGTACCCGTGCGGCGCGTGCAGCTCGATGCCGTCGAAGCCCGCCACCACGGCAAGGACACACGATCGGCCGAACTCCTCGATCTCGCTCTTGATCTCGTCCCGACTCATTTCTCGCGGTATCTGGGCGATTGCCATCGACGGGATCTTCGGGTTGAAGAGGTGCGCGTTCTTCTCGACTAGCTTCCGCATCTTCGATGGGAACATCTCGAGATCGGTCTGATACGGGATTCCTGCCGATGGCGCGGGTGGCGCCTCGTGGTCGTGGCTGTGACCCTGGCGACCGAATCCGATAGACAGCTGGACGAAGACCTTGGCATCGAACGCGTGGATCGTCTCCACGAGTTCCTCCAGGCCGGGAACGTGCGTGCCGTTGAACAGGTGCAGGTTGGACGTGTACGGGAACCGCGAGGCCAGCCGGGTCCCGAGGACGCACTCGGTGATGATCAACCCCGTGCCACCCTTCGCGCGCGCGGCGTAGTAGGCCATGATCTGTTCGTTTACGTAGCCCTGGTTGTCCATCGAGAAGACCGTGTTCATCGGCGCCATGGCGATGCGGTTCTTGATCTCGCAATTGCCGATCCGAATCGGCTCAAAGAGCTCGCTGTGAGCCGGCGCGGCGGCGCGGTTGCGGGGTGATTGCGGCTTCGTCGTCTGCATGATGTCCTCCACCGTGTGATGGCGGTACCCTACGAATCGGACCGATAGCCGGCTAATACTATGTTTTGATAGCCTGATTCCTTTTGGCTATACCTCGGGCTGGCGAAGGATTACGCGAATGGACATGCGACAGCTTCGGCAATTCATCGCGGTGGCGGAGCACGGCAACGTGCGGCGCGCGGCCGACGTGATTCACCTCTCGCAGCCGGCCCTGACGAAGAGTATCCACAATCTCGAGGAGGAGCTCGGCGTACAGTTATTGACGCGCGGGCCGCGCGGCGTGGCCCTCACGATCTACGGCGAGATCCTCCTGCGCCACGCGCGGCCGCTGCGCAATGCGGGCGAAACGGCCGTTGCGGAGATTCAGGCCGTGAAGGCCGGACAAGTCGGTCATCTACGACTGGGCGTCGCGAACTTTTCGATCTCGTTTCTGCCGCGGGTCATCGCGCAGCTACTTGCGATTCGGCCGGGGCTATCGTTCGAGATCGTCGACGGAACCTACGAAGGGCTGACGGCGCTGGTCCGAGAAGGAGTGCTGGATGCCGTTGCAAGCGGGTTTCCGATGGTGCATCGGGCAGAGGACCTCGTCCACGAGGAGCTCGTAGCGGGGGAATTTCTAATGGCCTGCCGCCGCGATCATCCCGTCCTCGCGCATAAGCAAATATCCCTAACGCTCCTCGCACAGCAGCGCTGGATTATGGCAAACCGCCCGCAGCAGATCATCGAATTCTTGGAGTTCATGTGTCGCACTACCGGGGTGACGCCGCCGAAGCCGATGATCACTTCCGGCTCGATGAGCTTTCTCAAGGCGGTGCTCCTCGAGGGCGAGTTCCTGACGGCTCTCCCGCGATGCGTCCTGCGACAGGAACTCGAGGCCGGCACCTTGGTGACGGTTCCGTACGCGGGTGCTCCGGTCCGAACCGCCGAGGGCGTGATCTACCGCGCCGACGCGGTGCACCCTCCGGCGTTGTTCGTCTTGATCGAGGCCATCAAGGCGGAGAACGCTGCGGATGAGGTAAAGCCCGCGCGACAGTTCGCACCGCACGCGCAAAAGGTTCCGCCGACGCGGAACGTGACGACACGAGCCCGCCGCAGCGGCCGCGACGGCACACGAAAAACACGGTCGTGAGTCGGAGTGCGGTCGCGGAGGACGCTCAAGCGCCCCGTCGAAGGGCGGACAAGACATCCAGTGCGACCAGGCCATGCAGGCCGAGGAGGAATGGAAGATGCGATAGATCCATAAAACCTCGTTTGTTGTCCAGCGGGTGCGAAACCCGCCCGGCGAAGGGTCCGCCCGCCCAAGCCCGTCGCGCCAGTCCACCAGCCGCCGCGCACCCACTCACGCATGAGGAGAGCCGTTTTATTCCTAAAGTTTCAGCAGATCGATCCCGCCGGTAACCGGGATTACTGCACCGGTAATATATGAAGCCGCATCGGAGGCCAGGAAAGCCACCACCTGAGCTACCTCTTCCGGTTGGCCCATTCGCTTCAGGGCAATTCGCTTCGCAATGCGTTCAGTCATACGTTCATCATAAAGTTGCACTGCCTCGGTGGCGATAAAACCCGGGCAGACCGCGTTAACCGTGATGCCGTAGCTGCCCGCCTCAATAGCCAGCGACTTGCTGAAACCTATCAGCCCGGCCTTGGTGGCGCCGTAGGACGGTTGCAGTGAAGCTCCCATGAGGCCGGCAACAGATGAGATGTTGATGATCCGTCCCCAGCTTTTTTTCACCATGCCCGGCCAGACCGCCTTGCTGCAATTATACGCGCCGGTAAGATTGACGTTGAGATCGCGCTGCCAGCGCTCAGGCTGCTGCTCTGCAAATTTCCCCAGATTATCCATCACTGCTGCATTGTTGACGAGGATATCAATCGGTCCGATTTCGGCCTCGATCATGCGCACTACACGCCCGACCTCGTCATAATCCGCCACATCCATCTTGAAGGCGCGGCTCTGCACACCCATGGACTGGATCTCTTGCGCTCCTGCTTGGGTCTTCACCCCTTTATGCTGCGCAAAATGCCCGGCAAGAACACTGTACATGCCGAGCTTTTCAATGTTGAGATCCTGACCTTCTATCAGGATATCGGTAAGCGCCACATCGGCGCCAGCCCGTCCCAAGGCCAGCGCAATGGCTCGTCCCAGTCCACGTGACGCGCCGGTTACCAGAGCAACTTTTCCTTTGAGGTTCATATGTATATCTTTTCTTTCCGGTAGTAATTCGTTGTCCCGCAACACCTTGAGATATGGCGTTATTGTTCAGGGATGAAAGCTGGGAAACAACCTGGTTCGCAATCAGAGGCGGTAGTCGGTATTAAGCATGTGCCCAGTCTGCCAGCCGCCCCGCGCCGCGTCACCCGCCTGAGCAGCTACCCCGGCGGCGGGCATCGTTTGAACGGACTACCGCCCGACGCGAACGACATCGGGTCACGAGCCTTGCACAATCACTTCGATCCGCTGCTGATCGCTTGCGCAACCTGGTCGCAGCGGGCCGCTCACTGCCACAGCGGCGTGTCGAGTGTTGGCCAGCTGTCTGGCGTCCAGCGAATCGGTCGCAGCATCAGCGTAGGCGTGCCGCTCATGGCGGGATGATGAAGCCCACGAACCCATTGCAGGAGCTTCGAGCAAGGATAGGCCAGCGGGCGAAGTCTGATCCGGATGGCAGCAGTGGAGCCACGAGGTCGTGTACGGCCAATGCGGTCTGTTCGCAGACTACCGGCTGGCATACGGCAACGCGGCAGCGCGCACCACAACCGAACGCACTCATAACCCCGCATGGCTGACGCCTTCGCGGTGAGCCGTATGCGGGCAACCCGCACGTACAGTTCGAAGTGGCGGGGGCCGAAAACGGAGACGACGGTCCGCTCGAGCGAGACACTCGCCCCAAAGGGTAGAAACAGTCAGGGCTCGCAAGACCTCCAGCATCCACCGCGCCGGCTCCCGACCCGACTACCGCCGACTGCCGCCTCACATACAGATTCCAAGGGGCACACCCATCAAGGCGAGATTTCTGCAACTCATGCCGGTGCCGCAATCTGCCATTTCGCCGCAAAGCTGGGTCTGACCTGGCGTGCAGGCCGGTGCGCAATCGGCGGCCTGCGTTGCAAGAGTTGCGCAACAGATCTCACCCTGATTGCAGTTGACGTTGCCTGTGCAGACGATGCCCACTTCTTGGCCAGGCCCCGCGACCAACTTGACCTTGTTGACCGAGCAGTTCTTGGTGCATTGCGTGCTCTCGACATCCTTGCCGTCGGCGAGATCTGCCACCCAATCACGCATCCGTCGCCCGTTGATCTCGTGCTTATAGAAGCTGTTCTGATTGATGATGATGTGGTGCGTACCCGCCACCACAAAGGAGCGAAACCGATCCGCCTTGGCTGAGACGTTCTTGAGATGTTCCTGGACCTTGTCCGGCCACGTGGACTTATCACCGCCCATAATCGAGAGCGTGAACCCCTCGAGGATGTCGTGAGAACTTCCCAACTCAGCGACGATGCCGTCAGGGAAGTAATCGTTGCCGGCGATCTCACTGAAGTCCTGTGTCATCTCGAGAGGCGACGCGTTCTTTATCGCCGGAATGAAGCTCGGTCGATTGTCGTACATCCCCCAGGTTGCAGAGTACGTCGTATAGAACTCGTCGGGCACAATTCCAAATGACGAGTCCAGCAACATCACCCAGCTCTTCACATGGTCGCCGTAGTGCTTGCGAAGGTACGGGTAGTGCATGAGCGCTGCATCACCGCCGCCACTGCTTCCCGAGACCACGATGCGATCTGGTGCGAGGAAATTGCTGTACATCCACTCGTGAACCGCAGTGACGTTGACGAAGCCCATGTGATTGATGGTGATGGCGGGGTTGCCACCCTGCGCGGGATGCTCGGTGACCTTGTTGCCCGTGGAGAAGTCCGCCGTACAATCCGGTACGTAGACGATGTTCCAGTCCTTGAACGGATTCTCGTCATTCGTCAGATCCATAATGCCGCCCGTGGCCAAGACCACGTTCTGGTCCACATCGACGTGCGTGACGTAGTTGGGCGCTCCGTTGCGGCAGGTAGCGGCGTCGTAGCAGAAGCCTCCAAAGGCATAGTAGATGAGCACCTTGTTGTTCGTGCCGGGGTGGACAAAGAAGGAGTAGGGCCCTCCGCGAGAGCAGATCGTCTCTCCCTTGGGCTCGATGCGAGTCCATGTCTCGGTCAGCTCCTTGCACACTCCATCGACTCGGAACCGACCTCCGGTGCAGCTCAATTTCGCCGCGACATTGTCGCCGCTCCCCGCGTCCTGAGCGCCGCTCCCCGCGTCCTGAGCGCGCTTCGCCGGGTCCTTAGCGCCGCAGGCCGAGAGCAGCAGGCCGGCGCTGACGATGGAGAGAACGACACATGCCATGCGTTTCATTCTGCTATCCCTTTGGTTGTGGTGGTTCCAATGGTCACGATCGGAACCACCGGAATCCAGCTCGGCGGCGCGCCGCGCAGAAAGCGGCTCGGTGGCAAGCACGGGTTCGGAAGCATGCTCGTAGCCCGGACGCGCTAGCACCATGCGAGCTCCGACCCGAATTGCGCCCGGCCACAGCGCGGTGACCTCGGTCGCGCTGGCGCAGGTGGGTCGCGCACCGGCAACGAGCAGCCCAAGCGCTGCGTGCCCGGCATCACTCTCGCCGCTGCGCCGGTCGCGCACGCCGATGCACACGTGACCGGCCAGGTAGTAAGCGCTAGTGCGGGTGAGCACTGTGAGGGCGGGCCCGTGGGAAGCTTCGATCTCGGCGTGCGCGGTCATCGGCGGTCTTGCCTCTCGCACACTATGTGGGTCGCGCACGGCAATTCGGTCGGCGCACTCGTCGCCTGCGCACGGTTGGTTGCGCAGCTACGTGCCCACCGTGCAGCGACGGACCTATGTGCGAGCGGCCCGCGCGCTGCAGGCCATGGGGTACGTGTGGCGACCTGACCGAAGTTGAGTCTTGAGGTCGCGGCGCGGCCTGGGCCGAGTGGGCGACGAGCAGGACAACCGGAGCCGAGGCCGAAGGCGAATAGGGAGTCGGATGGCCTCATATGAGCGTTGAAGTCGGGAAACCGGTTGCGAGCCGGAAGCCGGCGGAGCAAAGAAGGCCACCTGGGCACCGAGCGTGTCCGCGAGTACCTGAAGGACGTCGTCACTCGACTCGAAGCCGGCTGTTTGCTCCAAGACCTCCACACGCTCGTGCCTGACGTGTGGCTCGCCAATAAGACCGCTGAGAACGCGGCCTGCGAGCCCGTTGCTGCTGTGGCTTGCGCAAGCAACTGACTGCAGCCGAGCTCGCCGCTCTCGCGTTGCGTTCTTCGCTGTCGGATTGCTCGCCACCCCAGCAGTGTAGCTACGTCGCCATGCCTTGCATTCATGCTGGACGTGGGAGGTTTACGCACTGCCAGCCGAGGGTTCCCGGCACGGCCCAAGCACGCCGCGACAGCCGGCGGTTGACATCACGAGGGGGAAATTCGAGGTTTATACGTTTTAGGCGCCTTTGTCTTTCAGTCTCGATGACTTGTTCATCACACACCTTGCGTGCGTAGAGGTGCGTTGCAACTCGCGCGCTCAGAGCTCGCGAACCGCCCAAGCCCGAGGCATGAGCACGCGCTCCCAGTACACGCCTTTGTCACTGCGCCTGCCCACAGCGACGAACATGCAGACCTCCGCCCGCGGGCCGAGGCCGAGCAGCTTCTTGGCCCGCCACGGGTCGAAGCCTTCCATCGGGCAGCTGTCGTAGCCCTCGGAGCGCAGCGCAAGCATGAAGGTCGCGGCGGCGAGAGCCGTGCTCTTGTGCACCATCACGCGGACGTCCTGTTGCGGATTGAAGCTGGGTACCGGCCGAAGCAGCGAAACCAGCCGTGCAAGCAGCGGCTTCCACCATCCCAGGATGTTGAAAGGGCCGTTGATGTAGACGAATGGGATCAGAAACCTGTAGTAGCGCTCCTGGGACTTGCGCAGTTGGCCGCGCGCCTCGAAGGTCCGCAGGATGTGATCGCGATTGCGCCTCCACGTGTCCCGGTGGGCGACAATGGCCACCAGGAGCGGCGCGGTTTGGACGCTGGACTGATCGAGGCAGATGCGATTGGCCTCTTGCCGTGCCTGTGGATCGCGTATGACCACGAACTCCCAGGGCTGGAGATTGCTGCTACTGGGCGCCTTGCATGCGGCATCCAGACAGCGCGTGAGGACATCCTGGGGCACGGCGTCCGGCAAAAAATCCCGTACGCTGCGCCGGCTTTCGACCGCTTCGATGAACGACTCCATACGGGTAATAATGTAAGCTCAACCTTGCATTGTCAGCTTGCGTTTGGAACGCTCGTGCAATGGCCGCCAAGCGAGAGCTCAAGCCGCGCAAATGGCCTCGACAGGAGCGTTCGCGTGCCGGCGTCGATGCCATCCTGCAAGCTGCCGCTTACATTCTTGTCAAGCGCGGCTGGTCTGCCCTCACCACCAACGCAATCGCTGAGCGCGCGGGAGTCAACATCGCATCGCTCTACCAGTACTTCCCGAACAAGGAATCGATCGTGGCCGAGCTCGAACGCCGCCACGCCGAGGAAATTCGAGCGCAGATGGGCCAAGTCTACGCCCGCCATCGGACGGACAGCCTCGAGGGTCGTGTCCGCACGCTGGTCGAGGCGGCGGTCGCAGCGCACTGCGTCGCGCCCGAGCTACATCGCGTGTTCGCGGAAGACCTGCCTCGACGCGCTGGAAGCCGCAACGACGACGCTCTGGTGGCCCGCACGACCGCTGAGCTCTCGGCTATGCATCTGGCCCGCCCAGAGCTCGTGGCGTGGATCGTCGCAACGGTCTCCCACGCCGTCGTCCACGAAGGCGTCGTCGGACGCAAGCGCGACATCGAGAGCGGAGCGCTCGTCGAGGAGCTGGTCATGCTACTGGTCGGCTACCTGAAGCGCGCTTCGCGCAACGTGCAGCAGTGATGCACGCCACGACGACCACGCGCCCGACACGATCGCCTGCGCCGCGGTACCACTGCGGCTGCAACGTCTTGTAATAGACGGTGGTGGGGCGGCCAACTCGTCGCTCTATCTTCGCAGCACGCCTGTCAGTCTGGAAAGACCGCTGACATGGGGAGCTCCTATGCGCGTGTGAGAGGGAATGGGTTGCGGATGCCGCCCGAAGGAAGCGGGCGGCGAGCGAGTGCGTCCGCTTTCGCGAACGAGAGGCCGAGCGCATGTAACAAGGTTGCCGCCGCGCGTTCGGGAATGTCGGCGCTCCGCTTTCGTGAGGGTGCTGCGCCCGCGGCCTCGCGCGCAGCGAGTTGTACCTGCGCGGCCACGGCTGCAAGCACGCCACCGCCGACGGTGATGAAGGCCATGTCGGGGTCGGGGATCTTGAACCGCCCCGCTTCGACACCCTTCTGCAGGTCGCGCCGAAGCCGCGGCCCGAGGCCACGCGTCCGCGCGCGATCCGACGTGCCCTCACGCACCAAGAACTGGCCCCACAGCGGATCGTGCCGCGCGCGAATCAGCGTCTGCCGAATACTGACGGCGATCACCTCCGCCGGGTCCTCCAGCTCGCGAACGAGCTGATCGAGCGCGTCACCGAAGCTCTCGAACACGGCGACGATCACCGCCGCGTAGATCTCCTCTTTGGAAGCGAAGTGGTTGTAGAACGAGCCGAAGCCGACATCGGCGGCCTCCGTGATCTCGTTGATCGCCACGGCGTCCATGCCGCGTTCGGCCATCAGCCGAAATGCCGCGTCGAGCAATCGCTCTCGCGTCTCCCGCTTGCGACGGGAGGTGCGCGATTCGAACGCAGCCTCCGCGCCGGACGTGGCGGGCTGTGCGATCGCAGGTGGCTCGCGCCGGGCGCGCGCCGAAGCCGTCGGTCTCGAGGATGTCATGGTCGAACACCGTACTACACGAGGACATGATTGACGAGTCTATCAGCCACGAGTACATCATCACCAGGCTATGCCGCAGCTCGCCACGAACCTCCCCGCCCGCCACCCGGAGCCAACGACCAAGGCCACTGCCCTCACGCACCTGATCTTCGACCGGCCGGATCTCGACCGAGCCGAGCGCTTCCTCTGCGATTTCGGGCTCACCGTATGCGACCGCAGCAGCGACACGCTGCACCTGCGCGGCACGGCGCCCACGCCGTACTGCTACCGCGTCCGGCTCGCGAAGAAGGCGCGCTTCGTGGGCTTCGGGCTCGAGGTCCCATCGCGGCCGGCGCTCGACGCGCTCTCGCGCTTGTCCGGTGCGAGCCCGATGCACGCCGCTCCGCATCCGGGCGGCGGCGAGCAGGTCGTCCTGATGGACCCTTCCGGGTTCACGGTCGAAGCCGTCTGTGGCCGCGGCGCGGGAGACGAGCTGCCCCATCGTGCGCCGCTCACCTGGAATGTCGGCGAGCAGGCGCAGCGCATCAACGCGACGCAGCGCCCACCCTTGAGCGCGCCCGAGGTCGTTCGCCTCGGCCACGTCGTGCTCGAAGTCGCCGACTACCAGGCCACGTGGGGCTGGTACGCGCAGCACTTCGGCTTCATTCCGAGCGACGTGCAGGTGTTGCCGGACGGATCACCTATCGTCGCGTTCATGCGCCTCGATCGGGGCGAGGCACCAGCCGACCACCACACACTCGCGATCGCGCAAGGCTTCATGCCGACGTACGGCCACAGCGCCTACGAGCTCGTCGACGCCGACGCCGTCGGCATGGGACAGCGCGTGCTGCGCGAGCGAGGCTGGAAGCACGCCTGGGGCATCGGCCGGCACATCCTCGGCAGCCAAATCTTCGATTACTGGCATGACGCTTGGGGCGACAAGCACGAGCACTACTGTGACGGTGATCTGTTCACCGCCGACGTCCCCACCGGCGTCCATCCCGTGAGCCGCGAAGCGATGTCGCAGTGGGGACAGATCATGCCGTCCACCTTCAGCAAGCCGCAGCTGACGCCGGCGAACGTCGCCGCGCTGCTGCACAACCTGCGCCGCAGCCCCGACGTCTCGCTCAAGAAACTACTCACGCTCGCCCGCCTGTTCAGCTGACAGCTCGAGGAACAGCATGCCGATCCACGTCATTCACTTCGAACACCAAGGCCGCGCCCTGTGGGGCGTCGTACGCAACAAGACGATCACTCCCATACCCGGCGACTTCGCCAGCACGGCTGCGTTGGTGCGAGGGGTGGACCTGGCCGCGCTCGCAGCTCTCGGCGGCGCCACGCTCGACGAGCGGGAGGTCACGTTGCTCTCTCCCGTCACGCGCAATCAGCAGTTCATATGCCAGGGCGCGAACTACCGCCAGCACATGATCGAGTCTGGCCTGGACCCCGACGCGAAGACCTACAACATGATCTTCACCAAGGCGCCGAGCTGCATCGTTGCGGCCGATCACGCCGTGATCCGGCCGCGCCACGTGCAGTTCCTCGACTATGAGATCGAGCTGGGCCTGGTGCTGAAGCGCGACGTCACGACAAAGCTCCGCGTCAGCGACGAGGACCTCCACGAGCTCGTGGCCGGCATCGTCGTGGTGAACGACTACTCGGCGCGCGACATTCAGATTCCGCAGACGCAGTTCTACAAGGGCAAGAGCTACCGTACGTTCGGCCCGGTCGGTCCGTACCTGTGCCTGCTCGACCGCGCCGACTTCGCGGCGCTCCGGAACCTGGAGCTGGAGCTTAAGGTCAACGGCCAGGTGCGTCAGCGCGACAGCACCGCAAACCTCATCTACTCGCCGGCCGAGACTCTCAGCGAGCTGTCTGCGGTGCACGACCTCGCCGCGGGCGATCTGATCGCGACCGGTACGCCCGCGGGCTGCGCGCTTTCGATTCCTTCACCGACGATGCAGAAGCTCGGTGCGCTGATCCCCGAGCGCAAGAAATGGCAAGTGTTCCTGAAGGTGCAGGCCAAGCGCTCGCAGTACCTGCACTCGGGGGACGTCGTGGAAGCGCGGATCGCGAGCCCCGATGGGCGCATCGATCTCGGGACGCAGCGCAACGTCGTGGCCGACGAGACCCCGTGATGTGAGGCGCCGATGAGCAGCATTCTTCCGAGGGAGGTTGATGTCCTCGTGAGCGGTTACGGCCCCGTCGGCGCGGCACTCGCATGCCTGCTCGGTCGATACGGCGTGCGCACGCTGGTCATCGACAAGGCCGCAGATATCTTCCTCGCCCCTCGCGCGGTCGCGCTCGACAACGAAGCGCTTCGAATCCTGCAGCTCGCAGGGCTCGCGGATGACGCCTTCGCGAAGGTCGCGATCCCGTACGTGCGCATGCTGTGCCCGCACGTCGGCGAGTTCTTGAAGATCGACACCTCTGGCACGATCGACGGCCATCCCAAGCTCGTGACCTTTCACCAGCCCGGCCTCGAGCGCGCATTGCGAGCGCAAGTCGCGACGCACGACACCGTTACGACTGCCACGTCCGTCGAGCTCGAGAGCTTCGTCGATTCCGATGTGGATGGGGTCGTTCGCGCAACGCTCAAGAGCGCCGACGGCGCAGAGCACATCGTGCACGCGAGGTTCCTCGTCGGCGCGGACGGTGCGTCCTCTACGGTGCGCGCCGCGATCGGCCAGGACTTCGTCGGCAAGACCTATTCAGAAGACTGGCTCATCGTCGATGCCTTGGGCGTCCCGGGCCACTTCGATCACGTCGAGTTTCTCTGCAACCCCGAGCGGCCGACCCCTCACATGGTCGCGCCGGGTGGCCGCACGCGCTGGGAGTTCATGCTCCACCCCGGCGAGGCGCCCGAGGACATGGAAACAGACGAGACGATTCTGCGCCTCCTCGCGCCGTGGGCGGATGCGCGCCAGCTGACGATCGAACGCCGAGCCGTATACCGATTCCATGCTCGGTCGTGCGACCGCTACAGCCGCGGACGCGTCTTTCTCGTCGGCGACGCCGCGCACATCACGCCGCCATTCGTGGGCCAGGGACTCGTTGCAGGCCTACGCGACGCTGCCAACCTCGCTTGGAAGCTCGCGTGGGTTACCCACCACCATGCCCATCGCTCGATCCTCGACAGCTATGACGAGGAGCGACGACCGCACGCGGTCAAGATGATCGCGCTCGCCAAGCTCATGGGTCAGCTCATCATGCCGCGGACCGCCGCCGCCGCTGCGCTGATCCATGGAGCGCTGAAGATCGCGCGGCGCGTGCCCGGCGTGGGCCCGTACGTGGAGGGCCTCGAGGTCAAACCCAAGCAGCGCTTCGACAGCGGTCTTTTCGTGAAGGGTCGCAGTCAAATGCGCCACGGCAGCGTCATTCCGCAGTTCCGCGTGCGCACGCCGCAGGGCAGGATTGTGAGCAGTGACGACGCGCTGGGTCCGTCGATCGCTCTGGTTGGCTTCGGCGCTGACGCAGCCGCGCACCTCCGCACGGCTACGCGACAGCGCTGGGCTGAGCTGGGTGGAACCACTGTGAGCCTCGTCGCCGCGGACCATCACGAGCAGCGCGCAGGCGGCGCATGTGTCGTCCTCGACGATCCGTTTGCTCCCCGGCTGATGCGACGCGGCTGGTGCGCAGTCGTTCGCCCGGATCGCACCATTCTGCACGACGGCCCTGCGGTCGATGCCGAGCGCATCGCGAGCGAGGCCATCGCGCTCATTGAGGGAGCCGCTTAGCTGAGAGGCGCTGCGGTCCCAACGAGCGGGACGCTGGCCATGGTATGCAACTGACGCGCGCGCTGCGTCGTCAGTTGCTGCGCACGCTCAATCGGCTTTCCGCGGAGTACGGGAGATCGTGTTGGCACCTGCGTTGCTTGCAAGTTACCCCGTGGTGGGGTACTCGCGTTGAGGTGATCAAAGTCGACCAGCGCCGCGCGCCAGAACCACTCGATGTCGTGCGCGCTGCGCGCGATGAACGCGCGGGTCTCGGCGGCCGCGGCATCGGGCTGCGAGGCGTCGATGCGGTAGCCGAGCTTGCGCATAAAGCGCGTGACGTTGGCCTCCTCGACCCAGCGCTCGGTCGGCCGCCACACGATCTCGTCTGTGCCAAACATCGCGCCCTCCGCTCCTGCACAGCGTATCAGAGCGCGCGGCCGTCCGTGAAAACCGGCCACTGTGCGCGAGAGCCGCTGAAATTCGCGGGGATCCGCGGTGAGGCCCTACCATCTCCCCCCGACCATGGACTTCGCCCTGCCCGCTCGCCCGGTGCGTGTACAGCTGCTCTCGGGCAAAGCGCACTACGAGCAGGTGGTGCAGCCGGTCGCCGAAGCCAAGCGCAGCGTGTGGATCGCCACAGCCAATCTCAAGGAGCTGATGGTCGAGGACCCGCGTGTGCAGCCGGGCCGACACCGCACCCGGGGGCGCAGCGCGTATCGCTCCGTGCTCGAGGTCTTCGACGAGCTGGCCGCGCGCAACGTGGAGCTGCGGATCTTGCACGCCAGCCTGCCCTCGCGACCGTTTCGCGACGAGCTGGACCGCCACCCGCGCCTCTTCAAGGGCGGGCTGCAGCTGCGCATGTGCCCACGCGTGCACATGAAGGCCGTGATCGTGGATGGCGCGCGCATGTACCTCGGCAGCGCGAACTGGACCGGAGCGGGCCTGGGTGCCAAGGGCGAGCATCGACGCAACTTCGAGCTGGGCGTAGTCACCGACGACGAAGCCTGGCTCGACGAGGTGCAAGCGCTGTACGAGCACGTATGGCGCGGCAGCGCGTGCAAGACCTGCAAGCTGCGCGAGACGTGCGAAGCGCCGCTCGGCTGAAGGTGCCGCGCTGCAGCGGCTACCGCGCGCACGCCGGCCATGCACCGCGCGTGGCGCAGCGCGACGGCGCGGACCGCAGTGTGATAGGAGGGATCCGGGCCAAGAGCCGGCGGCTGGCCGGCGAGAGAGAGAGAGAGTCATGCGAATCGAAGGTGCATCGGCGATCGTCACGGGTGGTGCGTCGGGTCTGGGTGAAGCCACCGTGCGGCGACTGGCCGCGGCCGGCGCGAAGGTCGTGATCCTCGACCGTGACGAGAAGCGCGGCGAAGCCCTGGTGAAAGAGCTGGGCGCGAGCGTGCGCTTCGCGAAGACCGACGTGACCTCGGAGCCCGAGGTGCAGGCGGCCGTGGCGCTGGCGCAGAGCCTCGCACCGCTGCGCATTTCGATCAGCTGCGCGGGCGTGGGCTGGGCGCAGCGCACGGTGAACAAGGAAGGCCTGCCGCACGACTTCGAGGTCTTCAAGACCGTGATCAACATCAACCTGATCGGCACGTTCAACGTGCTGCGTCTGGCGGCGGCCACGATGGCGACGAACGTGCCGCTGACCGACGGCGAGCGCGGCGTGATCATCAACACGGCCTCCGTTGCAGCTTACGACGGGCAGACCGGTCAGGCGGCGTACGCCGCCTCGAAAGCCGGCGTCGTGGGCCTCACCCTGCCGGTCGCGCGTGATCTCTCGAAGGTGGGGATCCGCGTGCTCACCATCGCGCCGGGCACGTTCGATACGCCGATGCTGGCGCTCTTGCCGGCGGAGCAGCGCCAGGCGCTCGCAGCGGGCATCCCCTTCCCCTCGCGCCTGGGCCAGCCGGATGACTTCGCGAAGCTCGCGATGCACATGCTGGACAACGGCTACCTGAACGGCGAAACGGTGCGCCTCGACGGTGCGCTGCGCATGCCGCCGAAGTGAGCGCCTGCTTCAGAACAGCGCAGTCGCCGGGCTCGGCTTGGTCGTGATGTCGGCGACGACTTCCGGCCACAGCGTGCCCTCGGCGATCAGCTCCACGACCATGATCGCCTCGGCGACCGCTTGATCCGCGCGTGCGCCGAGCTTGGCGATGCGCCGTTGCACGTGACGCCCGATAGCCAGCCGCGTGGCCAGTTCGGCGCGCGCCGCATCGAACGGCGCGTACGGCAACCAGCGCATCATCCACAGCTCGTCAGCGAGCCAGTCGTTCCACATCGCCTCGGGCTTCTGCGGCTGCTTGGTGCGCGCGATCGCACGCTCGAAGCTGGAAGCCCACGGGCGCGGACGCTTGGGCGGCTTGTAGCCCGCGGCAAGCTCGAGCAGCGCATCGCCAAAC
>DASVHQ010000051.1:0-34473 GCA_036382515.1 Polyangiales bacterium | reverse complement strand
TCACCACGCGAAAGCGCGTGATCTTGAAGCCGGGCACGCCGCGCTGCGCGAGCACACGCAGCCCCGAAGGCAAGCTCGAGTCGCGCGTCACGTGCTCCTCGAACGGCACCACTGCGTCCACGTGGCGGATCAACGTCACGGTGTGATCGCGCTGCGGGCCATGCACGCTCGCATACACGCGGCCCTCTTGAACCTGCATGCCGAGCACCACGGGATAGGCGCGGTCGTTCTTGAAGCGGAAGTTCTGCGAGCCGTACACCACGGTCGCGTCCAGGCCGAGCTTGATGTAGAAGCTCGGCCGCGAGTGCGGGTAGCGCATGACGATCGGTAGGCCTGCGAAGAACACCGCCGCGTGCAGTGTGCTCGCGATCTGGCAGGTGCCGCCGCCCATCCCCGAGGTCAGCTCGCCGTCGGCGATCACCGGCGCAAGCTTGAAGCCGTTCTGGGCGGTGCGATCGCCGACCACCGCATTGAAATCGAAGGTCTCGCCGGGTTGCAGCAGGTAACCGTCCAGCTTCGCCGCGGCCACCTTGAGGTTTTGCGTGCGATCGAGCGAGGTGTTTGCGCGGTTGTAGCGGGTCTCGAACTCGCCGAGCACTGCGCGCATCTGCACGTGGTCGAAGTTGCTGGCCGCGAGCTTCGGTGCGCGGGGCAGCAGGGCGATTTGAACTTCGCGTTCGCCGCTGCCGAGCGCGCGATCGATGCGTTCGAGCGTGCCGAGCACGTCCAGCGCCAGGCCAGGTTGTGGTGGTGTCAGCTGCGCACGTCGCGGATCCAACTTCGGTTCGACAGGCTTCTCGTCGACGCGATCCTTCAGGCGCGCGAGCCACTCTTTGCTGCGCGTGTCGTCGACCTCGATGGGCATCGGCAACACAATCGCTTGCTCGCGCAGCGTCTGCGCGTGGACCCGGCGCAGCGGGGAGCGTGGATCGGCCGCTGCGCTGAGCAGCGCCGCCAGGTGGGCCGTGTCGACGCGCGCGCCCAGTTGCCCGCGCGTCAGCTGGGTCTGCAGCTTGTCAGCCGTGAGTGTGACCGGTTGCGCGAGGTAGCGGTGCGCCACGGCCTGCGCCTGGGCTGCGGGGTTGCCGCTTGGGTCGATGGCTTCGCCCGCGACCAACACCGGCACCGACGACGCAGCCTGCGCCGCGGGCTCAGGCAACACGAAGGAGCCGACGAGCGCAGCCGCACCCGCCGCGCACAAGCCCAGGCAGGTCTTGGCGACCCACTCTTCGGCACTGGCGCTCCGTACTTTTCCCCACATCGCCCACATCGTCGGCGCACTCGACGGCGGCGTCAAAATTCTGAACGGATCCGCGGCCTCACGCCCCGCGCGGGGCAGGGCGCGCAGGTGCTTGTGCACCGCGCGCGCCGGGGCCGCGCGCCGGCAGGGTCGGCGACAGAAATTCGGGGACTAGAGCTGCACGCCGGGTGCGGGGAACTTGTCGCAGAGCGACTTCACTTCGCCGGCCACGCGCGCGATCAGCTTTTCGTCGCCGGGGTTCTCGACCACGTCGGCGATCCAGCTGCCGATGGCCTTCATCTCGCTTGCGCCCATGCCGCGGCTGGTGACCGACGGGGTGCCCAGGCGGATGCCGCTCGGGTCGAAGGGCTTGCGCGTGTCGAAGGGCACCGAGTTGTAGTTGCAGACCAGGCCCGCGCGGTCGAGGGCCTTGGCGGCAATCTTGCCCGACACGTTCTTGTTGGTGAGATCGGCCAGGATCAGGTGGTTCTCGGTGCCGCCGGTGACCAGGCTGAAGCCGCGGCTGAGCAGCGTGTCGGCCATGGTCTTGGCGTTGGCGACCACGGCGTGGCCGTACTGCTTGAAGGCCTCGGTGCTGGCTTCTTTGGCCGTCACGGCGATGGCGGCGGTGGTGCCGTTGTGCGGCCCGCCTTGCAAGCCGGGGAACACGGCCTTGTCGATGGCGGCCTTGTGCTTCTCGTCGCACATGATCATGCCACCGCGCGGCCCGCGCAGCGTCTTGTGCGTGGTGGTGGTGACCACCTCGGCCTTGCCAATCGGCGACGGGTGCGCGCCCGCGGCGATCAGGCCCGCGATATGTGCGATGTCTGCGACCAGGATGGCGCCGACTTCGCGCGCGATCTCGGCGAACTTGTCGTAGTCGATGACCCGCGGGTAGGCGGTGGCGCCGCACCACAAGAGCTTGGGCTTGTGCTCGCGGGCCAGCCGGGCAACCTCGTCGAAGTCGAGGCGGTGGTCGCTCTTGCGCACGCCGTACTGGTGCGAGGCGAAGTAGGCGCCCGTGACAGAGACGTTCCAGCCGTGCGTGAGGTGGCCACCGCTGGGCAGCGCCATGCCCATGACCGAGTCGCCGGGCTTGCAGAGCGCGAAGTAGACCGCGAAGTTGGCGGGCGAGCCGGAGTAGGGCTGGACGTTGGCGTGCTGTGCGCCGAAGAGCTTCTTCATGCGCTCGATGGCCAGGGTCTCGATCGGGTCGATGTTTTGCTGGCCCTCGTAGTAGCGGCGACCAGGGTAGCCCTCGCTGTACTTGTTCGAGAGCACCGAGCCGGTGGCCTCGAGGACTGCGCGCGAGGCGTAGTTCTCGCTGGGGATGAGCCGCACCGTGTCGTGCTGGAGCCGGGTCTCTTGGCGGATGAGGTCGGAAATCTCGGGATCGACTTGGCTCAAGGCGGGCTCTAGTGGCTGGCTCATGAAGGCTCCTCCTGGACGCGGCTGCATCTACCACAAATGCCCCAAGCTGGCATCGCGATTGTCGGCACCTCTTGGCGACCGGCCGCCTGGGATGCTACCTCGACCCCCGATGCACTCCATCGAGCCGAGCTTCGAGGAATTTTCGGCGCTGGCGAGCGGCCCTCGCGCTGCCAGCGTGGTGCCGGTCTCGCGCGAGATTCTCGCCGACGCGCTCACACCCGTGGTTGCGTACGCCACCGTGGGCGACGGCGTGGGCAGCTACCTGCTGGAGAGCGTGGTCGGCGGGGAAAAGTGGGCGCGCTACAGCTTCGTCGGCTTCGAGCCCGATCTGATCGTGCGCGGGGTGGGCGATCGCTACGAAGAAGAGCGTCCCGACGGCCTGCGCGTGCGCACCGTGAGCGACCCGTGGGCCGCACTGCGCGAGACCCTCGCACTCTACAAGCCGCCGAGTGCTCCGGGCGTGCCGTGGCTGCCACGCTTTTGGGGCGGTGCTGTCGGCTACGTCAGCTACGACGCCGTGCGCCGCTTCGAGCCCACGGTCAACGGTCGCCACAAGCTCGCGGCCGACGACTGTCAGTTCGCGTTCGCCGTGTCGGGCACGCTGCTGATCTTCGACAACCTCAAGCACACGCTGCGCATCGTGGTGAACGCGCGGATCGACGAGCACGAAGACCTGCGTGATCTCTACGATGCCGCGGTCGCGCGCATCGACGCTGCGCAGACGCGCCTGGCCAGCCCCGCGCGGCTGCGCACGCTGCCTGCGCCGCGCAAGGATCGCGAGATCGTGGTGCCGCCGTCGTCTTTCGATCGCGCGGGCTACTGCGCCGCCGTCGAGACCTGCAAAGAGCACATCCGCGCCGGCGACATTTTCCAGGTCGTGCTCAGCCAGCGCTTGCGAGTGCCGAGCGCAGGCGTCGATCCCTTCGATGTCTATCGCGCGCTGCGCGTGATCAATCCGTCTCCGTACATGTACTTCCTGCGCTTCGGCCACGTGCGCATCGCGGGTGCGAGCCCCGAAGTCATGGTGCGCGTCGATCACGGTCGGGCCGAGCTACGCCCAATCGCAGGAACGCGCCCGCGCGGCAAAGACGCCGAGGACGACGCACGCATCGAGCGCGAGCTGTTCTCGGATCCGAAGGAGATCGCGGAGCACGTCATGCTGGTCGATCTCGGCCGCAACGATCTGGGCCGCATCTCCAAGCCCGGCAGCGTGCGCGTGACCGAGCGCATGGTGGCCGAGCGCTACTCGCACGTCATGCACATCACCTCGAATGTGCAGGGTGAGCTGGCCGAGGGCCGCGACGCCATCGACGTGCTACGCGCCACGTTCCCCGCGGGCACGCTCAGCGGTGCGCCCAAGGTTCGCGCGATGCAGATCATCGAGGAGCTCGAGCCGGCGCCGCGCGGCGTCTACGGCGGCGCCATCGGCTACATGGGCTTCGACGGCAACATGGACTTGGCGATCGCGATTCGCACGGTGGTCGAGCAGGGCGGGGAGATGCTCGTGCAAGCGGGCGCCGGCATCGTCGAGGCCAGCCAGCCGAACGCCGAGTACGAGGAGACCCTGAGCAAGGCCCGTGCGGCCCTCGCGGCCATCGCCACCGCGGCCGACGGGCAGGCCTGATCGCGGTCCAACCGCGCTCGCCCGCCTCGCCCGCAAGGTCGTGCGCGACCTTCTGGTCGCTGGTTAGAACTCTTTGACACGCCCGGGGGTGTGCGCTAAAAGCCTGCTCCCCGTTGGGGTGGTAGTTAAGCTGGTTATAACGCATGCCTGTCACGCATGAGGCCGCGGGTTCGAGTCCCGTCCACCCCGCCAGCATCTCTTCAGCGTTCGCACTGTCTCCGTGCGAAAGGGTCTCGTAGGAAACGAGACCTGTGCGCGAGCCGCCTGTCGACGCAGGCAGGGTGCTCGCGCAGAGCCAGGGCGGAGCGTTGCACGGTCGCGCCGCCAGCCAGGAGGCAAGCGTCGGCATGGCTGAGCAAACCGCCGACAACGCTGCCACTGCCCGGCCTGGGCGAGGCCGCGTGCGCGGCTGGTTTGCAGGCGTGCGCGCGCACGTGCAGCAAGTCGTGCTCGAGGACCGCGTCGCTTCGTGGATCGTGGGCGCCTACGTCGTCACGCAGTTACTCACGATCGGCTGGGACCTGCCGTGCATGTACGGCTGGGAGAACGACGCCGTTGCCCCACGCGACATCTTCGGCGGCATCGCAGACAACCTCACGCCCGGCAGCGGCGATCGCTATCCGCTCTTGCACTACCTGATCCTCGCGGCTTGCACTTGGCCCGTGGTGCTGGCCGCAGTGCTCGGCGCCAAGGGTTGGACCGCGGCGGCTGTGCTGCAGAGTGTGCTGTCCGTGCCCGTGCTCACCGGCATCGCGCTGATCGCCAAGCTCGTGGCGGTCGCGATGGGGGCGCTGAGCTTGCTCGTGCTCGCGCGCATCGCGCGTCGCAGCGTGAGCATCGAAGCCGGACGTTGGGCTGCGGCCTTCGCTGCCACGAACCTCAGCGTCGCGTACTACGGCCGCGTCACCAATCTCGATGGCCCGTACCTGATGTGGACGGTGCTCGCTGTCGACCGCCTGCTCGACGTGCTCGAACGCGGGGAGCTGCGCGACTACCGCGCATTGGCCATCTGCGCAGCTGCCTCCATTGCGACGAAAGATCAGGCCTACGCGTCGTACGTGCTGACGCTGCCCGTGTACTTGCTGCTCGTGCCGCTCTTGCCCGGCCGCGCGCTAGCCGCGGGTCGCGAACACTGGTTGCGCCTTGGTCGCGCCGGGCTCGCGGGCGTGCTTGCGCTTGGCTTGCTCGGGGGCGGGCTGCTCAATCCGACCGGCTTCGTTTATCGCCTGCACATGCTCGCCGGCACCAACAGCCAGGACTGGCGCCAGTACGCGCCGGGCCTGGCCGGCAAGCTCGCCAACCTGCACGACCTGGCCGCGAGTCAAAGCGAGTTCTTCTGGCCGTGGCCAGTGCTCGTCGTCGCGTGGCTGGGCGGCGTGCTTGCACTGCTCTTGCCCAGCGCCGATGGCGCGCTTCGCAATCGGCGCACGCGCGCGCTGCCGCTGTGGCTCGCGCTGAGCAGCACGCTCGCGTTCACGCTGGTGGTCGGGCGCTGCGAGCACCGCTTCGTACTGCCACTCGGGCTGTGGCTCAGCTACTACGCGGGGCTGGCGGCTGCGTACGTCACGGCCGTCGGTGCGCCGCGCGTGCGTGTCTTCACGTCGGCAGTGCTCGTGGCGGTGCTCGCGCTCGGCGCGTTGCACAGCGCGACGCTACATTTCACGCAGTGGGGCGATGCTCGCCGCAACGTCGAAGCGTGGTTGCAGCGCCTCCCGGCCGGCGCGCTCGTCGAGACGTACGGCCTCGGCGTGTACATGCCGCGCTTCGATCTCTCGAGCAGCGCGCCCTACCACGTGCAGCGCGTGGGTCCGCAGCCGCTGCGCAGGCGCCCGCCGATCCCCGGCCTGCGTGAGGTCCAAGATAGCTACGGCCACGTGCAAGAGCGCGCTGCCGACGTGTTGATCATCACCGGCGGCTTCGTGAACCGCTTCATGCCGCCGAAGACTGGCGCTGGTCTTGCGGCCTCCGCCGAGCTGCAGAAGTACCAATCCGACCGCGACGCTTGCACCTTCTTCCAGAGCGCTTTGGCCAACCAACTGGCCGGCTACCGGCTCTGGTTCGAGGCGAAGGCCACGCTGCCGGCAGCAGCGCGTGCGCTCGGTCTGTCGCCGCTGCATGTGCACGGCAGCACGGCCGAGCACGTGTGGGTGCTGACGCGACGCGGCGGCTTGCTCGATCGCTAGCTGCGTTTTCGTTTGGGCTCGCGCTGGTTTTCGTGCGCTGGCAGCGGCATGCCAGGCCAGCGTTCGCTGTGGGTGCCGCTGCTGTGCGCGACCTTCGTCGCGACGCTGTGGCTCAAGAGCATTTGGCTACGGCGCGCTGATGTACGTGCTCAGTCACGAAGAGGCGCTCGCGCTCGGCCGTCGCCGTTCGGGCGAGGCAGCGCCCGGTAGCACGTGAGCCGGAGGCCGGGGTCTACTCGGCCGCGTCGCTCGCGGCGTTCTTGCTCAGCGCGGTCCACGACGGCTGCTTGCGCCCGTGGCGGTTCACAACCGACGGTGCACGCATCAGGCCCATGCCGATGACGGCCGCGTTGATCGAAGCCCAGCGCACGAGCGGGCTCATGGTCGAGGTGCGCACGCCCATGGCCCAGGTCTGATCGCGGTGCTTGCGCGCGTCCGCGAACGCCTCGTAGTAGCGCTGCACGCAGCGCCCCGGATCGGAACGCAGTCGAGCGTTCTTGCGCGCCTGCGCCGCAAACGCGCGCCGCTTGGACGGCTGACGCAAGAGCGAGACCACCTCGCCGCCGAAGCGCCAGTTGGCGTGGTCCTCGTCGGGGCCGGGCGGTACGAGAATGCCATCGGCGCCTGATTCGATCTGGTGCGACACGCCCATGCCGTCTTCGAGCGCCACCGTGGGCAGTCCGCACCACAGCGCCTCGCTGATCACCTGGCCGTAGGTCTCGGACAGCGACGTGTAGAGGAACACGTCCGCGTGCCGATAGAAGTTGGCGATGTCGGTCACGGCGTGCTCGCCCGGGAAGAACACGCGATCCGCCACGCCCAGTCGTTCAGCGTCGGCGCGGAATGCGTCGTGATCGGGACCATCGCCAACCAGCGTCAGCGTGGCATCCGGTGCTTCGGGTGCGATCCAGCGCGCGAAGATCTCGATCAGGCGCGTCACGCCCTTCTCGCGGGTGTGCCTGCACACGCACAGCAAGCGCTGCCCGGCCTTGGTGCTCGGGTCGAACGGATCGGCGCCAGCGGGCGCGTCGAAGATCTTGGGCTCGACGCTGCGCGGGATCACGTGGATCGGCACGCGCACGCCGCGCTCGCGCCAGTACTGCTCGAGGCCCTTGGAGAGCACGATCAGCCCGTCGCCCTGGTTGTAGACGTCGGCCGAGTGCCGCTCCAGCCATGGAATGATGCCGCTCTCGAACGCTTTGCGGACGTGCTCGCTGCGGTTGAGCCGATCCGGCAACACAACGTTGTACACGCTCGGCAGGTGGATGGTGTTCACCGCCAGAAACGGCACGCCGCGCGTCGCGCGCAGCCAGATACCGAGATCGATCAACTCCGAGCCTGCCTGGCCGAGCACCAGGTCGAAGCGCTGGGCCAGCACTTCGCGCAGGCCCTTGGGCGAAGGCAGCGGGACGCGCACGCCGGGATGCGTGCGCAATGGGCCTGCGGCTAGCATGACGTGGCGCGGGGGCAGCTCCTCGGGGTGCGCGGCCGGATCGTCGGGACCGACCACCGTGACCTCGTGACCACGCTCGCTGAACTCGCGAAACAGGAACTGCGAGGCGAAAGAAGAGCCGTTCGCGTACGGGATCCGCACGTAGTCGTTCAGCAGACCGAGGCGATGCGGCCAGGCGTGTTCGGGTGCGGTCAAGGGCTGCAGGTGTCGAGTGCGATAAGGAACGCGCATGGGCATGGTTCAGATCCGCCTTGGCGATGGGTCGTGCTAACTTCTGGTTCGCGGTCGCAGTCCACGAGTGGTGACGAGCTCGGCCCCCACGGGCCTCTCCAGGCGGAGACTGTGGCGAAGTTGCCACAGTGTGTCGTCAACACCGTGAAATGTAGTCACACAGCCGACCCCAAAACTGGGGAGTTTCTTCAATTCAATCAGGTTAAGCCCGCCCTACGGGCAAATGTCGTGCCAGGTGGGCCGAGGCGCCGCCGCAGCGCCTGAAACGGGGCGCTACGCTCCACGCGCGCTTGCGCCGCGGGCACGAATCTGTCAGCCCAGCGTGCCGTGATTCCCGCCGTCGCTCACTTCATTTGGTTCGGCAGCGACCTGCCGTGGGTGCATGCCGTGGCGCTGCGGTCCGCGGCGCGCCGCGGCGGGCTCGGGCGCATCGTGTTGCACCACGACTCCGACCTTTCGGCCCGGCCGGTGTGGCGCGACTTGCAGGCGACGGCAGGGTTCGAGTCGCGCCGCGTCGATCCGGCCGCGACGTTCCAGGCGGCAGGCGTCGACGCGACGGCGCTGCTCGATCTCTACAGCCGGCTCGTGCAGCCAGCAGCCCGGGCCAACGTGTTGCGTGCCGCGATTCTTGCCGCTGAGGGCGGCGTGTACCTGGACGCCGACACGGTGACGGTCGCGTCGCTTGCCCCGCTGTGCGACGCGCAGGCGTTCTGCGGCGTCGAGCGCGTGGTCTTCCCGGCTGCCATCGTGCAAGGCCGCGCGCTGTGGCCCAAAGTGCGCGCCTACGGCATGACCGCCGTGCGCGAAGTGGTGCGCTGGTTTCCAGATGGCTACCTGCGCTTCCGGCGCATCGAGCATCGCTACCCCGTGGCACCGAACAACGCGGTGTTGGCTTGCGAGCCGGGCCATCCCTTCGTGATGCAGCTGCTCGATGGCATGCTGCGCATGCCGCGCAAGCAACAGACCGTGCGTTATGCCCTCGGCACTCACCTGCTCGAACAGGTCATCGAGGCCGGCCCCCATCCCGGCCTGCGCGTGCATCCACCGGAGGTGTTCTATCCGCTCGGGCCCGAGATCAGCGAGCACTGGTTTCGGATGCGCGATCACGTGGACCTGCAAAGCGCGCTCACGCCGGCCACGCGCGTTGTGCACTGGTACGCGTCGGTTCGTACCAAGCGCATCGTGCCCCGCATCGACCCGCAGTACGTGCGCGAAAACCAGGGGCGCCAGCTGCTGAGCGCGCTGCTCGCACCCTACGCCTGACGAGGATCCCGATGGCTTCGCCCGTGCCCATCGCGCTCTTCATCGGTCAGTGGCTGCCGTACAGCGAGACCTTCGTGCACGATCAGCTCCGCCAGCAGCGGCGGTTCCACGCGCACGTGTTCGCGCGCGGTCGCGCGGCCGGTGCCGAGCGGCTCGCGTATCCCGACGTGACCGCGCTGTCGGAAGCAGAGAGCGCGCTGCTCTACTGGACCGGCCTCGGGCCGCGCTTCACGCGTGAGCTGCGCGTGCAGCAACCTCGGCTGATTCACGCGCACTTCGGCACCAACGGCGTGCTTGCCACCCCGTTTGCACGCGCTCTGGATGTGCCGCTGGTCGTGAGCTTCCATGGGCACGACGTGGCGGGCCTCTTTCCGCAGAACCGCTGGACCCTGCGCTACGCGCGCTATCAGCGGCACGCTGCCGAGATGTTCGAGCGCGCGAGCTTGCTCTTGTGCGCGTCTTCGGAGCTCGCGGACTTGCTCGTGTCGCGCGCCGGAGCGCCCGCCGCAAAAGTGGTCGTGCACCGTCTCGGTATCGACCTGTCGAGGTGGGACGCGAACGTGCCACGGCCCGGACCGCTACGCGTCTTGATGGTCGGACGTCTCGTCGAGAAGAAGGGCATGAGCCACGGTCTTCTGGCGTTTTCCGAGCTGCGGCGAAGCGTGCCCGACGCGAGCCTTCAGATCATCGGTGACGGTCCGCTGCGAGCGCAGCTGCAACGCCAGGCCGCGCGGCTGGGCATGCAGGAGTGCGTGGAGCTCAGCGGGGCGCTGCCTGCCGACGCCGTGGTCGCGGCCATGCACCGCGCGCACATCCTGATGGCCCCATCCGTCGTCGCGCGCGACGGCGACCGCGAGTCCGGGGTGCTGGTGCTCAAGGAGGCCGGTGCGGCGGGCTTGGCGACCGTCGGCACGCTGCACGGCGGCATCCCCGAAATCATCGACGACCAGATCACGGGCTTGCTCGTGCCCGAGCGCGACGATGCAGCGCTTAGCGCGGCGCTGCTGCGACTCGCTAGTGACGCTGGGTTGCGCGCGCAGCTGGGTGCCGCGGCCCGTCGCAAGATGGAGCAGCACTACGACACCGTGCGCCAGCACGAGCGTCTGGAGGAGTTGCTCGCCTCGGCGCTGCGCTGAGCGCCTGCGCTTCAGTTGCGGCTGGGCTTTTTGCGCGCGAGCGCGAGCGCCGCGGGCATCACGAAGAGCGCGGTGGTGATGCACGCGAGCTCGCCTGCGATGGCGTACCGGCCGAACGAGCGCAGGGCCTGGTTGTCGGCGAAGAGCAGGGCGCCATAACCGAAGATCGTCGTGAGGCTGCAGAGCATCACGGCGCCGCCCACCGACCGCACGCCGGCCGTCACGTCACCGTTTTCGGCGCGGATGCGCTCGTAGAGGTTGATCGCGTATTCCACGCCGATGCCGAAGGTCAGTGGCAGTGCGACGAAGTTGAGGAAGTTCAGTCGCACGTCGAGCCAGGCAGCGCCGCCCACCGTCCACAGCACGCCGCAGAACAGCGAGCCGAGCACGGCAGCGATCGGTAGAGCGCGCCGCTCGACGAGCAGGCACACCGCGATCACGACCAAAAGAGCGATCAGCGTCGCACGCGGCGCATCGCGTTCCATGGAGCGAATCATCTCGGCGAACACCGTCGCGCGTGCCGCATTCGGCGCGGCGTGCCCGTTCGGTAGCTTCACGCGGGCGAGCAGATCCGAGATCTGCAACAAATTGTGGCCCTTGCTCTGCGAGATCCCGGGCGACAGATAGACGAAGAGCGAGGTCCCGAGCCGGCCGTCTTTCTCGGTGAAGCGCTCGCGCAGCTGCGTCGGTAGGTCGGTCGGCGTGAGCAGTCGCAGGTACTCCGGCGGTCGCCACTTTTGCGCGATCGCACGCTCCTCGTCGTCGAGGTGCTTTTGCACGTGATCGATGTGGTCGCGGATCTCCGCCAGCCACTTGAGCTTGCGTTGCACGGAGTCGGGCGGGCCACCGAGCATGTCGTAGATGGTCTCCACGCGGTCCACGAACTTGCCGCCGGTGACCGCGAGGTCTGCCTGTTTCACCTGCGCGGCCAGGCCGAGCACCTCGTCGATCGAGTTGGCCAACACCAGCTGGGGTGAGCCGCGTGTCTTGAACACCTCGTCGGACTTCGAGGTCCAGCGCCCGGCGCCGCGCTGGTCGCTCGAGATGCTCCGCAGCTTGCGGAAGTCGTACTCCCAGGGATCGGCCAGGTAGCCACGCAACGGCAGCATGGCCACCACCGCGAGCGCGAGCGCCACGAACATCACCAGGCCCGGGACCTTGCGCGTCACGGCGCCGATCGCGTCAGCCACGGGCGTCTTCACCTGCGGCTGCACTGGCTCGCCCTTGCGCGCACCGATGCGTTCGAGCGCTGCGATGCTTGCGGGGACCACGAGGAACGTCGCGGTCCAGCAAGCCAGCATGCCCACGCCGCCGATCAACCCGAACTCGCTGAACCCGCGAAAGCTCGTGACCATCAGTGCGGCGTACGCACCGCTGGCGGCCAGCGATGCCAGCCACGTGGCACGCAGGCACGTGGCCGCGGCGTCGCACAGCGCGTCGATCACGTTGTCGCCCAGGCCGCGCCGCTCCCGGTAACGAGCCATGTAGACGATGCCGTAGTTGATCCCGTTGCCGAAGATGATCGAGCCGAGGAAGCCAGTGGCGTTGTTCAGGTGTCCGAACGCAGCCATCGCGACAGCGAACGCGATCCCGCAGCCCGTCATCACTGCGACGCCGATGTGGAGGAGCGAGAGCGCCGAGCGGAAGAAGAAGATGATCGACCCGAAGATGAGAATGACTGCGGCGCCCGAGACGATCGTGATGTCGTCGCGCAGCGCTTGCACGTCGGCCAGTGCGCTCGGCACGTCACCGGCGAAGCCGACCGAAGCAGGATCGATGCCGAAGCGCGGCTCGGCGCGCGCGCAGATCGCCTGCACCTTCTGCATCAACTGCTCACCCGCCGAGTCGCCGAAGCCCTCGCTCGCAGACCGGATCACCAATGTGTAGGTGAGCCCGTCGGGCGTTCTGAAGTAGCCGGTGGGGAACTGATCGTACTTGGCGATCTCGGCGTCCGCGCGCGCCTGAAAGTCGCGCAGCGCGCTCGTCTTGGGCTTGCTGCCACGGTCGGCAGCAGGCGTGGCAGCGGGCTTGCCGTCGATTGGCGCAGGCTCCGGATCGCGCAGATCTTCGCACGGGTCGTCGAGCTCGATGTAGCCGGGCATGGCCCGCGCGCGCGCGGCTTCGAGCTCGCACGCCGTGCGCTCCAGGTCACGCTCGCTCGCGTAGAGCCAGCGGTACTTCTCGATGAAAGTGCGCGCTTCGCCGGGGCCGTGCTCGACGCCGCCCACGAGCGCCTTGGGCAGCTTGCGCAGCTCGGGCTCGATCGCGTCGATGAAGCGCTGCGTCTTGTCGTCGTCATGCGACTCCACCATCACGAGCAAGGTCGAGGCCGAGCCGCGCCTGCGATCGACCGCGTCGCGAAAGCGTTTGGCGGCTACGCTGTCCGTGGGAAGCAGCTGCAAGAAGTCGGTCTTGAGCTTCAGCTGACTCGCGTAACCCCACGATGACACCAGCACGACGAGCATGCCCGCGAGCACGGTGAACGGGTGCTCCGCGGACCAGCGTGTCAGCGCGCGTACCTTGTCGACCACGGGGCTGGACTCGGCCATCGCGCGAAGCGGTATCACCCGCCCGCGGCTTGCGCCATATCCATTGCGCGCGTCCGGACCGATGTGTGGGAGGGCGTGGCAGTCTGGCGCACGGCTAGGCGAAAAGCGCTTGCCCTGTTTCGACGAAGTGACCCTTGCCCCAGTCGAGCAAGCGTTCGGTCTCGCGGCGCAGCACGGGCACGTGCAGATCCTTCGGGTGCAGAGCGATCCTTGCAGGCAGCAGGGGGTGGGCGGCGGTCGCCAGCCGACAATAAGCCACGCTCGACCACAAGCGCAGCGGCGTGCGGCTCGCAAAATTCAGCACCACGCTCGCCCGCTTCCTGCCGGCCAGCGGATCGTAGACGTGCGTGTGATCCTCGCTGAAGCGACAGCCTCGCTCGCCGAGCAGCGGCAAGAGCCAGGCCGGGAACGACCACGCGGGCGCGATGAAGCCGTCCATGCGCAGACCGGCGTCGTGCAGCACACGCAGACCGTCGTCGAGTCGTTGCCGTGCTTCCACCTGCGTCACATCGCTGAACTCGGCCTCGCCCCCCGACACGACCTTCTGCGCGAACTGCCAGCGCAGGTCCGCGTCCGGGCGCGCTCGAGCCAGGTGGAAATAGCCGTGCAGGTAGATCTCGTGACCACTCGCTTGCAGCTCGCGCAGGCGCGCACAGAAGGCCGGGTGTGTTGCGAGCGGCCACTGGCCGTGGAAGTCGGGCACCACGAGCAGGGCGGGTTTCACCCCTCGCGCATGGCACAGCGCAAGACCTTCCTCGACCTCGCGCGCGAAGGCCGGCGATACGTCGTGGATGGATACGTGCACGGGCATCGGCGCAGTGATAGCAGCTCTTGGCCGCTGCGGCTCGTGTCAGCCGCGCGCGGCGCGTCTCGCCAGCAGCTCCGCGTACAGGGCGAACAGCTGCTCGAAGTGCCCCCGCACCGTCGGCACGCGCTGTGCCATGGCTCGTAGCGCGCCTTCGCGCAGGTTGGCAGGGTCGCGCGCCAGCGCGCGCACGATGGCCGCAGCGCACGCGTGCGCGTCACCCGCGCGATAGTGCTCCCCACAGCTCTCGTCCACGAGCTCGGCCGCGCCGCCGGCGTCCGGCACCACTGCGGGAAGGCCGGTGCTCATGGCCTCTGCGACGCCGAGCCCGAAGGTCTCGAACGGGCAGCCGTGCACGAGCAGGTCGGCGCTCGCGAGGCCGGTGGCCAGGCGCGCGCGATCGGAGACGAAGCCCGGGAAGTGCACGTCGGTCCGCCCTACACAGCGTTGTTCTAGGCGTGCACGGTCGGGACCGTCGCCGTAGAGCACGAGCACCGCGGCGTGCGTCCTGCGCAGCTCCTCGAACGCATCGAGCACGACGTCCCAGCGTTTCTCGACAGCGAAACGACCGATGCCAACCAGGAGCTTCGCGTTGGGCGCGGCTCCCACCAGCCACTTGGCGCGTTCACTCGCATCGCGTGCCGCCGTGCTGAACTGCTCGCGGTCCACGCCGAACGGCACGTGGACCACGTTGGGCACACCGTGGTGGCGCAGCTTGTCGACCTGCCAGCGGGCGGCAACGATCGTGGCATCGCACCCGCCCGCGATCCGGCGCACGCTGGCCCACAGCGGCTCGAGCAGCCCATCGATGGCGCGCGTGGGCAGACCGCGCTCGAGCATAGTCCGCAAGTAGGTGTCGATGAAGTCGGCGTGCCATACGAAGGTGCGGATCCCGAAGCCCGAGCGCGGCACCGACAGGCCGGTGAGCGCTGCGAGGTAGGGTGAGTGCAGCTCGAGCACATCCGGTCGCTCGGCGAGCACCGCGCGTCGCGCGTCGCGCACGCGGTAGAAGAGCTGATAGGTGGGGTCGTAGGGCAGGGACGGCCCGCGCAGCAGGCGCAGGCGCGACCGACCAGGCCCGCCTGCGCCGACAGCTGCAACGCTGTCGCTGGGGCCGGGTGCGATCACCAGGTGGTCGTGCCCGAGCGCGCGCGCTGCCTGCGCTTTGGCCGTCAGATAGCTGCGCACGCCGCCGCCGCGCTGCGAGTAGAACTCGGTGAGGTCGACGACTTTCATGGGCTGGCTGGCGGGATATCACGTGGCTCGCAGACCGTGAAACCAGAACACACCCCCGTGAACAAACGGCACGCCCTGGCGTCTGGTCCGGCGCCAGGCCACTGCAGGCGCATCCCTGTGGTGGCCTACTTATTGCCTCTATCCCTGTCTGGCGCCACACTGGTGCCTCCAAGAGGTGAGCGTATGGTCTCCGCCGCTCCGCTGTTTCGGGCTGTTTCGCGCGTGGTGATCGTCGCCGTCGTCTTGGCTGGCGTGACACCCAGCGCACACGCGGGCAGCGGCATCAGTGTGAGCGCGGCCGTGCGCGCCGGCGGCATGGACTCCAACCTGGCTCCGGCGCCCGGTATGAATGTGCAGTGGGGCCGGGCGGTTGCGATCATCGACGCGCCCGTCGCGGATGTCACCGCGATCGTCCAGAACTACGCCGGCTACCAAACCTTCCTGCCGAACTTCGAAGCGTCGCGGGTGCTGTCGCAGCGTGACACCTCGGCGCTGGTTTACGTGCAGCTGAGCGTGCTCAACGGCGCACGCACGCTGTGGGCCGAGCTCAAGCTGCGCGCCCACGAGGGCGAGGGCGGCACGCGCGTCGTCGAAGCCAAGATGATGAAGGGCAACGTCAGCCATTTCGAAGCGGTCTGGGAAGTTACCGCGCTCGACGCGCAGCACACGCTGGTGGCGTTCCAGATCCTGGTCGACCCGAGCTTGCCGCTGCCTTCGAGCATGCTGAGCGAAGAGAACGCCAAGAGCGCGCGCAAGACGCTCCGAGCGCTGCGAGCGTTGGTCGCGACGCGCAAGCCGTCCGCCGCTTGAGCACGCGGTCGCGGCCACGAGGGTTCTTGCCAGCAACGGGCCCCGTCCCCTACCGTGGACGGCCATGGCCAACCCTCTGTTCGCTCGCAAGCCGATCAAGCTGATTCTCGAGGAGATGGCAGGTGAAAACCGCCTGCGCCGCGTGCTCGGGCCGGTCTCGCTCGCGAGCTTGGGCATCGGCGCGATCATCGGCACGGGCATCTTCGTGCTGACCGGTGTGGCAGCTCACGACAAGACCGGGCCGGCGCTGATGCTCTCGTACGTGGTGGCAGGCGTGACCTGCATCTTCGCCGCGCTCTGCTACGCCGAATTTGCAGCCATGGTTCCAGTCGCTGGCTCCGCGTACACGTACGCGTACGCCACGCTCGGTGAGCTCTTCGCGTGGATCATCGGCTGGGACTTGATCCTCGAGTACGCGGTGGGCTCGGCGACGGTGGCGCACGGCTGGTCGCACTACTTCCAGAACTTCATCGGCCTGTTCGGCATGCAGCTGCCGGAGCTGCTGCGGAGCGCACCATTCGACTACGATCCGCACACGGGAGCCTTGGTCTCGACCGGCCACTTCGTGGACATGCCGGCGGTCGTCGCTGCGGCGATCGTGACGGTCATCCTGGTGAAGGGCATACAGGAGAGCGCGACCTTCAACACGGCGATGGTGGTGGTGAAGCTTGCTGTCGTGTTCTTCGTGATCATCGCGGGTATCCCGCACGTGAACCCGGCCAACTGGCACCCGTTCGCGCCCTACGGGCTCGGTGGCGTCTCGTTCTTCGGCCACACGATCCTCGGGCAGACGGGCAAAGGCGGCGAACCCCTCGGCATGATGGCCGGCGCAGGCACCATCTTCTTCGCGTACATCGGCTTCGACTCGGTCTCCACTCACGCCGAGGAAGCCAAGAACCCGCAGCGCGACGTACCGATCGGCATCCTGTCGTCGCTCGTGATCTGCACGTTGCTCTACATCGCCGTCTCGGCGGTGATCACTGGCATGGTTCCCTACGACAAGATCGACATCGACGCGCCGATCCCGAGCGCGTTCGCTTCGGTAGGCATGCCGTGGGCGCAGTTTCTGATCTCGCTCGGTGCGCTCGCGGGCATCACGTCGGTGCTGCTGGTGCTCATGCTCAGCCAGCCGCGCGTGATGCTGGCCATGGCACGCGACGGCCTGGTGCCGCGGGAATTCTTTAGTGCAGTCCACGAGAAGTTCAGGACGCCGTGGAAGTCGACGATGCTCACCGGCGCGTTTGTTGCGGTGCTCGGTGGCTTCCTGCCGTTGCGCATCCTCGCCGAACTCGTGAACATCGGCACCTTGCTGGCGTTCGTGATCGTGTGCGCCGCGGTGCTGATCCTGCGCAAGAGCCACCCCGAGTTGCCGCGGCCGTTTCGCTGCCCGATGGTGCCGGTCGTGCCCATCCTGGGCATCCTCTCGTGCCTGGTCCTGATGTTCTCACTGCCGGCCGAGAACTGGTGGCGCCTTCTGATCTGGCTCTTGATCGGCTTGGCGGTTTACTTCGGCTACGGCCGTCACCACAGCGTGATGCGCCGCACGCGTACGCCGTAGGCCGCGCTACTGCGCGACCGTGCTGCGCTTGCGCGACCGGAACCAGGCTATCGCGCCGGGCGAGATCGACGCGACGATCACCATGAGGATCACCAGCTCGATGTGCTTGCCGAGCGGCGTCTGCCCGACGAAGTAGCCGAGCAAAGTCATCGAGAAGATCCACGATGCGTTGCCGATCACGTTGAAGCTCGCGAAGCGGCGGTAGGGCATCTCGGCGATGCCGGCGATCACAGGCACGAACGTACGCAGCACGGGCATGAAGCGCGCCATGATGATCGCCTTGCCACCGTGACGGTCGTAGAAGGCCTTCGCGGCCGCCGCGTGCTCCGGCCGGAAGATGCGTGAGCGCGGGCGGTTGAAGAGCATCGGCCCCGTCTTCGAACCCACGAAGTACGAGACCGCGTCACCGCAAATCGCACACGGGATGAGCAGCAGGTTGAGCCACAAGAGACTCAGCTTGCCGGTGGTCGCCGCATACAGCCCCGCGGTGACGAGCAACGAATCGCCCGGCAGAAAGAAGATCATCGCGCCCGTTTCCATGAAAATGATCAGCGCCAGCACCGGGTAGCCGAGCTGGGCGATGTAGGCGGGGTCGCGGATGAACTGAATGAGCCAGTGGATGAGCTGCATAAGGCGCGGCACCTTAGCACGGAGGTCCTGGGGTGGCACCAGGCTCGAGCCTCGTGGAGGCTGGGCCGGTGCTTGGCCGAGCGCTTGGCCACGGCTTCGAGCCGATCGTGGCGGCCGCTTGACTATGGGGATGCCGTGAGGAAAGGTCGACCGCTCAGCCTTCCGGCCACTGGGCCTCGTGACGGCGGTCTCCCCATGCAGCCCTGGCTCGCGCACGTTCGTAGTGGCAGGCCCCTCAGCGACGAGGCGGCGCTGGCGCTCGCCGAGGTGCCGGGTGTGCTGCCGACGCCTACCGAGGTGGGCATCGGCCTCGGCGCGCCCGCGCAGGCACCGGGGGTCACGCTCTCGCAGCTGATGGCGGCGGCCGCCGAGCTGCGCGACACTCACTACGCGGGCACCCTGACTTTCTCGCCGAAGGCGTTCTTGCCGCTCACCAACCTGTGCCGCAACCGCTGCGACTACTGCTCGTTCCGCAAGTCTCCCGGCGACCCAGGGGAATGGACGATGGACCACGAGGAGGTCCGTTCCTGCGTCGCTCGCGCGGCCGCCCAGGGCTGCATCGAAGCGCTGTTTTGCCTCGGCGACAAGCCCGAGGGCGCGTTTTCGGCCTATCGCGAGACGCTGGGCCGCCTCGGTCACGCGAGCACCGTGGACTATCTCCACTGGGCGGCTGAAGCAGCGCTCGAACAGGGCCTTCTGCCGCACACCAACGCGGGCGTGCTCACTCGCGACGACATGCTGCGGTTGCGGCCCGTGAACGTGAGCCTCGGCCTGATGCTCGAGAACATCAGCCCGCGGCTGTGCGAGAAGGGCATGCCCCATCATCGGGCTCCGGACAAACGCCCGCAGCGGCGCATGCAGATGATCGAACAGGCGGGCGAGCTCTCGATCCCCTTCACGACCGGCATCTTGATCGGCATCGGCGAGACACGCCGCGAGCGCGTCGAGAGCTTGCTCGCGATCCGGCAGACGCACCTGCGTCACGCTCACATCCAGGAGGTGATCGTCCAGAACTTCACGCCGCGTCCGGGCATCGTGATGGCGGACGAGCACGAACAGCCCGATCCCGAGATGGCCCATGCCGTGGCCATGGCTCGCTTGATCTTGCCGCCGGAGATCAGCGTGCAGGCGCCACCGAACCTCAATCCTGCGCGTACTGCGCTGCTGATCGCCGCGGGCATCAACGACTTCGGCGGCATCTCGCCCGTGACGCCCGACTACATCAACCCGCGCCATCCGTGGCCCCACCTCGCGCACCTGGCCGAGGTCTGCGCGGGCCACGGCTTCACGCTGCAGGCCCGCTTGCCCATCTACGACCGCTACCTCGAGCGGCCGGATGCGCTGGACGCGCGCTTGCGCGAGCCGACGCTGCGCGCGCGTGCCCGACTCGCAAGCTTGCCGCACGTTGGCGATGCTGGCGCGCGTGCCACGAACGTATCCCAGGCGCGGATGCAAACGGCGGGAGAATCAGTGTGAGCGGCGAATCCAAATCTCGTGAGCACAGCACGCTCGAGTCCAGCTTCGGGGCAGTCAGTCGCGACGTGCGCCGCATTCTCGAGGGCTGTCTCCAGGGCGTGACCCTGTCGGTCAGCGACGCCGTCGCGCTCTGCGAAGCCAAGGGGCCCGACCTGCACGCGCTGGCTTCTGCCGCCAATCACTTGCGGCATGCGCAGGCGGGCGACGTCGTCGCGTACGTCGTCAACCGCAACGTCAACTTCACGAACCTGTGCGTGAAGGCCTGCAAGTTCTGCGCGTTTTCGCGCACCGGACGCTCGGAGGAAGGCTATTACCTCGACACCGACGAGATCGTGCGGCGCGTGCTGCAAGCGCAGGCCATGGGCGCGACCGAGGTGTGTATCCAGGCTGGTCTGCCGCCGCGCGCACAGCCAACGCTGTACCTGGATCTGCTGCGCGCGGTGAAGACAGCGGCGCCTGCCATGCACGTACACGCGTTCTCCCCGGAGGAAGTGAAGTACGGCGCCGAGCTCATGGGCCTGCCGCTGCGCGCATACCTGCAGGAGCTGCAGGCGGCGGGGATCGGCTCGTTGCCGGGGACTTCCGCCGAGATCCTCGACGACGCCGTGCGCAAGCGGCTGGCGGGCGGGCGCATCAGCACGCGCGAATGGATCGACGTCATCACGACCGCGCACGCCGTGGGCATCCGCACGACCGCGACGATTATGTACGGGCACATCGAGACGCACGAGCAGCGCATGCGTCACCTGGACCTCTTGCGTTCGATACAGACCGAGACGCGTGGCTTCACTGAGTTCGTGCCGCTCTCGTTCGTTCACAGCGAAGCGCCGCTGCACATGAAGCAGATGCTGCCCGACGTGCGACCTGGGCCCACGGGCAACGACGTGACGCGCTTCATCGCGATCTCGCGGCTCATGCTCGGCCCCTCGTTCAAGAACATCCAGACGTCGTGGGTCAAGGAAGGCATCAAGCAGGCGCAGTGGCTGCTCGACTGCGGCGCCAACGATCTCGGCGGCACGCTGATGAACGAGAGCATCTCCACCTCGGCGGGCGCGTTGCACGGTCAGTTGATGCGACCGCGCGAGCTGCGCGCCGTGATCCGCGACAGCGGCCGCGTGCCGGCCGAGCGCACCACGCGCTACGAGCTCGTTCGCACGTTCAGCGCCGATGCGGCTTCGGACCCGACCCACCCGCTCGACGCAGTGGAAGATGCCGAAGCCGTGTTCGGCAGCTATGCGCAGCTCACTCGCAAAGCGCGCGAGCACGCACGGAGCATCACCGAGGCGCCGGGCAGCTGAACGCAGGTCGCTGCGGCACGGGCGCGCAGGGCGGTGCGCTTGCACGGGTGATCGGCGCCTAGCCGCGCTCTTCGAGCTCGGCTCGGGTGTCCACGTCGAAGCCGATGCGGACGTTGTGGATCACGCTTACTCGCAAGCCGAGCTCGCTTGCGCGACGCTGGTGTTGGGCGAAGCTGTCCGGCTGGCCGAAGCTCGTCGGGTGCACGTGCGCGAGCTGCAGGCCGAGCGCGTTGGTGCACTGCCCCGAGCGATCAGGGGCGAGTACGACGTCGCTGTCGCGTAGGGCGGCGAGCAACTGCTGTACATCGGCTACCTCGATACGTGGCAGGTCACCCATCAGCACCAACGCACCAGCCGCGCCGCGGCTTTGCAGCTGCGCGAGTGCGCTGTCGACCACGCGAGCCAGCGTCGTCGGTCGGTCTGGCGGGTCACGCAGCACATGAGCTCCGAGCTGGGTCGAGAGCGCGGCCACGTCGTCGCCGTCGCTGACGACGAGCACTCCCGAAAGCTCTGGCGTTGCACGCACCACGCTGAGCACGTGCGCGAACATCTCGCGCGCGAGCGCCGCACGGCTTGCATCGTCCAGCGCCGCTTGCAGTCGCGACTTGCCGCGCGCGAAGCTCTTCATCGGCACGACGGCCCAGACTTCGTCGCGGGTCGGCTGGGCGCCGCTCATGGCTGCGCGAGCAGACCTTCCGCGAACCCGAGCACTTGCTTCGCGAGCTCGAGGCTGCGTTCGCGCGTGTTCATCACCGTCGCGGTACCGAGCACGCGCACACCTTGCACGCTCGCCTCGTCCCCGCGTTCGACGACCAGACCGCGCAGCAAGCCTGCGTAGTGCGCCGCGATCGCAAAAGGCGAGGGCTCTGCCCGCGCGAGCGTGTGCAGCATACGCACGAGCGGCCCCTTGACCGCCTGGCCGTGAACGATGGGGCTCACCGCCACCACGGGCTTCTGGCGCACGCGCTCGAACACCCCGGGCAGGGCGAAGATCGGGTCGATCGACACGTACGGGTTCGACGGGCCGAGGATCAACAGGTCTGCCTCTTCGATCGCTTGCAGCATGGCGAGCGTCGGTCGCGCGCGGCCACGAAACCACACGCGTCGCACGTCGGGCGCCGCACGCGCCCGCACGAGCCAGTGCTGGAAGGTAAGGGTGCCCTGGTCGGTGTCGATCATCGTCTCGCTGGTCTCGTCGCTCATGGGCAGAAGGCGCGCACGCACCCCAAGGCCCTTGCACAACGTGGCCGTGATCTCCGTGAGGCTCTTGCCCTCGCGCAGCCACTGCGAGCGCATCAAGTGCGTGCCGAGATCGCGGTCGCCGAGCTGGAACCAGGTCTCCCCGCCGTAGCGCTCCACGATCGAAAGCGCTGCGAACGATTCGGTTGCCAGGCCCCAGCCGCGCGCGACGTCGCCCAGATCGGCCAGCGTGTACATCACGGTGTCGAGGTCGGGTGAAACCGACAGCCCCCAGTGCGTGAAGTCATCGCCGGTGTTCACGATCAGCGTGAGTCGCTCCGGATCGAGCGCGCGCGCGAGGCCGTGCGCGAGGCGTGCGCCTCCCACACCACCCGAGAGATAGACGACGCGCGACAGGCTCATAGGTAGAGGTCTCCTTCGATGGGCCGACACACACTGCCGGCGCTGGCTTCGCCGTTGTCGAAGCGCAGGCCGCGCACGTGCACGGCTGCGCGTCCTTCGTCGGCCTGGCCGGCGACCAGGTCGCAGGTGGCCGCCAGCTGATCGGCGGGCGCAGTGAACGTGGCCTCCAGCGTGCGCCCCTCCCGGTCGGTGCGGCCACGTTGGTCGAAGAGCACCGGGAAGCCCGCGACGCCGATGGCTTGACCCAGCGTGCCCGAACGAAACGGCCTACCGAACGAGTCGCTGATCACGATGCCCACGTTCGCGCCGCACGCGGCGAGCAGGCGCGCACGCAGCTTGCGGGCCGAGGCGTCCGGATCGAGCGGCAGGCACAAGACCCACGGCCCCGAGCCGGCTGCTGCCCGCCTGGGCCGTGCGTTGCTCTGATCGATGCCGGCGTTCGCGCTGACATGCCCGCCGCGGTGCCGCACGATCAGCACGTCTTTGGCCTTGCGCGACACCACCTCGGTCTCCCAGAGGATCACCTCGACCAGGCGCGGGTCCTTGCCGACCTCGGCTGCGAGGCTCACCGCACGCTCGGACGGCGTGACCGTGGCCAAGTCGACGTAGCGATCCTCGGCCTTGGCCACGACCTTGGAGGTCACGACCAGCACGTCTTGGTCTCGCAGCTCGATGCGCTGGGCAAACAACGCCTGCAACAGCAGCCCACCCAGGTCGTCACCCGGCTCGACGCTCGGGAGCTTCGCGAGCGCCGTGAGCACGAGTGTTGTCCCGCAGCTCACGCCCTGCGCTGCCTGACTGCCTGCCACCTCGTCGTTCATCGACCCACCATCCGGAAAGCCATCGTCCGGCGATGGTTGCTCGCCGCAACCTGCAGCGCAAGGCAACGTGCGGGTTGCGGCGTCCCGACGCTTGCGCTGTAATGGCCCAGGCGTCGGGGTTCGATGCCAGCTCTTGGAGGCTTCATGGCGATCCGCAATCCGCGCTGGGTGATCCAGACGGTGCTCGCGTGCTCTTTGCTTTTGCCTGTCACCGCGTGGTCATCATCTGCGTGCGCGCAAGCCGCTGCGGGCCCCGCGCCCACGCCGGCTCCTGCGCCGGGCGACGAGGAGAAAGCTCGCGCCCACTTCCGGCTCGGCCGAGCCCACTACGACAACGGTGACTTCGCACAAGCGGCGGTTGAGTTCGAAGAGGCCTATCGGATCTCGCAGCGTGCCGCGCTGCTCTACAATATCTACCTTGCCTACCGTGACGCCAACGACACCCGGCACGCGGCCACGGCGCTACGCAACTACCTGACGCTCGAAAAGGAAGTCGAGAACCGCGGTCAGCTCGAGTCGCGCCTGGCAGCGCTCGAGCGCAGCCTCGCTGACGGCACGGCGTCGCAGCCGGCGGCGCAGCCACAGCCCGCAGCTCAACTCCAACCCGCGCCGGCGCAACCCGCCGCGCCGGCAACGGCCGCGCAGCCAGCGGAGGCGGAGGCAGCACCTGCGCAAGCCACCGCCGCGACGCCCGCCGAGTCCAAGCACAGCAACTTGTTACCGATGGTGCTCATGGGCACAGGCGGCGCGATGATCTTGGGCTCGGTCGGCCTCTACGTGGTCGCCTCCGGCAAGCAGAGCGACCTGAACAAGCTCTGCCCCAACAAGACCTGCGCGGCCGACCAGGCGAAGCAAGGCACCGACCTCAAGAACAGCGGACAGAGCCTGGCGCTGGTGGGCGACATTCTCATGTTCGGAGGCATCGCCGTGGCCGGCACCGGCTTGGTGATGATGGTCATGAACATGGGCAAGGGCGGCGAGAGCAGCTCGGCCCCACCGGCGACCACGGCCTCCCTGGTCTGCCTGCCAGGGCTGTGCGGCGGCGCGGTTCACACCACGTTCTGAGCCAGGTCAGCGGTGCAAGCGCGCGACCGGCTCACACTCCGGTCAGACGGATGCCAACGCCCGCGCCCCGGTACTTCTTCGTCAGGTGCAGCAGCACGGGGGTGAGCGACTCGAGCGCGACCGCGTTCGCGAGCGGCCCCGCGTGGAACGCGCGCACACCGAGATCGCGGATGACACCAAGGGCGGTCTCGACCGCGGCGTCGTCGTCGCCACAGGCGAGCACGTCGCAGTCGATGTCGTGGTCTGGGTCGCCGAGGTGAGTCGAGCTGACGTGGTGCAGAGCTGCCACGACGCGCGCGCTCATGCCCAGGATCGCGCGCGTCTCGAGCGCCGCAGACTGCCCCTTGGGCAGGTGCACCGTGCGCACCTCGGGCGGCACGAGCGGGACGGTGATATCGATGATTATCCGTCCTGCGAGATCAGACTTGAGACTCTCGATGGTTTGCGTGTGCGCGCCGTAGGGCACGCTCAGCACCACGACCTCGGCCTGTTGCACCGCCCAGGCGTTGTCACCGCCCTCGATCGCGCCAGCGCCGCCGGCTCGCAGCTCCTGCGCTTTGCTGGCCGCTCGCTCGGCTTCACGCGAACCGATGAACACGCTGTGGCCTGCCTTCGCCCAGCGCAATGCCATGCCGCGCCCTTCTTTGCCCGTGCCACCGACCACCGCAATCTTCATCGTTCGCTCCTGCGCGTAGCTGTCTGCCGCGCTTCTAGCATTCCCCTCCGGTTGCGGCTTCCGGTTTTGCCGAACACAAGCTCGACGGCGTCGAGGTTATCCGTGGACAGTTCTGGTTTGTACCATCAAGCATATGTTATTGCTAATGTAATCGGTTGCATGGTTCGGTGCGTGCCCGCCACTGTTCGCCCGTCCGCGGCGCTACGCAGCAGCCGGTCCGAGCACCACACCGCACGCGCAGCCACGCGCATGAAGCTCGAAAGCGTGCTCCGACGCTTACGCTAAGGCTACAATGAGGCTACGTGCGGCTCGGCCGCTGCGTGATCTCCGATGACCCACAGCCAAGACGATGACGCGCTGGAAACGCGAGAGTGGCTCGATGCGCTCGACGCGGTGATCGAGCGCGCGGGGATCGAGCGTGGTCACTTCCTGATCGAGGCGCTGATCGACAAGGCGCGACGCGCGGGCGCGAACCTTCCGTTCAAGGCGACCACCGCCTACGTGAACACGATCCATCGCAGCGACGAGGCGCGCAACCCGGGGGATGAAGAGCTCGAGTATCGGTTGCGATCCTTCGTGCGTTGGAATGCGCTCGCCATGGTGGTGCGTGCCAACGCGCGCTTCCCCGGCCTGGGGGGCCACATCTCCACCTTCGCTTCGAGCGCGACGCTCTACGATGTCGGCTGGAACCACTTCTTCAAGGGACCCGACCATCCCGACGGCGCCGACCTCGTTTACTTCCAGGGCCACTCGTCGCCGGGCGTTTACGCGCGCGCGTTCCTGGAAGGTCGACTCAGCGAAGAGGATCTCGATGGATACCGCCGCGAGACCAGCGGCCGCGGGTTGTCGTCGTATCCGCATCCCTGGTTGATGCCGCACTTCTGGCAGTTCCCCACGGTGTCGATGGGCCTCGGTCCCATGATGGCCATCTACCAGGCGCGCTTCATGCGCTACCTGCAGAACCGCGGCCTCATCCCGGCGAGCAAGGCCCGCGTCTGGGCCTACCTCGGGGACGGCGAGATGGATGAGCCAGAGTCCCTGGGGGCCATTTCTCTGGCGGCGCGCGAGAAGCTCGACAACCTGACGTTCGTGATCAACTGCAACCTGCAGCGGCTCGATGGGCCGGTGCGCGGCAACGGCAAGATCATCCAGGAGCTGGAAGGCGTGTTCCGTGGCGCCGGCTGGCAGGTGTTCAAGGTGATCTGGGGCGACGGCTGGGACCACCTCTTCGCCAAGGACAAGAACGGCGTGTTGCTCAAGCGCGCCGAGGAGGCGGTCGACGGCGACTTCCAGAACTACGCGGCGCGCGACGGGGCCTGGACTCGCGAGCACTTCTTCGGGCGCTACCCGGAGCTCTTGCGCATGGTCGCGAACCTCTCGGACGCCGACATCAAGCGCCTGAACCGCGGCGGTCACGATCCCCAGAAGGTCTACGCCGCCTACCACGCCGCGGTGCACACCGAGGGCTTCCCCACCTGCATTCTGGCCAAGACCGTGAAGGGTTACGGCACGGGGGTGGAAGGCGAGGGGCGCAACCCGACTCACCAGCTGAAGAAGCTCGGTGCCGAATCCATCAAGGCGTTCCGCGATCGTTACCGCGTGCCGATCAGCGACGACGCGATCGATGAGACGCCCTACTACAGGCCGCCGGAGCAGAGTCGCGAGATGCAGTACCTGCGCGAGCGTCGCAAGCAGCTCGGGGGCGCAGTGCCCGAGCGGCGCGAGCGAGCTGTGGCACTGCCGATTCCGGAGCTGTCCCTGTTCGACGCGCTGCTCAAGGGCACCGGTGAGCGTGAGATGTCCACGACCATGGCGTACGTGCGCGCGCTTACGGCGCTGACGCGCGACAAGAACCTGGGCAAGCACGTGGTGCCGATCATCCCCGACGAGGCACGCACCTTCGGCATGGAGGGCCTGTTCCGCCAGCTCGGGATCTACGCCTCGCAGGGGCAGCACTACGAGCCCGTCGATTCCGACGAGGTCATGTACTACCGCGAAGACAAGCAGGGGCAGATCCTCGAGGAAGGCATCTGCGAGGCCGGAGCGATGGCTTCGTTCATCGCGGCCGGCTCCGCCTACGCGAACTACGGCGTGCAGATGGTGCCATTCTATGCGTTCTATTCGATGTTCGGCTTCCAGCGCGTCGGCGACTTCATCTGGGCCGCTGCCGACAGCCGCGTGCGAGGCTTCCTGATCGGCGCGACCTCGGGCCGCACCACGCTGGCGGGCGAGGGGCTGCAACATCTGGACGGCCACAGCCAGGTGCTCGCGAGCACGGTGCCGACCTGCCGCGCCTACGATCCGACCTACGCATACGAGCTGGCCGTGATCGTGCACGACGGCCTGCGCCGCATGTACGCGAACGACGAAGCCATCTTCTATTACATCACCGTCATGAACGAGCCGTACCCGATGCCCGCGATGCCTGCGGGGGTGGAGGCGGGCATCGTGAAGGGTATGTACCTGTTGCAGCCTGCGCAGGGCGGCAGCGGGCCGCGCGTGCAACTGCTCGGCAGCGGCGCGATCTTGCGCGAGGTGATCGAGGCCGCAGCGATCTTGCGCAACGACTACGGCGTGCAGCCCGAGGTCTGGAGCGTGACGAGCTTCAACGAGTTGCGCCGCCAGGGTGATGCCTGCCGGCGTTTGCATCTGTTGGATGCGCAGCCCACGGCGCAGGCGAGCTACGTCGAGCAATGTCTGGCGGCGCACCCGGGCCCGGTCGTCGCGGCGACCGACTACGTGAAGCTCTACGCCGAGCAGATCCGCGCCTACGTGCCACGGTCGTACATGACGCTGGGCACCGATGGCTTCGGTCGCAGCGATACTCGTGAAGGCTTGCGGCGCTTCTTCGAGGTCGATCGCCAGCACATCGCGCTCGCCGCGCTGCGCTTGCTCTGCGACGAAGGCAGCGTCTCGCAGGCGCAGTTGCAGGCGGCAATCGAGGCGTTCGGCATCGATGCGAGCAAACCCAATCCTGCAACCGTGTGAGCTGAGCGCGCAGCCATGGCCGATCAATCCATCAAGGTACCGAACATCGGCGATGCCCACGACGTGGACGTGGTCGAGGTGTTGGTGCAGGCCGGCGCGCGTGTCGAGCGCGAGCAGGCGCTGATCGTGCTCGAGACCGATAAGGCCTCGATGGAGATCCCTTCGCCGCGCGCGGGCGTCGTGCGTAAGCTTTCGGTCACGGTTGGCGACAAGGTCTCGGCAGGTTCGGAGATCTTGGTGCTCGACACGGACGAGGCTGCTGTCGTGGCTCCGGTTGTCGCGGCGCCGCCCAGCGTGCAGCCAGCGGCGGCGGACGCGGTGTCCGTCGCGCAGCCAGCGGCGGCGGACGCGGTCCCTGTGCCGGCAGCCGCAGACCCGGCTGCATTGCCGGTGTTGCCTCGACCGCCGGCCGCCGCGCGCGATCAGACGCGCACGATTCCGCCGGCGCCATCCGTCGCGGTGAGCATGTCGGCCAAGCTCGATCGCAGCTTGCCGCACGCAAGCCCCGCCATCCGGCGCTTCGCGCGCGAGCTGGGCGTGGATCTCACGCAGGTCGCGGGTTCTGGCCTGCGCGGTCGGATCACGAAGCAAGACGTCGAGGGCTTCGTGAAGCACGCGTTGAGCGTCGCAACCAAGCCCGTCGCAGGCGGGTTCGCGATCCCGGACGCGCCGGAGATCGACTTCACGCAGTTCGGCGACATCTCGGTGCAGCCACTCACCAAGATCCAGCGCGTGTCAGGCAAGAACTTGCACCGCTCCTGGGTGACCATCCCGCACGTCACGCAGTTCGACGAGGCCGACATCACGGAGCTCGAAGCGTTTCGCAAGAAGCTGCGCGCGGACGATCCGGAGTTGAAGCTGACACCGGTGACCTTCTTCATGAAGGCGCTGGTCGTCGCGCTGAAGGCCATGCCGCGTTTCAACGCATCGCTCGACAAGAGCGGCGAGAACCTCATCCTCAAGCACTACTTCCACATCGGCGTGGCCGTCGACACACCCAATGGCTTGATGGTGCCGGTGATCCGCGACGTGGACATCAAGGGCCTCGCCGAGCTCGCCAAGGAGCTCGAGGACGTGAGCGAACGAGCGCGCGCGCGCCGCTTGGGCCCCGCCGATCTGCAGGGCGCGTCGATGACGATCTCGAGCCTCGGCGGCATCGGTGGCACGGCGTTCACGCCGATCATCAACCCACCCGAAGTCGCGGTGCTCGGCGTCTCACGCGCCGTTCAGAAGCCTGTCTACCAGAACGGCACTCTCGTACCGCGGCTGATCTGTCCGCTGTCCTTGTCGTATGACCATCGCGTCGTCGATGGCGCGGATGCGGCGCGCTTCACCACGCGTCTGGGCGAGATCCTGGGCGACATTCGGCAGATGTTGCTGTAACCCGTGTCTCGGTCACGCGGCGGGACGCGTGAGGGGTTGTGGCACCGCCGCCCGGCCGCCGTGCCTGTGGCGGGCCTAGTTGCCGTGTGCTCTAATCCCAGCCCGAAGGACGCGCGCTGTCGTTGCGTCCGCTCGTCTGCTTCGCGCATGCGCGCATCTGTCAGGAGCCTAGCCATGCACCTGCGTTGCCCCCCCTCCTCGTTCTCGATCGCCCACGCCGCGCTCTTGCTCGCTCTTGGTTCGGCCTTGGGTCTCAGCTTGAGCCCGAATCTAGTGCTGGCCGAGCCGGCCAAGCTCGCCGCCGCTGCGCCTGCTGCCGCTCCAGCCGCACCCGCGACCACGGCGGCACCTGCCGCCGCTGCTCCGGCTCCGGCCGCCGAGCCCGCGGTCGCCGCCGCTCCGCCGCCTGCGCCCGCGCCACAGGCCGCGCCACCGCCCCCGCCGGGTGACAATCCGCCGCCTCCTCCGTACCCGATGCTCGGGGGTCAACCCGAGCCCGCGATCGAACGCGGCGAATGGAACCCCTGGGATCATCCGGAGCCCGGCCGCTATTCGCACGAGGGCTTCTTCATGCGGCTCAACCTCGGCTTCGGTGGCGGATCCGTCAGCGGCCACACCTACAGCTTCTCCGGCCCGGGGTTTGGCATGGGCGTCGCCGTCGGCGGCTCGATCGTCGACAACCTGGCGCTTCACGTGGGCTTGCAGCGCACGATGCTGCTCGGCCCGACGCAGAAGCCCAGCTACGCGCCGCAATACGTCGATGCCATCTCGCTCACCTCGCTGGATATTGGCCTGACGTACTACTTCATGCCCGTGAACATCTACATCTCGGGCTCGGGCGGCGTGGGTCCCACGACCTTCGAGAATTCGCAGGGGCAACAGTATGGCGATACGTACTACGGCTTCGTCGGCAACCTGATGGCCGGCAAGGAATGGTGGGTGGGCTACGACTGGGGTGTCGGCGTCGCGGCGCAGCTCCTGCTCTCCACGCTGCGCAACGACGTCGATGGCCGCGTGGTCTCGGCGGCGCTGAACATCATGTTCAGCGCGACCTACAACTGAGGTCGCGGTCACGGCACTGAGGCGGCGTGTGCCATTTCGCATACGCTCGTAGGCGTGAGCCTTACGTTGGTATTTGTAGGGCTTACGTTTGCATGCCGCATGCGGTTGTCATACAACGGCCATGCGCGGTCGCACACGACGCGGCTTGGCGCGCGGGCAGCTCTGGCACACGCGTGCGCGCAGGTCGGCTCGCGCGCAGCAACTGCTCAGCGCGCGACGCCGTCTTCGTCGACGCTGAAGAGCAGGCAACCCTCGGGCTGCGCTGCGGCCTCGTCCTTCGCCCAGAACGTGGCGTTCAGCGTGCAAGTGTCGTCGGCGGCGCTGACGCCGTAGCGCAGCTCGCGGTCGGTCGTGTTGCGGAAGCCGCACTGGAAGCGCAGCCCCTCGCCCGGAGCGAATTGCAGTGGCTGGCCGGAGATGTCGAGGCGGCTGTGGGTCGGGTCGTCGCTCTGCCACAAGAGCTCGCCGTCGTGCTGGCCACCGACGCGCCAGACCGCGAAGTCGGTCGCGAAGCGCTGGCTACGCCGAACCAGGCTCGAGATGGTCACGTCCTCGTGCAGCGCGCACTCGCCCAAATGTGAGCTCTCGCCGCCGGGCGGCGTGTAGATCGTGAGGTTGCTGAAGCTCGCTGTGCGCGCGAGGTGTTGGACGGCGCCTGGATCGACGACGTGGAACGAGAGCTTGGCCTTGGCGGGCACGGCATCGGCGGTGTCGTTCACGTAGTGGTACTCGACAGCGAGCTTCTGGCCGCCATGGAAGACCTTACCGACACCGCTCGGGAAGCTCTCGTCGTGGTAGCGGCTTTGCGTGGCCACCACGTCGGCAAGCTCTTCACCAAAAGCTTCACCCGCACGGGTGCAAGGCACGCTGGAGCCCACGTCCATGATGGCGGCGGTCTCGCTCTGCGGGCGCGCGGCGCTCACCACCAGGTCGTCGCCGTGCCGCGAGAGCGCGGTCTCGATGCGGTTGACGTAGTAGGTGTCGGAAGGCGTACCGGGCAGGGCCACGACTTCGCACAGGCGCACGTCGTCGCCCGGCTCGATGCGGATGCCCGCGGTCTCGACCTGAAAGCCGCGCGCAGGCGGGGGCAGGCTCACGCTTTGGCTCAGCTCGCCGACCCCATCGCGCGTCGAAAGCTCGCGGCCGGTCTGCGTGGTGCAACCCACCGCCAGAGCCAACAGACACGAGATCGCGAGCGACTTCAACATGAGGGCGGGACGACTCCAGGCGCAGGGGTAACGGCAAGGATAGCGTAGCGCAAGCGGCCGTTGCCAACCTGCGGCGGGATTTTCAGCTCCACTGAAGGCGTGCTCAGTAGAGTGCCTTGTTTTCGAGGGTGGTCCATGCGTCCAGAGGGGCACTGGCGCCCTGGAGCTCGATCTGGATGAACGGCACGCTGCGCTGCTGCGTGGGCAACGCCACCTGCCGGTAGAGTTCGGCGTCGTCGAAGCCGGCGCGGGCGGCGTCTTCACGTGTGGCGGCGAAGTAGACCCGCTCGATGCGCGCCCAGTACACCGCGGCCAGGCAGAGCGGGCACGGCTCGGTGCTGGAGTACAGCGTGGCGCCCGTCAGCCGGTGGTCTTGCAGCGCGGCGCAGGCGGCGCGGATCGCCACCACCTCGGCGTGTGCCGTCGGATCCAGCGTGCTCGTCACGCGGTTGCGACCTTTGGCGATGAGCTTGCCGTCGTGCACGACGACCGCGCCAAACGGCCCGCCGCCGCTGCGCACGCTGTGCAGGGCTTCGTCGATCGCGGCACGCAGGAACGCGGTGTGCGGCACGGTGGGGGCCTCTCAGGTCAGCAGCGCGAGTAGGTCGTTGCGCGTCAGGCCGAACGCGGCCTCGGCGCCGTGCGTCGCGGCCTGCGCCAGCGCGCGCTTCTTGTCCTGCAGCGCGAGCATGCGCTCTTCGACGGTGGCCTCGGCGACCAGCCGATGCACGAGCACCGGACGCTCCTGACCGATGCGGTGCGCACGGTCGGCCGCTTGGTCCTCGACCGCGGGGTTCCACCACGGGTCGAGCAGGAACACGTTATCAGCCGCCGTCAAGTTGAGCCCGGTACCGCCTGCCTTCAGCGACACCAGCATCACGCGCGGTCCGGTCTCGCTCTGGAAGTCGGCGACGACGCCCGCGCGATCGCGCGTGCTGCCATCCAGACGCGTGAAGCCGATGTTGGCGGTGCGCAGCTGCGGCTCGAGCAGGTCGAGCAGGCTCGTCCACTGCGAGAAAATGAGAGCCTTGTGATCTTCGGCGAGCACCTTGTCGAGCAAGTCGAGCAAGAGATCCAGCTTGGCTGACGACGGCGCGGACTGCCCGGGCAAGAGGCTTGGATGACAACACGCCTGCCGCAGGCGCAAGAGCGCTTCGAGCGCGGCCAGCACGTTGCCGCCTTCTTGTAGCTGCTCGACGATGTCCTTGCGCGTTGCCGCGAGGATGGCGTCGTAGATCTCGCGCTCGCGCTCACCGAGCGTGCAGCGCACCACGACGTCGGTGCGCGGCGGTAGCTCGCGCGCCACTTCCTTCTTGAGGCGACGCAGCATGAACGGCCGAATGCGCTGGCGCAGGCGTTCCACCATGCGGTGGTCACCCTCGCTGATCGGCCGCGCGTAGCGCTCCTGGAAGTCCTGGCGACCGCCGAGCAAGCCGGGGTTACCGAAATGGAACTGGCTCCAGAGCTCGTCGAGACGGTTCTCGACGGGTGTGCCCGTGAGCGTCATGCGGAAGCGCGCCTGCAGCCCGAACGCGGCTCGCGCCACCTGGCTGTCGGCGTTCTTGATGTTCTGCGCCTCGTCGAGGATCACCGTGTCCCAGTGCTGTTCGCCGAGCACGGCCTCGTCCAGCCGCAAGATCGCGTACGTGGTGAGCGTTACGTCCGCCTTGGGATCGAGCGCGCGGTTGGGCCCGTGGTAGGTGTGCACCGAGAGCCCGGGGCGGAAACGCTCGATCTCGGCAGCCCAGTTGTGCAGCACGCTCGCCGGCGCCACGACCAGGCACGGCGCCTTCACGACGCACAGTGCCTGGAGCGTCTTTCCAAGACCCATGTCGTCCGCCAGCATCGCGCCGAGGTTTGCGCTCGAGAGGAACGTGAGCCAGTTGACGCCGTCGCGCTGGTAGTCGCGCAGTTGTGCCGTGAGGTCGCTCGGCAGCGGCGCGGCCTCGATGGTGCTGAAGTCGGAGACGAGCGCGCGCAGTCGGTCCCACTTGGGCGGCGGCGGCGCGTCGAGCGCCTCGCACAAGCGGGCCAGATCGGGGAGCGCACAGCTCGGCAACGTATCGTTGTTGGTCTTCGCCGCCATCAGATCGGCGAGCAGATGGCCGGCGCGCGCGAGCACCTCGGCGGGCAACGGCGCATAGCCGCCTTCGAGCAGTGGCACGAGGTTGTCGCCGCGCTGCCAGGCCTCGAGCACCGCCTCGGCCGAGGCGTGCCGCTCGCCGTTCTGTGTCTGCGTAGTGAAGCCGAAGTGCAGTCGCTCGCCGCCGAGATCGAAGCGCGGCTGTAGCGGCGCCGCGATGAAGCAGGCATCGAGACCGTCGCCCTGCACGGTGATCGAACCGAAGCGGCGGATCTTCTCCGCCATGTCGAGTGAGGCAAGGCCGGTGTAGCGGCTGGTGTGGCCGACCTCGAGGCCCACGCGCATCGTCAGCTCGTCGAGCAACTTGCGCTCTTTGGCCTCGTTGCGCAGGGGCAGGGCACCTCCCAGGTAGTGCAGCTTGCCGCCGTCGACGCGCGCGGCCGGCGGGTCGCCGTACACGAGCAGTGGCAGGATCGCGAGCGCACCGTCGCTCCACTCGGTTCGCACGAGCAAGCGCGGCTGCATCGGCGTGGCGCTCGGCAGCAGCTGGCTCGTGACTTCCACCGGCAGTCGTTCGCGCAGCGCAGGGATGATACGGCCCACGAGATCGGCGACTTGGCCAAAGGGATACACGCGTCCCTTGCGCAGCTCGTCGACGTCGC
>DASVHQ010000050.1:0-10624 GCA_036382515.1 Polyangiales bacterium | reverse complement strand
CGTCAGATCGGGTGTCGCGGCACGCCTTCAAGAGCAGAGCCACAAGGTTGACCACCAACGCGGCTGCCCAAAAGGGGAGAAACAGTCAGGGCTCGCAACCTCTCCAGCATCCACCGCGCCGGCTCCCGACCCGACTACCGCTCATGAGATGCAGGGACGCTACACCGCGCGGTCCAGGCTGCGCCAGCTGAACGGGCTGCGCACACTTGCAGCGCAGCAACTGCCGCTGGCGTCGTGCTCTGGCAGCCGGCGAGCGCTGGCTCTCCTTTGTCGGCCGGCGTGAACTCCAGGGCGCGTTGACCACGGTGCCGTGGACGGCACGCGCTTTGCATTGGAACCACAGCATGTCGCGCAGTCACATTCCTTGGCTTGGTTCTGTGGTTGAAAAATCACAGCTGACGCAACGCCTTCACGCCTCGGCGGCACTGCTGGTTGGGCTGTGGTGGTTGCTCCCCGGCTGCGCGGGAATTGGTCCCAAAGGCGCCGAGGGCGAGCAGTGCAAATATCCGCCATCCGCGAGCCATTCGTTGATCGATCTCAACGCAGTGCCCTACTGTGATCCTGGCCTGCTCTGCGACAACCTCACGGGCACACCGTCTCGCTGCGTACGAGCGCAGAGCGTCCCGGTCGGCGAAGCCTGTGCGGGCGATGCATTCTGCCAGACCGGCCTGCGCTGTGACCTGCTTAAGTGCGTTCCGCTCGGAGCGCTGGGGGCCCAGTGTTCGCCGAAAGCGCCGGCAGAGTGTGCTGCCGGGTTGGTCTGTCGCGATGGTGCGTGCGGAGCGCCCGCGAGCGATGCAGGCGTCGACGCAGCTGCAGCTGACGCCGACGCGGCGGTCACGGGGGACGACGGTGGGAGCGCCAACTGACGGCGAGCTTGGCAGCAAGCGCGCTTCAACGCGCCGCGAGCGAGCGCACCGCCGGCTCCACCGTACACCACGCCGACGCTGCTCACGGCAGCAGGGCCGTGGTGCAGAAGGCCTTGGTGCTGCAGTAGGCGCCGATGCCGCAGGGCAGCCTCGACACGGTGTCGACGCGATTGAAGTACTGGCCCAGCCGGTGGCCGCAGCCCGCTCTGGGATCGTTGGCCAGCACCGCGACGTCGATCGCCAGCGACAAGCCGATGCTGCTGCCGGGTGAGAGTGTCCAGCTGACGAGTCCGAGGTCGACAGCACGGAAGATGGCCTCGAAGGTATAGCCGGTGGCCGTGGGAAAGGTCCCGAACTCGGACGAGGTCCAGGCGCCAAGCGCGAAGCTGACGTTGTTCCAGCGGCTGGCGCGCGTCGAGGGGGTGACGCTGTCGACAGGTGCGGCCACGACGAACTGGACGGTGCCGGGCACGTCGTAGCTGGGTGCCATCGGGAACGCACCATCGGAATCGAGGTAGATCTCGACTGCATCGCCGCAGAAAGTATCGTTGGCCAGCGGCGCGGGCAGCCGCGTGGTGTCCGTCACGTTGACGAAGACGTAGAGCCCATCGGGCCGATGCGCGACCGCATACGCGGCATCGCCTTCCGCAGGGGCAGCGCCTGCGCCCACCCAGTAGGTCTTGGGTGCGCTGCGAAGTCCGAGCCCGGGCTCCAGCACGCCGTCGATGACCGGCGCTGCGGCCAAGGGATGCACGTCCTCACAGAAATCACCGGGTGGTGGCGGTGGTGGTGGCGGTGCGGCATCGCTGCCTGCGTCGTCTGCACCGGCGTCGAGATCGATCGCGGCGTCACGGCCAGCTGTGTGGCCTGCGTCGTGCGCGGCGTGGCTGCCTGCATCGATCCGCCGCGCGGAGGGGCCAGCGTTTAAGCCGACTGCCGCCTGTGAGGCATCTGTTCGGTGTGTCGCCTTTACAACTGCAGACGACCGTGCGACGTGACGTGGCGCACGCTTGATGGGCCCCCGACGTGGGGGAAGCCTTCCCAGCGCGCTGGGGGTCCAACATGTGGCATGTAATCCGTTCGCACTCGGTGTGCGTGGTCGTTCTGGGATTCGTCGCTTCGTGCGCCATGGATGCGGCGGGGGCAGAGGGAGCCGCCCCGTCTAGTGCGTCCGGTCCGTCGAGCGAGATCGTCGTGGTGTCGAGCTACGCACTGCTGCCCACGTGTACGAAGAACAGCTCGAGTGCGGTCTATTACGACACATCCACGCAGAAATTCTACTTCTGCAATGGCGCCAGGCTCACGGTGCTGAATGTCGTTGGCACACCAGGCAAGGACGGCGTGTCCTGGCTCACCGCGACCGCCCGAGCCACCGCGAGTGACTGCCCGGCAGGCGGCATCTTGGTCCGGGTCGGGCCTGACGCGAACGCGAACGGCACACTCGACGCTGCGGAGATCCGCTCAACCGCTGCCGTGTGCAACGGCAAGGACGGCACCAACGGCACCAACGCGCTCGTCGTGCAGACGGCTCTGGCCGTCGGCAATACGTACTGCCCCTACGGCGGGACGGAGGTCCAGACGGGGACCGACAACGGCAGCGGCGGGTTCTTGGGATCGCCGACCATCGCGTACGTGTGCAACGGAGCGACGGGCGCAACCGGCACAACTGGGGCGACGGGGACTCAGGGGGCTCCGGGTGCGAACGGGCAGGGTGTCACTGGGATGTCGCTTCCGGTCGGTGACTCGCACTGCCCCACCGGCGGCGTCAAGTACACCTCCGCGTCGGGCGACAGCTACGTGTGCAACGGCGCCGGTGACACGGTGTGGACCACGCGCTACGCCGACGGATTCGAACAGGACACCGGCTGGGGCATGTTCGAGGAAATCGTCGGCGGCAGCGCGTGTTATTCGAAGGGCATCGGCCAGGTCGCGCCGTCGACGGACGTCAGCTCGGTGGGCTCGCGCAGCCTTAAGGTCTGGGCCAACAGCGCGAGCTCGCTCTTCAGCGACCACGTGATTGGTCAAAAGCAGCTCTACACGACGGGCCAGAATGGCGTCTGGCAGTACTCGGTCGCCGCGTACATCTCGCCGACCACGGCCAGCACGGGGCAAACGGGGCCCGAGATCAGCATGCAGAACACCCGCAGCCCCTCTGCGGGCGTGTTCCTGACGACGACCGCGGGCATTCAGTACCAGTCGAGTCCCTACGGCTCGCCGCTGGGCCAGTGGGCCGTCTGGACGCAAACGTCGGTCGGCCAGGCCAGCTGGAAGGTTTTCGCGCCGCTCCCGCTGCAGGCTGGCCAGTGGTACACGCTCACGGTCACCGCCGACTACGACGCGAACGTCTACAAATCGTTTCAGATCGTCGGGCCGGGGGTGAGCCAGACGTTCGACCTTTCGTCGTACGCGATCGCGCAAGAATCCAAGTTTAGCCAGGAAGCATTCTGGCTCACACTCGAAGACGAGAATCTGTACAACAATTGCGGAGCGGACGGCGGGGGCGGGGCCACGCAAAATATCGTTTATTACGACCAGCTCCGAGTCAGCAGCGGTGGAGTGTGCGCGCAGGGCGCTACGCAATGCTCGGGAAGCGGGGTGCAAACGTGCGGGTCGGGCGGTCAGTGGGGAAGCCCCGTGGCGTGTACGGGCAGCATGGCTGCCTGCCTGAACGGCGCGTGCGTGACGTGCGCGCCTGCGTCGTTGCAGTGCGGCGGTCAGCAGCCGCAGATCTGCGACTCCAGCGGCGTGTGGAAGAGCGTCGGTCTATCGTGCGACATCCCGACGGGCGCAAAGCCGGAGACATGCTGCAACGCCGCTTGCGTCAAGACGTCCAGCGATCCGAGTAACTGCGGGGGCTGCGGGTTGGCGTGCAGCCCAAACGCGTCCACGTGCTGCAACAGCGCGTGCGCTGACATAGCCTCCGATCCAAACAATTGCGGCGGGTGCGGGGCGGCGTGCCTTGCGGGTGAACGGTGCCAGAGAGGGGCCTGCGTGGCGGTATTCGGTTTCGCGCCGGCGGTTGTTTACGCCGCCGGCGCCAATCCCTACTCGGTAGTCACGGGCGATTTCAACCACGACGGCAAGGCCGACCTCGCCACGGCGAACGTCAGCAGCAACAACGTCAGCGTTTTTCTCGGCAACGGCGACGGGACCTTCGGGGCCGCAGTCAACTACGCCGCCGGCACCAATCCCTACTCGGTGGCGATAGGGGACTTCAACGGCGACGGTAAGGCCGACCTCGCGACGGCGAACAACGTCAGCAACAGCCTCAGCGTTTTTCTCGGCAACGGCGACGGGACCTTCGGGGCCGCGGCCACCTACGCCGCCGGCGCCCGGCCCCGCTCCATAGCCACAGGGGACTTCAACGGCGATGGCAAGGCCGATCTCGCCACGGCGAACGGCGTCAGCAACGACGTCAGCGTTTTTCTCGGCAACGGCGACGGGACCTTCAGGGCCGCCGTCAACTTTGGCGCTGGCGGCACCGATCCCGCATCCGTAGCCACAGGGGACTTCAACGGCGATGGCAAGACCGACCTCGCAACGGCGAACTTCAGCAGCGACAGTGTCAGCGTTCTCCTCGGCAACGGCGACGGGACCTTCAGGGCCGCGGTCACCTTTGGCGCCGTAGGCACCCGTCCCGAATCCGTAGCCGCCGGAGACTTCAACCACGACGGCAAGACGGACCTCGCCGTGGCGAACAACGGCATCACCAGCGTCAGCGTTCTCCTCGGCAACGGCGACGGGACCTTCGGGGCCGCGATCAACTTCGACGTCGGCGGCTCCTATCCGAACTTCGTAGCCACAGGGGACTTCAACGGCGACGGCAAGGTCGACCTCGCCGTGACGACCAACGAAGTCAACAACGTCAGCGTTCTCCTAGGTAATGGCGACGGGACCTTCAGGGCCGCGGTCAACTTCGGCGTCGGCGCCGTCGGCGGTGCCGGCGCCAATGCCGTCTCCGTGGTCACAGGGGACTTCAACGGCGACGGCAAGGCCGATCTCGCCACGTCGAACGAGAACATGAACAACGTCGGCGTACTCCTCAACGTGTCCTACTAGAGCGCCGAACAGGTTGAAAATGATCTGATTTCGCGGGTTTGCACGATGGTGTCTCACGAAATTTCATGAGCGACGGGCATGGTCGCGTAAGTTTGGAACCATCGGTCCACGCAAGTGATCGAAATTGCTGAGGCATCAACCCGATCGGCGCTCTAGGGTCTTGCTGACGGGGTCGGGCGTGGGTCGTCGTGCTCGCCACTCGTGACAACGGCGTCAGCGGCCCGCGCTGGACGGGGGCTGTTAACTGCTTGCGCTAAGGCTTGCGGCGTGGTGCTCGGCGCGTCCGCAAGCTCCGCGCCGCCCTTGATGTGGACTGGCGAACGACGTCGGTGTCGCTCTCGACCGTAAATGCGTTGGCAATCGATTGCAGCTGACAGCCGACCACACGCGGCCCAACGAGGCAGCATCATCTACACCTCGGATGTCGCGTACCTCGATCGGCTGCGAACGCACTTTCCAAACGTGCGAATCGTGCGAGCGTGAGCAACTACTCTCAATGCAGATAACTGGTGATCGCCGTGTACCAGCGGTCGCCCATCCACGGATAACCGATGTTGTCGGTGGGGTGAATGTTGTCGGTGCCCAGCCCATTGGATGGAAAGTCCTGGTGCATCTCCACGTAGATCACGTGCCGGCCATGAGCCGTTTGCTTCTGGATGATCCCGGGAATGGTGGCGTTGTAGGTGGTGACCGTCGCATCGGTCCACGGCAGAGGGATGATCGAGGAGACGACTAGCAGCGCGTTCGGCAGCGCCGTCACGATCTTGGTGATCAGCTGCTCGAGGCGGTCAGAAGCGCCCGTCGACATCGATCCCATGTCGTTGGTACCTATGTGCAGCAGGACGATCCGAGGTGAGTCCTTGAGCGCCTGGTTGGTATCCGCGATGTTCGTGATCTGGTCGATGGTCCACCCCGGATGGCCCTCATTGTTCTGGGGGAAAGCCACCCCTGCCACCATGTTCGGCCCATCTTGTTGACTGCCCACGAACGTGAGGTGCTTGTTGTCCGCATGCGCGCGCGTGAAGAGCTCCACGCGATAACCGCCGTTGTTCGTAGTGGAGCCGTACGTGATCGAGTCTCCGAGGGGCAGCACTTTACAGTCGCCGGTTGCAGGGCAAGGCTCGAACGCCGGCGCGGCGTCCGCTCCTGCGCCTCCGCCGTCCGTGCTTTGGCCACCGCTACCGGCTACGCCTGTTCCAGCTGTCGAAGCGCCGGTGTCGGCCGTGGCCGTAGTTGCTGCCGCGTCTGGCCCACCCGACGCGCCGGCGTTACTTCCGCTCGCCGGTAAGCCCGCATCCTGGGTGTTGCTCGTAGCCTGTGCACCCGCGCTCGAAAAGCTGCCTGCTTGCCCGGCTCCTGCGCTACCGCCGACCCCATTGCGCCCGCCACCCGTCGACTTGCAGGCCGCCCCGAAGCAGAAGGAAACGCTCAGCAGCACCAGCGATCGGAAGAAGAGCTTCATGGGTGCACTCCCAACGTAGGGCCGAGGGGCGGTCTTGATTGACGACTCTTTTGGGCTTGTGGAGCCGCCGGGTCCGCAAGTGGTTCGTATATCAACTAGATTGATATTGGATGGTACGCAATGTTCCCAGATGGGACCGTCGGGTGTTCGAGCCTGAGTCGTGGTCCAAGCCCGACGCGGCACCGGCCGCGAGGAAGCCCGTGTACTAGGTACTGGTCGTGCCCCACTTCGCGGCCACGGGGGCGCGAGCGAAGGAATCGGCGGCCCTCTTTGGTGCTGCGCTGGCGGCAGAGCTTCCAGTCAGAGGCACCGCCGCCAGGGGTAGCTGCTCAGGCGGGTGACGCGGGGCTGGGCGGCTGGCAGACTGGGCACCTGCTTAATGCTGGCTATCGCCTGCGGTCCGGGCTGGGCTCAGGACGGAGTTCGCGATCTGGTCGAGTACCGCCAGCTTGAGCGCCTTCAAGAAGCGCTCGACCGCCCTCACGGCAACGGATCCCCACGATAGGTCTTGGCAACACTGTAAACGCCCTGAAGCACATGGCCCGTGTACAGACACTCGTCGTCGATGGCGAGACCGCTCCCCGCACCCATGGAGACGGGCGCCCCTCCCGCACCGGGGATCCTGGCCAGACTGCCGGCGCTAACGTCGGCGAGCATGGTCGCAAAAAAATCGGTCTTGTCGAACACGAGACGGTGTACGACGTAGAGCCCTCCACCCTCCGAAAGTGTCGCGGGTGAGCCTAGCCAGCATAAACGATGCCCCCGCGCGGCGGCTCGGGATCGACTCGCGACTTCCTGCGTCCCTCTACTTCGCCAGCGATAGCAGGATTTCCTGGGCGCCGTCCGAGCCGTGGAATCATGCTCAGAAACTGTTTGTCTGCCGCGACCGCGCCGACATGTTCGGCTACGTGGGCGACGTGCTGTTTCCCGTGCTGGCGCTAAGCCAGCTCGTGGTCCAGATCGACGCTGGCTTCTACTTCGCGCAAGGCGTCGCTGCAGGTGATCATGCGGCGCGGATTTTGGCGACGCTACAACGCGCCCTTGACGCGTATCCGAAGTCCCAGCGGCGTGAGTTCACCATCGTCTACGGCACACGAGACGGAGAGGTCATGTCTTCGGCCTTTAGCGTCTGGACATTCAACTGGACACCAAACTGCGGGTGGACGTCATCGTGCGCTGCGCTGCCAACGTCGTCTGGCGTCGTCACGAGCCTTGGTTCCGGGAGGAAGTTCGTGGAGACGTGGTCGGAGCGCTGGAACAACACATCCGAGAAAGGAACGAGCAGGGCGGTCTTCAGCAGCTTCTGCGACGCCCTGAGCGCAGGTGGCGACGCGCTCTCCGGCGGGGCTCCACAGTTGGTGGGCCTTTATCGCAAGGGCCACGCTCGACGACTCGGCGTCGTCTATCAGGGCAAGCCATACCTGTGCGGCTTCGAGGCTGAAGCTGTCGCAGACGATCGCCTGGAGTGGAGAAACACGTCCTTCGAGCGGTGTGATCGACACGGGATCGTTCTGCCGTCTGCGCAACGACATCGCGTGCCGAGGGGTCTCGGCGTGCGTACCGCTAGCGCGAAGTGACGGTCGTCTCGACGGCGCCTACCGTGCCCTTGGCCGCCCGTGACAGTGCTTGAACTTCTTGTTCGAGCCACATGCGCATCGTTCGTTGACCCCCTGACGTCGCGAACGAGCGGCCGCCTCTTCCTGCTCTCGCTCCGAAAGCATCTTTCGAACGTCGCCGAGGAACGGCTTGGTTCGCTTCACGACTACGGGCGGCGCTCCATATTTCTCGGCCATCCAGATCTCCTGGAAAACGTCGGAGTAGTTCGGATTCAACATGAGGTGATCATACTCGGCGCGCAGAAGCTCCCGGAAGCCATGCTTGATGTAGAAGCCCGCGTACTCCATCTCGTCACTGCCCTCCACCCTGCCGTGCAGGGTGATGCGAACGCGCAGGAACTCCACGAGTTGCGACAGGCCCCACTTGAAGTAGCGCCAGCCGTCAACCAGCGAGTCCAGAGCGTAGACGTCGAGGACCCAGGGATACGGCTCGTTCGGTTCTTTCTGCAGCAGCAGCGAAAGGTCGCACGCAAGTGCTCCGTACTCGTCCCGTGTGACGCAGACCATGAACACGTCGTCGACGTCAGCGCGCTCGAAGCGGGCGAGTGAAGCGCCGTGTCGGTCGAATAGCTCGATCGGTTTGCCATCGTTCCAGAGCCGCCATATGCGCCGTGCTTGCTCGTATGCCTTCTGTGGCCCTCGGTCACTGCGGAATGCCTGACTCACTCGCTGGAATGCCTTGTCAGGATCCCGAAGCGGTTCGACGGGCGGGCTCGCTTTCATCTCCACGACGAACAGCGTGCGCTGCGCGAGCATGACGAGATCGTGCTCGTGCTGCCCATGCGGCGAGTCGAACGCGCCGCGATAGCAGGCGCCGGTCGGCAGGAGTCGCTGGAAATCTTCTGCGGCCTCGTCTTCCAGTCGCCGGTCACGTTGGCGCAGGTAAGCGGCTCGTGAGGCCTCGTTGTCGAGCAGCGCTGTCTCCAACACGTCCAAAACGGCGCCGTACAGCGCGTTGGCTGTGAAGTAGACCGCCTCGCCGTCGCTGACGACGAGCAATGGGCGTTGATCGTGCACGAGCTTGTCGGTCAGGTAGTCGATTCGTGGGACGGTGCCGCGCTCGACCGTGAACCTGTTCCAGAAGACAAGGCCATCCTCTCCAAACGCGGCTTCAAGGTCCGAGCGGCGCAGTCGGCATAGCCCTGCCTGCAGCTCGAACATCGATATAGCGATGGCTCTCAGGCCGTTTCGCTCCGCCTCCTCGCGTGCCTGTTGGATTGTCCACCCCTCAGCCTTGGCGCGTTTGAGAATGTCGAGGCGCAGCGGGCGCTCTTCGCGTTCGAGCGCTCGCAGCTTGTCCATCGCGGCCTGGCCGGTATCGGCGACGTGATCGCAGATCTGAAGGCACTTGGTCGCGGTGAGGCCGACGAGGCCCTTTAGCGTCGCATCGTGCGGCCCGAGATAGGTGCGAATGCGGTCGGCGACCTGGTGCGTGGTCGCAACGATGCCCGTGTGGAAGTAGTGCGTGAACGCTGACATGGCGACGAGCCGCGTCCTATTTTGCTCGTCGCTCGGCGAACCCGAACCGTCGGGACGGCGATACATGCGTCCGTAGCACGCAAAGATTTGGTTCAGCAGGCCCATGCACTCCTGCCAGCCGGCCTTGTCCAACTCGTTCGCCGGTGAAGGCTGAGGAGTAGTCAGCATTAAGCTCAGCGCGAACGCCGTCTGTCGCGACGGAGAGGTCAACGTCTCCTTCGCGTCGGGATCGTTCGTGAGCACGAACGCGTAGGCCGACATCCAACCGACGACCGACTCAGTGCTGGTGCGTGCGAGCTTGCGGCGCAGTTGCACCGTCAAGCCGATCATCTCCCGGCGTAGCTCGTCATCCATGGAGGCCCGAGCTTACACGTTGGTGCGAGCCTCGCCGAGCACGGGAACACGCCCGGAACCGCACCGGGGTCTCCGAGGATAAAAAAGGCGCTCGCATCGACCTCAACAACGCGTTCGACGCAGCATTCGTGGCGATAGCCGGCATAACCACCACCCAATCTGCCAGCCGCCCAGCTCCGCGTCACCCGCCTGAGCAGCTACCCCGTGGCGGCGGAGAACGTGCAACCGGTCAACCAGAACGGAAAGCCAAGACCCCTTTCATTTCTCCTGGGAGCCTAGCCAGCATAAACGATGCCCCCGCGCGGCGGGATTTTGGCACGACGGTCGTGAACGCGAGCGTGTGCGATGCACGCTACCGACCGATCAATCCGCCGATCGTTCTCGAATGGTAGGTAGTTCGGGCAGCCGCGTGGTCGTCCGGACTACGCGCCTAGATGCGAACAACGCCGTTCCAGCCCGCGGCCCCGCCCGCCCCAACACACACGACGTTGAAGCCAATTTTAGCCCTGCTTGCGTTGCTTGTTGATCTGCAGAAGCGCTTCCCGCGCAGTGCTCGAGCTTGCGTCGAGCAGATGCTCGCTATAGTGGCCCGCCCATTTCGGCGAGATCCCCGCGTGTTCCGCGACGGCCTCCGTGCTGCCCTGGGCGGCTCGTAACAGCGCGACTCGTCCCGTGAGCACGAGGTCGTCGAGCTGGTACTCGCGGGAGACCTTCACGTCTTCCGTGAATGTACGCCACGCCTGCATCGCCATGCGCTGAGACATCCTTTGTTGGGTGCCGCGATG
>DASVHQ010000049.1:0-2854 GCA_036382515.1 Polyangiales bacterium | reverse complement strand
GCTGATGGCGGCGTCTCTCGCCATCACGGCCGGCGGCATCTTGCTCGCATACCTGCTGGTGCATGCGCACCCCGAACCGGGCAAGACCATGAACGCCGTCCTGCTCGAACGCGTGGCAGGGAGCTGGCACATCGGTAGCATGCCGATCGGTAAAGGCTTCGTGATCGTCTCGCTGCTCAGCGAGGGCGCGCTCCTGTTCGTGGCCGCGCAGGCGGGCTTCCTGGACGGCCCGCGCGTGATGGCGAACATGGCGACGGACTCCTGGTTGCCGCACCGTTTCGCTGCGTTGTCCGACCGGCTGTCGATGCGCAACGGCATCTTGATCATGAGTGCCGCAGCGTTCGGCGCGCTCGCGTATACGCGTGGCGACGTGGGCAAGCTGGTCGTGATGTACTCGATCAACGTGTTCGTGACGTTCTCGCTGTCGAACCTGGCGATGTCGTGGTTCTGGATCCGGCATCGCGCCGAGCACAAGGACTGGGCCCGGCACTTGCCGGCGCATCTGCTCGCGCTCGCGCTGTGCGTGCTGATCCTGGGCATCACGGTGTACGAGAAGTTCGGTGAAGGTGGCTGGCTGACGCTGGTGATCACCGCGCTTCTGATTGCGTTGTGCTTCATGATCCACGCGCACTACAAGCGCGTGGTGCGTGCGCTGCGTAAGCTGGACACCGAGTTGCCTTCCCCGCCGGAGGTCGAGGATTTGGTGCCACCGGCGCCCGTCGACACGAGCGCGGCGTTTGAGAGAGGACCGATCCAGGGCCTGGAGGAGCATCACACGCGGCGTGATCCGGATGCCGCCAAACCTGTCGCGATCCTCTTCGTGGGCGGCTACAGCGGCCTCGGTCGCCATGCGCTCACCACGCTCTTGCACATGTTCCCCGGTCACTTCAGCGGCGTGGTGTTCTTGAGCGTGGCTGTGGTCGACTCCGAGAGCTTCAAGGGCCCCGATCAGCTCTCGGCGCTCGAGGCTCGCACGCGTGAACATCTGCTGCGCTACGAGCGCTACGCGCATACGCTCGGGCTGCGCGCTTCGAGCGCGTTTTCCGTCGGCACCGAGGTGGCGGTGGAGGGTGAGAAGGTGGCTCTCGAGCTCGTGAAGCACTACCCGAAGGCGCTGTTCGTGGCCGGTCAGCTGATCTTCGAGCATGAAACGGTGTGGAACCGCTTCCTGCACAACGAGACGGCGTTCATGGTGCAAAAGCGGTTGCAGCACAAAGGTATCCCGATGATCGTCGTGCCGGTGCGCGTGGACCTGTCGGCCGAGCGCGCGGTGCCTACGCCGCGTGCTCTTGCGGCATGAATCAGCCGCGGTGCGCGTCACCGACCTGCCGGCATTCGGTGCCCCTGCACTGACAGCTGCGGTCGGGCCGCCACAGTGGCTGTGAACACCGCGGGGACTACGTACACGCCGAGTACCAGCGTTGCTCGACGGAGGGTGCATGACCACCGGTACCACGACGGCCAGTCCGGGAGCGTCACCCCCAGCCTCCGGCCAACAGCGCTTTCGGCAGCTCGGCATCGCGGGCGCGCTCGTCGTGTTGGCGCTGTGTCTGGCAGGGCTCTGGGCCTGGAACCACGGCGCGGAGCAGCGGGCGATCCGGCATTTGGCGGCGCCGGAGCGTCGAGCGCTGTACGAGAGAACGCTCGGCACGCTCCGGGCTCCCTGTGAGCCCAGCCAGCGACCGCAGGGGCTCGAGGCCTTCTGTCGCAAGCAAGCGCTATTCATTCTCGAGTTTCCCGATTGTGATGCTGCATGTGCTGCGCTGGCGAAGCGACAGCTGCTTCGGCCAGCGCGCTGACGGCGCGGGTGACTCGACAGTCAAAGCGAGCCTGACCACGGACGAATCGCGTTGCGCAAGGCATCGCGCGCCTCTTGCACCCCGGCGTCGCGTGCTGCCAGAAGCAGCCCGCGCGCGTTCATGGCAACGAGCATCTTCGCAACCAGGCGCCGCCTCTCGGCATCGTGACCCGTCAGGCTCGCGTAGAGCTCCGCGCGGATGGCAGCTGTCGACATCCCTGCAGGCCCGGACCAACCCGCGGCTAGCCGAGCCGCGAGCTGCGTCCACACGTAGCCATAGGACACGTGCGACGTGGAGTCTCCGGCGTCCAGGATCTCCGCCACGCGCATGCGCCGGTAGATCTGGCCGGAGCTGAACATCGGCTCGAGCAACACGTTGAAATGGTCGCTCGCGGTGTTGTTGATGGCACCTCGTATGACCGCCTCGGCATAGTGATCGATCGGCAGGATCTGAAGCAGCCGTTTCGCGCCGGCTTCGTTGCCCCCGAGGAGCACGGCGAGGGCGGCGTAAGGGCGCGCGTTGGGGTCGTCCAGCAAGTGGACAAGCGCGTCGTCGTTCGTCGGGTTGCCCGCGTAGCCGACGGCCAGCGCCGCCGAGAGCTTGAGCCCGCCCGGTGTGTTCGCGCGGCTCAGCAGAGGCAACAGGTGGGTCGAGAACTCAACGTTGGACTTGTGCCAAAGAATTCCCAGATAGGCAGTAGTGAGTGGATCCAACCGATCGCGCGGCGCCGTCTTGGGCCCGCGTGGGTGAAAGCGAGGCGCGCGGGCGTGCCCGTGGGTCGTGGAAGGAGAGAACATCTGCTCGGTAAACACGGCGGACTCCTTCGTTGGGGTGATGTGCGTCTCATTCCAAGCTACCCACGCGCGCATCCCGGCGATGTCCAGAACCGGGACCGACCCATCAACAAAGTCTCATGGACCGTTTCGGGGCATGAACCGATCGAGGTCGGCCGGGCAGAGCTCGTGACGCGTTCTTGATGCGCCGCGCCCGCGCCTTGACGTTCTCGTGACGCTCCGGTGCACACCATGAGTGGCGAGCCGAACACCCGCAATTTC
>DASVHQ010000048.1:0-20170 GCA_036382515.1 Polyangiales bacterium | reverse complement strand
GCGCCCGGCGCGCATTCGCGGCGCTTGCCAGGGCGGAACCAAGCGCGCTATTGAGCGGCCGTCCGGGGGGCGATCGCGAGGCGCGGCCGAGCTCCACGGCATCGAAGCGGCCATGCCCGCCGGTGCCCCGCAACTCCTGCTTGCACTGACCGATAGGAGCAGGCCCGCGAGGCGAGCACGAGCAACACGCGCCTCGCTGTTACCCAGCCGGCCGACCCTCCCTTGATCGCGTACTCACCAACTCCATCAAGAGCCAGACCACCATGTCAAAACGCCCTCGACACGCCGCCATGCCGCTGTCCATGCTCCTGCTCGCGTGTCTGTCTGCGAGCGCATGCCTCGACACGAAAGCAGACCCGGGCTACTGCGCGCACTCGCCTTGCCCGTGGGACGACGCCGGCCACCATCGCGACGCCGCCGCCGCAGACGGCGCGACGTCGAGCGACTCGGGCAAGGTCGATGCCACCTCACCCGCCGACGCCGCCCATCCCCGCGATGCAGGTGACGCTGCCGAGCCTCCCGCCGACGCCGGCCCGTGCGCTAGCGGCTGCACCACCGCCGGCGCGCTGGTCTGCGACCCACACGAAGGCTGCGTCCAGTGCAACGCCAACCACAAGAACGCCTGCACCGCAAGCACCAGCACCAAAGCCTGCGACGTCGGCACCAACACCTGCGTGCAGTGCATCGACAAGACCACGTGCTCCGGCACGGCACCCGTCTGTGAGACCGCAGCAGGAGCCAAGCACGACAGCTGCGTGCAGTGCACTGCCAGCGACGACAGCTACTGCAAGACCAACAACAAGGTCTGCGACACCGCGACTGACACGTGCGTGCAGTGCCTGACCAACCAACACTGCCCCGCCAGCGCACCGCTGTGCGCGAACCATACCTGCGGCAAGTGCATCGACGACAGCCCCTGCGCCGACCACGCCGGCACCCCGGTCTGCGACACCAGTAGCGACCCCACTTTCGGCGGCAGCTGCGTCAAGTGCACGGGCACGAAGTACGCCGCCTGCGGCAAAGGAGCCGGCGCTAAGCCCATCGTGTGCAATAGCCTCACCCGCACCTGCGCCGCCGCCACCGTCACGGAACACAGCGCGGGGCTGTGCGACAGCTGCCTCAGCGACGCGCAGTGCGCCGCTCAAGAGCTGTGCGTCAAGCAGACTTTTGGAAGCCCCGCCATCGACGTCGGCTACTTCTGCTTCTGGCGCAAAGACGCCACCGGCAGCGGCGCGCCTGCCGGCAACTGCCTCAACGTCCGCCCCTTCGCCGGCGGAAAGCTAGGCCAGACCAGCATCGACGCCACCACCGCCGACATCTGCGGGCTTCGCGCCACTACCTGCCCTGCTTACAAGGACTACAGCAGCAAAGACTGCAGCGGCAGCGGCAGCGGCGACAACTCGCTGTGCGACGACACCCACGCCAGCAGCCCCGACGGCTACTGCACACAGGACACCTCCAACAACTGGCGCTGCACCACGCCGTGCTTGAGCGACGATGATTGCAGGCCCGGGTCGACCTGCCCAACCGGCAACACCCCGCTCGTCTGCTCCCTCTGACCCGCCGTGCCGCTGTCCACCGCACCGCTTGCGCCTGTGCTCTGCCTGTTGCTGGCGGCGGAACTGGTCAGCTGTACCACGCCACGCTGCCCGCAAGGCACCGGCGTGCTCGCCGGGCGCTGCATCGCATTGACCAGCGACTCCTCCACCCTCACAGACAGCGCGACGCTTACGGACTCGGGCAAGTCGGCAAGCGCGTCGCCAGCTCCGCAACGTCAGAGCGACTTTCGGCTTCCGTCGTGGGACCAGTTGCGCGGGCATCGAAGCCCCAATATGGTTGCAACTGCGCGTAACCACTGGGGGCCCCATCCGCCTCCGGAGCGGAAGGTCACAGGTTCGAATCCTGTATCGCGCGCCGTACGACCCCCAGGCTGGCTGCGCACCGCGTGACGAGCGAGCATGGTCAGCCCGTTCGGGCCCAGACCGGAGCTGCAACAGGATGTTGCTTGCCCGAGCGAAGCTTCGGTCGGTCGGCGCAGGGCACGACGCTGGTCAGGGAGCACGCGCGAACGCATGGCCGACAACCCCCAACCCAACGCTGCGTCCACAGCAGCCAAGAGCGGCAGCACCGCCGGTCGGCTGGCCAAAGGCTGCGGCTGCACGGTCGCGCTCGTCGTGCTAGGCCTGGGCATCCTGTGGATCGGCGGTTTCGACAGCGCCTCGTGGGCGTCGGCGATCCTGGGCCTGGTCGTGGCCGTGGGGGTGTTCGGTTTGTCGGGCGTGAACGGCTGGTGGGAACGCTAGGGAACGCTAGGGAGCCGCGCCCAGGCGCTCGTGCAGCGTGATGGTTTCGCGACCGAACGGGATCCAGCGTAGGTAGCTGCGCTGCGCGATTGGGCGGTAGCCGTCGATGCGCGCGTGGAACGAGAGGATGAAGCGCTCGAGCTGGCTGTAGTCCTCGCGCACCTCGATGCGGGTGCGCTCGTGCGGGCCCTCGAAGCGGTAGAAGCCGCGGTATTCGAAGCCGCCGTCGATGTCCTCGGGCGGCACGCCCGCCGAAAGCGGCTGCGCCACCAGGGCCCAAGCGGCGCGGCTGCGCTGCAGGTAGTCCCGCGTACCGAGCACGCCGAAGAGCATGCCCAGCCCGAGCACCGTCGCTGCGAGCCACAGCCTGCGCGGGGCCGCCGCCGTCAGCTGCCCCGGCATCGCGAGCAGCAAGACCGCACACACGGGCAAGAGCGGCAAGAGGTAGCGATCGAAACAGGGTATGCGCACCAGGTGCGGTGCCAGGTAGACGGGCGGAAACACCAGCAGCGTGATCCAGAAGACCGAGCGCCGCAGCTGGGGGTAAGCCCGGAAACAGGCGACTGTGACGCTCAAGAGCGCGTAGTAGACCGCGCACAGCGAGATCAGCGTGATGAGCGCCCAGGTGGACTGCCGCAGCGGGTTGGTCGGGCGCATGGGTTCGATCATCAGCGGGCCGACGCCGGTTTCCCACACGACGTTGAAGCCGGCCGGTAAGAGACTCCAGCCGAGCTTGGGCAGGGCCCACAGCGTGGCCGAACCGAGCAGCACGCTTGGCACGAGCAACTGGCGCGCGAGGTCGTCGTTCCAGCGCACCAGCATGACCACCACGGGCGCTGCGAACAGGCCGAGGTAGAAGAGCACCGACGCCGTGTTGTAACCGAGGATCTGAAAGATCGCCTTGTCGCGCAGGTAGCCGAGGATGAACACGATGCCGGCGCTTGCGCCGCGGTCACCGTGGCCGAACAGCCCGGCAGCCACGACCTTGTCGATCCACAGGAGCACCGCCACGAGCGCGAGTGCGGCGCCCAGGTGCCACAGCCGTCGCAGGTGCGATAACCCCATCGCTGCTGCGACCGCGACGATCAGCGCGACGCCCGTCTGGCGCGAGGCTGTGGCAGCGAGCGCGAGCAGCAGCGCGCCTGCCCACGCGAGCCGCTGCCGTAGCGCGGACTGTGCGGCGGCGACGTGCCCCTCGTTGCCGGGCGGCGCGGCGATCGAGAGGCACACCAGGCTCCATGTCAGCATCGCCGTGATCGGCACGTCGAGCATGTAGGTGAACGAGAGGTTGATGTAGACCGGGTTCCAGGCACTGATGCCCGTGGCGATCACGGCCTTGGGTCGCGTGATCCCCACGCGCCGCGCGAGCACGTAGGCGCCGATCATGCCGACCCAGCCGCTCACCACGCCCACCATGCGCATCGTGACCAGCGAGAAGCCGAAGAGGTGCGCGAACACCGCGCCGATGGCGACGTGCGAGAGGATCGGTGTCCACGTCCAGGGCAGGCGTTCGAGCCGGCCTGTTTCCACCAGGTGCTTGGTCGGGATCGAGTACGCCCAGTCGTCGTTCAGCGGGAACTCGCCGTGCACGCCGACGAACCACACGATCAGCAGCCACACGGCCGTGAGCGCAGCGCAGACGAGCAGATCCGGGTTTGGCCCGGTGCTCGTGCTGTCAGCTGATGCGGACCGGTCCATCACGTGATCAGACGCTGCGGCGCGCGTTGCTCGAACATTGCCCGAACGCTGCTCGAACTGACGACGACGTTCCCCCGACGCGCTCGACGAGTCAGTCAAGCTGCAGCAGCCTACAAGGGCGCACATTCACGGGCAAGCCGAAGTTCTCACAAGGCGAGATCCAGCGTGACCGGGAAGTGGTCGGAGACGCGGTGACTGAAGTTCGGGTAGCGCGTCTGCAGCTCCTCGCGCAGGACGTCGACCGAGCCGGCGACGACGTCGGCCGCGAGATCTGCGCGCAAGAGGATGTGATCGAGCGTCGTGCCCGAAGCGTACGATGCCTCGGGAGCGCCGGGTGCTTCGAGCGGCAGGGTCGGCTCAGCGTAGCTTGGGTCGCGGACGAACGCCTGGTAAGGCGATACTGCACCGCTCGTGATGGAACCCTCGAGGCGGTCGTTGAAGTCGCCGAGCAGGACGAACGGCGCCTGGGCGCGGGAGGCATCGAGATACGCTTTGAGGCCCTGCGCGAACCGAGCTCGGTGCGCGTGCGACTGTGCGTCGGCCTGGGCCTTGGCGTGGATCACGATGAAGCGCAAGGGCAGGCCGTCGGCCTTGCGTCTGAGCCAGACTGCCAGCGGTGGACGCCCGGCGTCGTCCAGACCGCTGACGGCCCGGCACAGCGAGAGCTCGAAATCCGCGCTGCGCCACAGCAGCGCGGTCTTCTGCGTCCATGCGTAACCGGAGAGCACGCCCGCGTAGCCCGGCAAATCGGAGAGCAGGTGCTCGAATGCGGCTTCGGAGCTGAGCTCCTCGAGCGCGATCACGGTCCGGTGTGTGTCCCACAGGATCTCGCGCACCGCGGCATACTGTGCAGCGTCGTCGGCAGGCCCCTCGGTCGGGTCCTGGAACCAGTCGAGGTTCCAGGTCATCACGGACACCGGCGGAAACGTACGTTCAGTGCCGGGCTGCGCATCCGTGCCGGCCGCGGTCGGGGGCCAGGCTGCGTCCAGATCGCGCGCGCAGCTGGCGTCGGCGGCCGACCCGGTCGCGGGCGCGCTGCCTCGCTGCCAGCCGGCGGTTTGCTCGCTCCACCGACACCCGACGAGCAGGGCCAGGCCGAGCGCCAGCCCGTTGACCCAAACCGAGCCTTTCACAGGCTTTGCCAGTGTCGTACGTTTCATGGTCAGCCCTTCGGTCGCAGCGCGCTGCGGTTGCGCGCGCCACTTCGCATGCTCGAACGTATCGTCGTCGCTCTGCTCGGTGTCGTCCCGCCGTTCTTGATGCTCTGGTATGCGGAGGCCTTCGAGCGCCGCGTGCGCGAGCCGCATCGAGACTTCCGCTATCGCATCCTGGTCGCGGTTGCGCTGGCCTCGGTGCCGATCGGCTGGGCCGAGCATGCGATCGCTGCCTTGATGAACGGCGTCGCCGAGCCGCGCCGCAGCCTGTTCGAGGCCTTCATCGTGGCCGCGTCCATCGAGGAAACCGGCAAGGTGCTGTGTCTGTACCTGCTGACGCGCCTCGCGCTCGCACCGGGCACTCGCTACGGCGCGTTCCTGTATGCGCTGCACGCGGCAGCGGGCTTCGCGCTGATCGAGAACGTGGTCGCGCTCAGCGACGCCCCGAGCTTCGGGTCCCTCAGCGTGCGCTTCGTATTGCGCGGCTACATGGCCAGCCCAATGCACCTGTTCGCGGGCGGCGTGATCGGCTACCTCTGGGCGCGTCGGCGCTTCGATCGGGGCACGATCGGCCTGCCGGGCGGCCTCGCGATCGCGATCGCCATCCACGGCTCCTACAACGCTTTGTTGCTCGGTGTCGAGCGCCTGCCCGCGACGCAGCCCCGCCTCATAGTGGCGGCCGCCGTGGGCGCGATGCTCGTGCCGCTCCTGGGTGTCGTGGTGCTGCGCCTGCTCGCCGGTCGCCTGCGCCGGGACGACAAACGCGCCGGCCGGTAACGAGCGTCGGCGCTCAGCCGAGGCCCAGGCGCTTTGCGATGATCACTTTCATGATCTCGTTGGTGCCAGCGTAGATCGTCTGCACCGCGGCATCGGCGTAGTCCATCGAGATCGGATACTCCAGCATGAAACCGTAGCCACCGAAGAGCTGCAGGCACTCGCTGGTCAGCCGCTTTTGCAGATCCGTGACCCAGTACTTCGCCATGCTGGCCTCGGTCACCAACTCCTCGCCGCGCGCGTGCCGCAGCACGAGTTGGTCGACGAAGCACTGGCCGATCTCGACTTGCGTTGCCAGCTCGGCCAGCTTGAACTGCGTGTTCTGAAAGCTGCCGATGGCCTGTCCGAAAGCACGGCGCTCGCGCACGTACTGCAGCGTGTCATCGAGCGCTCTGCGACACGACGCGATGCTCCCCACCGCGATGATCAGGCGCTCCTGCTGCAGCTGTGTCATCAGGTACTTGAAACCCATGCCCGCCTGGCCGAGCAGGTTCTCGGCCGGAACACGGCAGTGCTCGAAGGACATCTCGCTGGTGTCCTGGCCACGCAAGCCGAGCTTGTCGAGCTTGCGTCCGCGCACGAAGCCCGGCGCTGAAGTGGGGACCAAGAGCAGTGAGATGCCGCGGTGCGCGGGCTGCACCGCACGGTCGGTCTTGGCCACCACGATCACGAGGTCACAGTTCTGACCGTTGGATATGAAGGTCTTGGCGCCGTCGATCACGTAGCTGTCGCCGTCGCGCACGGCGCGCGTCTGCACGCCGGCGAGATCCGATCCGGTCCCGGGCTCGGTCATGGCGATGGCGAGCAGCAAGTCCCCGGCGATGGCAGGCCGCAGGTAGCGCTCCTTCTGCTCGGGCGTGCCGTAGTGCAATAGATACGGCATGCAGATATCGGTGTGGAGCGAGGTCTGCAGCGCGTGAGCTCGCAGGTAAGCAAGCTCTTCCACGACGATCGCGTCATACAGGAAGTCGCCGCCAGCGCCGCCGTACTCGGTCGGCATGTTCGCGCCCAGATATCCGGCTTGCCCCAGCTCCTTCCAGGTCGCGCGGTCCGAGATCCCTGCGGCATTCCACTGCGCGATCTTCGGCTCGACATGGCGCTTGGCGAAGCGCTTGAAGCTCTCGCGAAAGAGCTCGTGCTCGGGGCTAAAGAGGTTGCGGTTCATGGGCTTCTCTTCTGTTGCGCGCCATTGGGCTCGTAGAGCACGCGGTGCGCTTCGCGCAGCAGCTCGATCACGTCCAGGTGCTGCGGCAGCTGCTCGCGCTCCACCTTGGCCAGGTTCTCTTCGGTCGCCATCGAGCCGCCGTACCAGTGGTCGGGCTGCTTGAGACAGTTGTAGCGGTATCTGGCGAAGCCGAGCATGTCGTAGCAGCGCCACATGCGGCGCAGCCGCAGCACCTCGGCGATCTGAATACCGGACGCGTCGGGTCGAAGCTCGTAACCTTCGTACCGCGAGGCCGGGTCGAGCTGCAGGCGCGCATCGAGGCGCTGCAACACGTCGTTGTCGTGTGCGTCGAGCTGCGCCGGGGCAGGCAACACGCCGAGCATCTCCTGGAAGTGCTCGGGCGCGGTCATGCCGAAGCTCAGCGTGTGCACATGCGGCGAGCGCAGGCAGAAGCGCGCGTTCCATTGGATGGGCGAGAGCGGTGCCGTCAGCTCACGTAAGAGCGGTGGCGGATCGTACAGCCGTCCGCCCTTGTCGTTGGGCGAGATGATGAAGACGCCCATGTCCTTCTGCGCCGCGCGCTCGATCACGACCGTGTTGCGCTGGAAGAAATAATAGTAGTGAAGGTTCACGAACGCGAAGAGGTCGGTGTCCAGCGCTCGCAAGATGATCTCGGGCGGCGCATGCGTGCTGAACCCGACGTCGCGGATCACGCCCTGGCTCTTGAGCTCGTGCAGGGTCTCGACCGGCCCGCGCTTGGCGAGCGCAGTGGCATACAGGTCCTCGTTGTTGACGCCGTGCCAGGCGTAGAGGTCGATGTGATCGGTGCGCAGTGCGCGCAGCTGCTCCTCCACCATGCGCTTGGTCTCGTCCGCAGTCTTGGGCGAGCCCTTCGTCATCAGGTGGTAGCTATCGCGCGGCACACGCAGCTCTTCGTTCAGCACCCGCCCGTAGACGCTCTCGCTCTTCACGTAGCCATGCGCGGTCTCGAAGTGGTTGATGCCCGCCGCGAGCGCTTGCTCCACGCAGCTCCGGCAATGGTCGATGATGGCTTGCGGCAGCAGGTCGCGGGGCCGCTGCCAGCCGTGAACGAAGCGCATGCCGCCAAGCGTGATCACGCTCAGCTGCCGCTGGGTCTTGCCAAACCGGCGGTACTGCATGGTCGTGCGGGGATTCAAGCTCGGAACGCAGGCGGCGGATTGGTTCCGGCGTGCATGCGCGGCGCTTGCAGGTGCAGCGCGTCGCGGGCTGCCGTGTCCATATGGAACACACCCAGCCCGCCGAGCTGGGTCTCGACCACGACCTTCGACTTGCGCGTCTTGTGCTTGATCGCGTCGACGAAGTCTTGCGCGCTCACGATCGGCTGCGCGTTCACCTTCGTGATCACCGAGCCGGGCGCGAAGAACAGATCGTCGGCAGGTGAACCGGGCATCACGAAGGTGACGACCAGCTTCGGCGACGACGTGGGGCGGCCCTCGATCGTGGCCAGGAAGTCGCTGCCCGAGTGCGCCGACAGGGCGCTTGCGATCTCGAGGCTCAGCTCCTGCAGAATCAGGCCGTGAAACTCGATGAAGCGGCGATCGGACACGATGGGCTGCGAGGGAATGTCGATGCGCGGCGCCGGAATGGCTTCGGTCTCCGTGCGGCGCAGCTTGCCCTTACGGATGTAGTCGATGCGTACTTTCTTGCCGACGGGAATGTGGCGCACCGCGTCGTAGATGTTGCGGCGCCGCATGTTCTTGGCGCGCACCAAGCTGCCGAAGCGATCGATCGGGAAGCCGCCGATGCCCACCACGACGTCGAGGTGACGCAGGCCTGCGCGGGCGAGCATGCCGCCGGGATGTGCGCGCATCGTGATCACGCCATCGACATGCGATAGGCCGAGGTAGCGCGCGTTGGCCTCGGAGTTCGGTTGGAACATCGCGCCGATGTCGGCGAGGCGAGCGTCCTGGGTCTTGAGCATCTGCGGCATCAGGATGCGCGCCCACTCGATCGGCGTGATGAAGCCGATGTTGTCGGCGTCGGCGACCACGGAAGTGTTGATCCCGATGGCGCGCCCTCCCGGCACGATGGCTGGGCCACCGCTGTTGCCGGGGTTGATCGCCGCGTCGGTGACCAGGCGCTCGGAGTTCTCGAGGTCACCGGCGATGAAGTTCGAGATGGCGCCGCCCGACATGTTCGGTTCCATCATGCCGAACGGATAGCCGATGGCTTTGACATCCGTGCCGCGCTGCACGCGCTCGGAGTCGCCGAACTCGAGGTAGGGGACTTGTCCCTCGCACAGACCACGGAAGTGGTCGAACGCAGCATCGGTGAGCTTGATCAGCGCGAGGTCAGGCTCCAGCGCGGAGACCATGCTGAGGGTGTCCGCCGGGAACATCTCTTCGCTGGTCATGAGCGACATGACCTGCAGGCTCGCGGCGTTGCGAACCACGTGCGCGTTGGTCAGCACGTAGCCCTCTTTGCCGTTCACCCGGATCAAGAAACCCGAGCCGCGCCAAGTCATGGGCTCTAGGAAGCGGGGATCGAGGATCGAGCCGATCGCGGTGTGGTTGAAGCCGTACGCGTGGATCTGCACCACCGCGAGCATGGCCCGACGAGATTCCTCGGCGAGCGAATCTTGAGTCTTCGCCATGAGGGCCGCAGCTGTAGCACATTTCGACGACGCTCGGGCTTGCCTGCGTGCCGCTGCCAGCTGCGCGTGCGTGTTACGTGCTCATCGGTGTCCGCGGCCGCCACCCGAGTAGTGACCACCGCCGCCACCGTATGAGCGACCGCCACCACCACCGCCGTAAGAGCGACCGCCACCGCCGCTTGGAATCCCGCGCATGACGTTCGGTGTGCTCGCCGGGCGTGGCGCCGAGTAGCCGCGTCCCGAGTAGCCGCCGCCTGGATAGCGCGGCGCTGCGTAGCGCGGTGCAGAGTAGGCGGGCCCGCCGTAGCGCGGTGCCGCGTAGCGCGGTGAGATCACGGCGCGCCCCGGTTGTTCGTAGCGCAGCGGCGCGCTGTAGCGTGCAGGTGCGTTGTAGCGGTAGTTGTTGGTGTAGACGGCTTGGCGACCGCGATACGCCGGAGGCGCAGGACGCACGTACACCGCACGACGGTCGCTCGGGTAGTAGTTGCGACTCGGATAATAGTACGGCTCGCGCGCACGGTAACCGTAGCCCCCGTAGCCGTAGAAGCCGTAGCCGTAGCCACCGTAGATGTAGCGGTGGCGGTAGATCGGATAGACAACGAACGACGTGCCGTACGCGCCCCAGCCGCCGGCCACGAAACCCCAGCCGTAGCCCGTGTCGTACCAGCGCGGGCCGATGTACACGTAGCCCGGCCTCGGTGGCAGCCACGTGCCGCCGACCCACACGTAGTTGCCGCCGTACCAGTACCAGTAGCCGGGAGCCCAAACGTAGTCGGGCGCGGGTGCGGCGTAGACAGGTTCGTCGCCTGCGTAGTTGGGCGGCGGCTCGGGCGCGACCACTTCAGCCGTTGGCTGTGGCGCGGACGCTTGCACGGGCGGCGCGGGGCCCGGTGCAACGTCAGTCGGTGCAGGCTGCTGCGGGTAGGTCGGGGGCGCGGGCGCCGCGCTCGGTTGTGGCAGAGGCGGAGGAGCTTTGTCGGGGTACAGCGGGCGTGGCTCGGGATGCGCGATCGGGCTGCGTTTTGCAGCCTCGATGGCTTCGGCCTCACTTTGCTGGGCGCTTGGTGCGGCAGCTGCCGGGGCCGTGGCCGCAGTTGCCGACTGGGCGCTTGCGACGCCCGCGTGGATGCCGAGTCCAAGGGCAGCCGCGACGCACGCGCTCGCATACTGCCCCGAACGCTTGTGGAACCGTATGGGTGCGGTGTTCACGGCTGCCTCCTGCGTCACCAAGCATAACCCCCCGGGCGCCGATTTCATGCCGCCGGCCGCTTTTTTACCCAAACGGGCGCTTTTTCGCGGGTCCAGGAATGTTTGGCACCCCGAGGATTTCGCTGTAGAAAGCCTGGATGCCGGCCTACGGAGCACACCTGCTGGGAGCACTTGCGTGAGCGTCTACCTGCACGGTCTTGGGCACTTTCATCCGTCCGCCGAGATCACCAACAAGTTCCTCGAAGACCTGGACATCGGCACGACCGACGCCTGGATCATGGAGCGCGTCGGCATCCGCACACGCCGAACGGTCTTGTCGCTCGACTACCTGCGCACGACCAAGAACGTCGATCCGCGAGCTGCGGCGGAAGCCTCGGAGCTCAACCATGCGCAGCTCGGCGCGCGTGCCGCGCACCTGGCGATCGAGCGCGCCGGTCTATCGCCGACCGACATCGGCATGGTGATCTCGGGCGGTTCTGCACCCGACCTGGTCTCGCCTGCCGAGGCTTGCGGCGTGGGCGCGCTGCTCGGGATCGATGCGCTGGCGTTCGACGTAATGTCGGCCTGCACGAGCTTCTTCGTGCCGCTGTACCTGCTGTCGATGATGGATCCGGCGCGCTTGCCTGCGTTCATCTTGCTGGTGATTCCCGAGACCATCACTTGCACGGTCGATTACCGCGACCGTTCGGCGGCGGTGCTGTGGGGCGATGCCGCCGCGGCCGCGGTGGTCTCGACGCAGGAGCACGGGCGCGCGGAGATTCTCGGCGCCAACATCGGGTCGAGCCCGGCGGGTGCCCACAAGGTCTCGATTCCTCGGCAAGGCTTCTTCCGCCAGGACGGCAAGGCCGTGCAGAAGTTCGCGATCAAGACCATGACCACGATGGTGAAGGGCCTGCAGCACAGCTTCCACTCGCCCAAGCGAGCCTGGAGCTTCGTCGGCCATCAAGCGAACCTGCGCATGCTCGAGCACGTCTGTGCGTCGTGCGATATCAGCAGGCAGCAGCACTTCCACAACCTCGAGACCTTCGGCAACACGGCGGCCGCGGGCTCGCTCACCGTGTTGTCGCAGCGCTGGGACAAGTGGAACGGGCACGACGACGTGAGCGTGGCTGGCGTGGGCGCTGGTCTCACGTGGGGCAGCTACTTGCTGCGCTTCGGGCACTGAGCGCGCGCCAGCAGTGCTCGTGAGGCGGTGGTGTGCTATGCGTCCAGCCCCCGATGGCACGCGTGAAATCGCCACGTCCCGCGGCGCAAGAGCCCGAGTACATCGAAGTACTCGGCGCGCGCACGCACAACCTGCAGGTCGACGTGCTGCGCATCCCCAAGCGCAAGCTCGTGGTGTTCACCGGCGTGAGTGGCTCGGGCAAGTCCAGCCTGGCGTTCGACACCCTCTACGCCGAAGGCCAGCGCCGCTACGTGGAGAGCCTGAGCGCGTACGCTCGGCAGTTCCTCGGGCAGCTGGAACGGCCTGTCGTGGACCGCATCCGTGGGCTCTCGCCCACGATCGCCATCGAGCAGAAGACGGCCTCCGCCAACCCGCGCTCGACCGTTGGCACGATCACCGAGATCTACGACTACCTGCGCGTGCTCTACGCGCGCGTCGGCCAGCAGCACTGCCATCACTGCGGCAAGCCCGTGCGCTCGCAGTCGGCGCAGGAAATCGTCGACGAGGTGCTCGCGCAGTGGAGCGAGCGCAAGCTGCTCGTGCTCGCTCCGCTGGTCGCCCACCGCAAGGGTGAGTATCGCGACCTGCTCGCAGGGCTCGCCAAGCGCGGCTTCGTGCGCGCGCGCATCGACGGCGAGCTGCGGCGGCTCGACGAGTCGATCGAGCTCAACAAGAAGCAGCACCACACCATCGAGCTGGTCATCGATCGGCTCACGGTGCGGGTCGCGGACAAGGCGCGGATCGCGGAGAGCGTCGAGCTCGCGCTCAAGGAAGGCAACGGCGAGCTGCGCATCGAGCAGGACGGGGCGGCCGGCGCACATGCCACGTTCAGCGAGGCGCGCGCGTGCTGCGGCGAGGCGTTCGCTGAGCTGTCGCCGCAGAGCTTCTCGTTCAACAGTCCGCTCGGCATGTGCGAGGCGTGCCATGGCCTGGGCGTGCGCATGGAGGTCGACCCGGCGCTGGTCGTGCCTGATCACAGCCTGTCGATCCGCGGCGGCGCCATCGCCCCGTGGCGCACCGCCATGGATCGCGGCGAGGGCTGGACGTACCGCGTCGTCGACGCTATTTCGCGCGCCTGCGACGTCGACCTCGACAAGCCGTGGAACGAGCTGCCGGAGCTGCAAAAACGCCAGATCCTGCACGGTCTCGGCGGCAAGCGCGTGCGCGTGGAGTGGGGCAAGGAGGACGACGAGAGCGAGAGCCACGGCTCGTGGGGCCTGCGCTTCGAGGGCATCGTGCCGATGCTCACGCGGCGCTACCACGAGACCAGCTCCGATGTGATGCGCGAGCATTACCGGCGCTACGTGAGCGAACGTCCGTGCGACGCGTGTGGCGGGCACCGCCTGCGTGCACAGAGCTTGGCCGTGCAGCTCGCCGGCAAACGTATCCACGAAGTCACGGCGTTCACCGTCCGCGACGCGCATCAGCACTTCGCCGACCTGTCGCTCAGCGGTCGTGCACGCAAGATCGCCGAAGGGGCGCTGGTCGAGATCCAGAGCCGCCTGCGTTTCTTGCTCGACGTGGGGCTCGAGTACCTCACGCTCTCGCGTGGCGGTCCGAGCCTCAGCGGCGGTGAGGGCCAGCGCCTCCGGCTCGCCAGTCAGCTCGGCAGCGAGCTATCGGGCGTGATGTACGTGCTCGACGAGCCGAGCATCGGATTGCACTCGCGCGACAACGAACGGCTGATCGCGACCATGCAGAAGCTGCGCGACCTAGGCAACAGCGTGATCGTGGTCGAGCACGATGCCGCCACGATCGAGGCAGCCGACCACGTGGTGGACTTTGGTCCGGGTGCGGGCCGGCTCGGTGGGCGCGTGACCTTCAGCGGCTCGCCCGCCGACATCCTGCATGCGCCCGAGAGCCTCACCGGCCTGTATCTGTCCGGCAAGCGCAGCATCGAGCTGCCGGAAACGCGGCGCACGCCACGCGGCGCACTCACGGTCGTCGGTGCCAGCGAACACAACCTCAAGAACATCGATGTCGAGATCCCGCTCGGCGTGTTCGTCGCGGTCACCGGCGTGAGCGGGGCAGGCAAGAGCTCGCTGATCAACGGCATCCTGCTGCCCGCGCTCTCACGCCAGCTGCACGGCGGCACTGCCAGCGTTGGTAAGCACTCGCGCGTCGAAGGCATCGAAGCTCTCGACAAGGTGATTGCCATCGATCAGAACCCGATCGGTCGCACGCCGCGATCGAACCCCGGCACCTACACCAAAGCCTTCGACGTGGTCCGCGAGATCTTTGCGGAGCTGCCGATGGCCCGCACGCGCGGCTTCTCTGCGGGCCGGTTCTCGTTCAACGTTAAGGGCGGGCGTTGCGAGGCGTGTCAGGGCGATGGCGTCGTGCGTGTCGAGATGCACTTCCTGGCCGACGTCTACGTCCCCTGCGACACCTGTGGTGGCCGTCGCTACAACACGCAGACTCTGGCGGTCGAGTACCGCGGCAAGAGCATCGCAGACGTGCTCGGGCTGAGCGTGGACGAAGCCGCGGACCTGTTCGTGAACCACCCCGACCTCTTGCGCATCCTGCGCACGCTGAGCGAGGTCGGTCTCGGCTACATCAAGCTCGGTCAGCAAGCGCCCACGCTCAGCGGCGGCGAAGCCCAGCGCGTCAAACTGAGCCGTGAGCTCGGCAAGCGTCAGACCGGCAGGACGCTCTACGTGCTCGACGAGCCCACCACGGGCCTGCACTTCGAGGACGTGCGCAAGTTGCTCGACGTGCTCGGAAAGCTGGTGGACGCCGGCAACAGCGTGGTGGTCGTCGAGCACAACCTCGACGTGATCAAGTGCGCCGACCACGTGATCGATCTCGGCCCCGAGGGCGGTGCGCACGGCGGTGAGTTGGTCGCCGCGGGCACGCCGGAACAAGTGGCACGCGTCAAGCGCTCGCACACCGGGCGCTTCCTCGGGCCGCTGCTCAGCGCTGCGACCACGCGCACGAGAGCCACGAGCCGGTCAAAAGATGTAGCCGCGCGCTAGCAGTAGTTGGTGAGCGAACCAGCCTGCGACACCGCCGACGACGAAGGCGAGGGCAAGCGCGCGCTTGCTGCGACGCTGTAGTGGCTGACGCGCAAGCTCGCGTTCCGCCAGCGCACGCGAGAGCGAGAGCGCGGGGGGCAACGCGCGGCCACGACTCCACGGCTCGATCAGCTCCAGGACCTTCTGCCAGTTGCCTTCGCGTACGCGCGCTTCGACGTTGTGCAGCAAGAGCTCCGGGCCGAGCTGCTCCGCTGGCACCCCGGCGTGCGGCTGCACGTCGTGCAAAGCCGATTCTTCGCTGAGCGTGCTCGCCGGGGCTGGCGCCTGCTGGACAGGCTCGTCCGTGGGCGGTCGCCCGTGTGCCACTGACGGCGGCAGTAGCTCGGGCGCGAGTGTGATCAGCGCCGCGTTGATGCGTTCGCGCAGCTCTGCGATCCGTGCGCTCGTGAGCGGCGTCTGCGTCTGTTCGCCGAATTCATCGAGGAAGCGCTGGTAGGTCGCGTATGCATCCGCGATGTGGGTGGGGGCGTCGCCCGGCTCCACGCCCAGCACCGCGGCATCGCTGGCCTCGGGCTTGAGCGTCAGATAGAGCGTGAGCAGCTGTGAAAGAGCAGCATTGTCCTCCAACTCGGCCGCCGGACCCCAGATCGCCATGCGTGCCGCGGTGCGTGTCTCGCGCTTCTCGCACAGATACGCACGGATGGCAGCGTCGGTAGCGCTCTCGTGCGACGGTGCTGCCGCGGGTACTTCGCAGAGCGGGCTGTGCAACGCACCGTTGAGGGTGGCCTGCACGCTCTGCGCGGTGTTCGGCAGGGTCTCCGCGCGGCCACCCGTGTCGCTGGTGCCGGCCGCCGCGACGGTGGCGCGGCGATCTTCCTCCGCGCTGGAGTCGCCCAGCTTGATCGCGCCGCACAGCAGCATGGCCAACGTGATGTAGTCGGCGACACTGCGAGCCGCCGGTCGCCCGGAGTCTTCCTTGCGCGCGTCGATGTGCACCGGCGAGGCCGTGGGATCGAAGTCCTGCTGTGTGCTCGCGCGCAGCTTCGCCACCAGACGCGAGCGGATCACGCCCACCGTCGTGGCCTCGCCCGCAGTCAACGTGGTCGTGTCGCCGACGTAGCCCAGATCGGAGAGCCACTCGAGCACGAGGTCAGGCACCGGCAGTTGCGCTACGCGGCGTTCAGAGACGGCGCCGAGCATCTTGGTGTGCTCGAGAGCCGGCATGTGGCGTACGGCCGCGAGCACGGCCGTCATCGGGTGCACGCGCAGGATCGCAACCTTCGTGAGCGCGCCCGGGTCAACGTAGAAGCGTGCCCGCGCGGCGACGCTGCCGCAGCTTGCGGCAAGCTGTTCGAGTAGCTGCGCCCCGAGCAAGCGAAACAGCTGCACTCCGTTCACGTGTCCGAGCTCGAGCAGGGCGCGCCCGAGCTCCGTGCCTTGCTCTCGTGCGAGTGCAAGCGCGCGCGCGACCTCCTCGCGCTTCACGATGCCGTAGCGCACGCCCACCGCGCCCAGACGCTCCGAGAACTGCGACGAGTGGGCGAAGACCGGCAAGCCCGTGTGGAAGTACACGGTGCGCTCGCCGAGATCGGAGCTGAGCAACAGCCGCCCGGTGAGACGCCGCTCCCCGATGCGCAGCAGCAGCTCTCCGAGGCGGTATGGCGGGACGATTGTGCGAAAAAGCGCTTCCAAACTACGCCCCGCGCCCGCTGCAACACACCCGGTAGCGGGTGGACTGTAGGAGCCATGCCGAAAAGCGTCAAGGCGTGCGCGGGCGAGCAGCACTAGACCCGCTCATGGTGGCAGGCCCCGGGCCGCGACCGTTTGCGCTGGCGCTTTCGACGCCCGAGAACGGGGGGAAGTTGATCCCCGCGCGCGGCGATTATGGTAAGACGCCTGCGCTCCCAAACCCGAGCAGTCGTCATGGCAAACCCGAACGTATCCGCGCAGCCACGACCCGTCGCTGCGCCTCCCGGGCCCCTGGGCCTCCTATCAACCTCCGTCGGCCAGAAGATCGTGATGGCGGTGACCGGCCTCATCTTGGTCGGTTTCGTGCTCATGCACTTCATCGGCAACGCGCTGCTCTTCGCGGGCCGCGATGCCATCAATGGCTACGGCCACCTGCTGCACAACTCGCACGGCCTGATCTGGGTCGCGCGCGCGGTGCTGCTGGGGTCGGTGGCGCTGCACATCGGTTGCGCGCTCAAGCTCGCGGGCAAGAACAATGCCGCGCGCCCGCAGCCCTATCGTGTGAAGCGTGACGTGGCCACCAGCTACGCCGCACGCACCATGGTCTGGAGCGGGCCCATTCTCTTGGCGTTCCTGGTCTACCACCTCGCGCATCTCACCTTCGGCGTCATGCCCGGCGGTCAAGAACACAGCGCCGAGGATGTCTACGCCAACGTGGTGAACAGCTTCAGCATCCCTTGGGTGGCGGGCGTGTACATCGTCGCCATGGCGGGCCTCGGCAATCACCTCTTCCACGGCATCTGGAGCATGTTCCAGTCGCTCGGTTTGAACCACTCGGCCTACAACGAGCGCATCAAGCGCCTGTCGCTCGGTCTCGCCCTCTTCATTACTCTCGGCAACATCAGCATTCCGCTGGCGGTGCTCTCCGGCTTCGTCCGCTGACCTCGGAGTCTTTCGTCATGGAGCTCAAGTCCAATGCCCCCTCGGGCGACATCCAGACGCGTTGGCAGCGACACCGCTTCGAGATGAAGTTGGTGAACCCGGCCAACAAGCGCAAGTACAACGTGATCGTGGTGGGCTCGGGTCTGGCAGGTGGCGCCGCCGCCGCCACGCTCGGTGAGCTCGGCTACAACGTGCAGTGCTTCTGCTACCAGGACAGCCCGCGTCGCGCGCACTCCATCGCCGCGCAGGGCGGCATCAACGCCGCCAAGAACTACCAGAACGACGGCGACAGCATCTATCGCCTCTTCTACGACACAGTGAAGGGCGGCGACTTCCGAGCCCGCGAGAGCAACGTGTATCGCTTGGCCGAGCTGAGCGTGAACATCATCGACCAATGCGTCGCTCAGGGCGTGCCGTTCGCGCGCGAGTACAGCGGCTTACTCGCCAACCGCTCGTTCGGCGGCGCACAGGTCTCGCGCACGTTCTACGCGCGCGGGCAGACCGGTCAGCAGCTCTTGCTTGGTGCGTATCAGGCGCTGTCGCGCCAGATCGCCGACGGCAAGGTCACGATGTACCCACGCACCGAGATGCTCGACGTGATCGTCGTCGATGGTCGCGCGCGCGGTATCGTCACGCGCGACATGGTCAGCGGCAAGACCGAAGTGCACATGGCCGACGCGGTGATCCTCGCCACGGGCGGCTACGGCAACGTCTTCTACCTCTCGACCAACGCCAAGGGCTGCAACGTCATGGCGAGCTGGCGTGCGCACCGTCGCGGCGCGCTCATGGCGAACCCCTGCTACACGCAGATCCACCCCACCTGCATCCCCGTCAGCGGCGACTACCAGAGCAAGCTCACCTTGATGAGCGAGTCGCTGCGCAACGACGGCCGCGTCTGGGTGCCCAAGCGCAAGGAAGACACGGGCAAGGCTCCGGGCAGCATCGCCGAGGCCGACCGCGACTACTACCTCGAGCGCAAGTACCCGAGCTTCGGCAATCTCGTGCCGCGCGACATCGCGTCACGCAACGCCAAGGAAGCCTGCGACGACGGTCGCGGTGTGGGCCCCGGCGGGCTCGGCGTCTACCTCGACTTCTCCGACGCCATCAAGCGCCTGGGCGAAGCTGCTGTCGCGGAACGCTACGGCAACCTCTTCGACATGTACGAGCGCATCACGGGCGAGAACCCGTACAAGACTCCCATGCGCATCTACCCCGCCATCCACTACACGATGGGCGGCCTGTGGGTGGACTACAACCTGATGAGCAACGTGCCCGGCCTGTTCGTGCTCGGTGAAGCCAACTTCTCCGATCACGGCGCCAACCGCCTGGGCGCGAGCGCGCTCATGCAGGGCCTGGCCGACGGCTACTTCGTCATCCCGTACACACTCGGTCACTACCTTGCGCAGCAGAAGTTCGAGCCGGTGAGCGAGAGCACAGCCGAGGCGAAACAAGCGCTAGGTTCCGTGAACGATCGCATCAAGCAGCTCTTGTCGATCAACGGCAAGCGCTCGCCCGACTCGTTCCACCGTGAGCTGGGCAAGCTGTGCTGGGACAAGTGCGGCATGGCGCGGGACGCGGCGGGTCTCAAGCAAGCCTTGCAGCGCATTCCCGAACTGCGCGAGGAATTCTGGAAGAACCTGCGCGTGCCCGGCTCGGGGGCCGAGCTGAACCAGAGCCTCGAGAAGGCCGGTCGAGTGGCCGACTTCCTCGAATTCGCCGAGCTCATGTGCAACGATGCGTTGCAGCGCGAGGAGTCCTGCGGCGGCCACTTCCGGCTCGAACACCAGACGGAAGAGGGCGAAGCCAAGCGCGACGACGACAAGTTCACCTACGTGGCAGCCTGGGAGTGGAAGGGCGTCGGCAACGCGCCGGCGCTCCACAAGGAACCGCTCAGCTTCGACTACGTTCACCCGTCTCAGCGGAGTTACAAATGAGGCTCAAGCTTCACATCTGGCGTCAGCCCAACCAGAGTGCCCAGGGCGCGTTCGCAGACTACGAGATCGGCGAGGTCAGCGAAGAGATGTCGTTCCTGGAGATGCTCGACGTGCTCAACGAGAAGTTGATCACCGACGGCCAGGATCCGGTGGCCTTCGACCACGACTGTCGTGAGGGCATCTGCGGCATGTGTGGTGTGGTCGTCAACGGCGCGCCGCACGGTCCGCGCAAGGCCACCACCACCTGTCAGCTGCACATGCGCTCGTTCAAGGACGGCGACGAGCTGTGGATCGAGCCGTGGCGCGCACAGGCGCTGCCCGTGATCAAGGATCTCATCGTCGATCGCAGCGCGTTCGACCGGATCATCCAGGCGGGCGGCTTCATTTCGGCGCGCGCCGGCAGCGCGCAGGATGCCAACGCCATTCTCATCCCGAAGCCCGCCGCCGACACCGCGTTCGAAGCTGCGGCCTGCATCGGCTGCGGCGCGTGCGTGGCTGCGTGCCCCAACGCCTCGGCCATGCTCTTC
>DASVHQ010000047.1:0-2907 GCA_036382515.1 Polyangiales bacterium | reverse complement strand
CCACAAGCGCGCTGTCGGTGGTCGCAAAAAGACAGGCTTGGGCGCCAGCGCGTCAGCAGCTTCTCGAGATTCGGTACGCAAGGCCGCCAAGTAGCAACTCAGAGCGGGTGGCGGGGGCCGTCGACGGTTTTGCCTTCGGGGCCGTAATCGAAGAAGCGGGCTTCGCGGGCCGCCGCCAGGGGTAGATGTAGCTGCTCAGGGGCGGTAGATGGGATGAAGCGGCCGGTCTCCCAAAGTGGTGGCACGGTAGTGCCCCACACCCTCAAAACGCGGGCAATGCCGCCGCCAGGGGTAGCTGCTCAGGCGGGTGACGCGGTGCGGGGCGGCTGGCAGACTGGGCACATGCTTAATGCCGGCTATCGCCTGGAGATTTCTGCGACGACAGCCTTGCTGTGGCCACCGTCACCGCGATCTGAAACCTGGCTCTGCGGGCCGCCAATCTACCCGGTGCGGCACCCAGCCGGGCCAACGCGGCGAGTCCCAAATCAGAATCGCAACGGCCGCCTACCGCTTTGGTTTGCTGCCAAGCAGTTGCTCGATCCAGCCGGCGACACGCGCCTCGTACCCGTGCCCGTAGCCGTGGTTGATCTTCCTGACGACGCCTTCGCTATCGACAAGGTAGGTCGTTGGTAGCTCATGCGCACCGAGTGCACGGTAGGCGCGCCTGGCTGGATCGAGCAGCACGCGCCCACCGACATGCAGCCCGTGAACGAAGCGCTCGACCTTCGCCACGTCTCGATCCTCGGCGATACTGACGAACTCGACGCGATCGCCGTAGCGGTTACGCAGCCGTTCCAGCACCGGCAGGCTCTCGCGGCACGGACCGCACCAGGTTGCGAAGAGGTCGATGACCGTGATGCGCCCGTGAACCGGAAGCTCTACGGACTCTCCACCGGGCACCGACCTGAGCGACAGCGCCGGCAATGGGTCACCGATCAGGACGGCGGCGAGGAGAAGGGCGAGCACGAGCTAGAGCATAGCCGACGGCAAGGCGAGGCGGCGCTGGTGCCCTGTCCGTCCGGAGCGTCGATGCTGTCAGGGCTCTCGTGATGCAGTACGGCACCGTTCTTGCTCTCTACCGCGCGGCCGCATCAGTCAGGGTTCGCAAGACCTCCAGCATCCACCGCGCCGGCTCCCGACCCGACTATCCGCCTCGCCCGCTGGACAACAAACGAAGTTTCATGGACTCATCGCTTCCTCCAATCCTCCTCGACCAGCTTTGCCTGGTCGCACTATCCGGGCTATCGCCCTTCGAACATCTGCGCCTCGAAGGCGAGCTGCTGATCCGCTTCGCAGGCAGGACCGAGTGGCGCAGCTATCCGGCAGGCACGGCGTTCGAAGTGGCCGCCAAGAGCGGCTTCGACGTGAAGGCCGAAGCGCCGAGCGGCTACCTCTGCGAATTTCTCTGAGCGCGCTGCTTCACGCGCACTCACCGCGCGACCGCCACCTCTCCTGACGAGCTGCTCGCGCCCAGCGTGGGCTTCACGTTGCCGCTCGCGCCCTTGGCAAACACGTGCAAGGGGCCAACGGGGTTGCTTCCCGACGGCGCGACTAGCAGCTGGTCGTCGGCGTCGATGGCCAGCGCGGTCGGGAAATCCAGAGCGGTCATGGCGCCGGACAAGACACGGACCGGGGCTGTGTCTTTGCCGGAAGCGAACACGGAGATCGAGTTCTTGTCGACGTCCGAGACGTAGATCGCTCCCGCGGAGTCGACGGCAAGGCTGGCGGGGCTGATGAGTGGGTTTTCGATGCGTCGCACGGGTGCCGCGTTACCGTCGGCGTCGGGCGCGAACACCAGCACTTCGCCGATTCGGTTCAAGACCACGAGCTGATCCCGCTCGTCGATGGCGATCGACATCGAACCCGAGAGGCCGGTTTGATCACCGGCCAGCGTGCGTAGCGGCTTGTCCGCCTTCGCGGCCGACAGCGCGATCACGACGACGGCGTCGTTCGACGGAAAGATCCTGCCCACGGTGCGCAGCAAGTACAGGTTGTCGTGCGAGTCGATCGCAATGTCGGCCAGGTCGTTGGCGAACCCGAATGCAGCGAGGTCGATCGTGCGGCTGGGGCCGTGTGAGCCGCTATCCTCGAGCGTGAAGGCTTCGACGTGCGCGGTCGCGGGAGGCGGCGGATCGATCGCGACGTACACGATGCCGTGGCTGTCGAACGCGAGTGCGCCGCAATAGAGATCCGGCTTCAGGTTGGCGAGCTGCGCCGTCTTGGCCGTTGCACCCGCGGGATAGATCACCAGCCTGCTGCCGTCCGTGCTGCCCTGATCGGGCCAGCCATACGTTGCGATCGCGCCCGCGGGGAAGCCCTTTCGCGGGTCGCCTGCATCGATTTGCGAACCAGCGTCGCTTGCGGTCATCGCCGCGCGATGATCTCTGCTGCAGCCGGCCGCCGCGAACGCCCCAAGCAAGCCGATGGCGAGCCAGGGCGTGGGTGCGCGTGTCTTCGCGATGAACGTACTCATCGACGTTTTCTAGCACACACGGCGCAGGTCACAACTTCACTGGCGTTGCGCGAAATCGGTTGTCCACCGTGGCGTCGCCCACGTTGCCACAAGCGTTTCCGCCCCAGCACCACGCGCCGCCGCCGGGGGTAGCTGCGCAGGCGGGTGACGCGGAGCTGGGCGGCTGGCAGACTGGGTGGCGTTTATGCTGGCGTGATGCCTGGAGGAATCCATGGGACCATAAGGTGAAAGTCCTGAAGCGGTAAGAGATCGAAGCCGCATAGCTTGGGTGACACGCGCACTAGACCCCCGAGCGACCGCCTCGGTGCGCGGTCGGCGTGGTTGCCCCCCGCCGACCTCGCAACTCAGTTCGCTTCGAGAAGCCCAAACAACCTTCCGGAGCAAGTGGGTTCGGGCTGCTGAATGAAGTCGCCGAGCTTGGGGTCGGGCCCGCT
>DASVHQ010000046.1:0-83777 GCA_036382515.1 Polyangiales bacterium | reverse complement strand
AGCGTGAACGACGGCGGGTCGCTGGTGCAGCCGCGCGCACCGGACGTCGCGTCGCGTGCGGACGCGGCGTGGACCGCGCTCGAGGCTGTGCCGCCGCTGGCGTTCATGACGGCGCTGGCAGCGCTCGCCTCGATGGCCCTCAACCAGGGCGCGATCCCGGCGCTGGGCACGGGCACGGCGTCGGCGCTGCTCAAGCCGCTCACGCAAGCCGGCGAGTTCTCCGAGAACCTGGCAGTGATCGCGGGCCTGATCGCGCTCTGTGCCTGCGCGCTGTCGACCTGGCGCGGCGGTGTGTTGCTGAACGCACGCAGCCGGCTCTTGCTGGTGATCTTCCTGACGGTCCTCTTGCGCGAGGTGATCGTGGCGACCTTCCTGGATCGCACACACACGACGCGGGAGCACGTCTACTTCGCCGTCGGCGCCGCCAACTTGCTGTGTGTGGCGATTGGCATGCGCGCGCTCGACCTCGCCGGCTCGTGGCTGACGCGCAGCGTCGCGGGCTTCGCCACCGCGCTGCCGCTGCTCAACGTGCTGTGCGTGCTGCTCGAGCTCACGACCGACGTGCAGCTCGACCCCTGGAAGCATCGCGCCTACGAGACCATGCAGGCGCTGGGCGAGCTCTGCTACCTCGGCCTCTTGCTGGGCAGCTTCCCGCTCTTGGCCGCGCGCGGTGTCAGCTCGCGTCAACTCGTCGCACGGGCTGCTGGGCTGCTCACGCTGCTCGGGGCGGGCTACGGCCTGCGCGTCGCGCATGCGGAGCTGCACAAGGACTTCGCGATCGTGCTGTACAACGCGCAGCGTGTGGGTCTTTTGCTCGACCGCGCGCCCGCCGTCTACGCACTGCCCATGTGTCTGGCCCTCGCGGCCGCCGTGAACGCCATGGTCGCGGGCGGCGGTGCTCGCCTGCAGGCCGCCGCGGCCACGCTACTGCTCTTGGCCTCCGGTTACGGGCCGCGCGCGCCCGGGCGCCTGCTCACCATGACGCTCGGCTTCGTGCTGCTGGCCCGCGCCATCGCAGCGCTCGGTCGTCGCCGCGAAACCGCGTAACGCGCGCGTCAGATGTCGATGGTCTTCCAGCTGCCCGAGCGGAACTTCCAGGCCATGATGCCGGCGAGCAAGGCGGCGTAAAGCGCCGCCGCGGACCACACGCCCAAAAGGCCCCCGTGCAGCACGATGCCGCCGCAGTACGCCGCGGGCAAGAGCACGCCGAAGTGCAGGCACAGCTCGACGATCATCACGAAGCGCGGGTTGCCGGCGCCGAAGAGCGCCTGAGTGAGGATCATGGCGGCCGCGATCAAAGGACCCGCCGCGCCCATCAGGCGCATCGACGAAGCCCCGGCGGCGATCACCTCGGGCGACTTGTTGAAGATGCCGATCCAGAACTCGGGGTAGAGCACCTCGTGCAGGCCGAGCACGCCGAAAGCCATGACGGCGATCTTCACGCTGCTCCACGCGTAGCGCTCTGCGCTGTCGGGATCGCGCGCGCCCAGGCTCTGCGAGACCAGCGTGGCCGTGGAGACGCCGAACGCCATGCACGAGAAGAACGTGAGGCTGAGCACATTGATGATGATGGTCGTGGCTGCGCCGTAGATCGACTCTGTGCCGCCGTTCGCCTCGGCTTGATTGTCGAACACGTGCACGATGCGGATGAACAGGATGAAGCCCGTCATCACCACGGTGGTGGCAACGCCGGATGGCACGGACAGACGCGCCAAGTTCTTCATCATGGAGAGAGAGAGCACGCCGCTGCGATAGGGCCGGTACTTGTCGCGGTCGACCGCGCGCATCGAGAAGAGAATCATCGCGCCCAGGCCCACCCACGAGGACACCGCAGCCGCGAGCCCAGCGCCTGCCACGCCCATGCGCGGCGCCCCGAGCTCACCGAAGATCAGCGCGTAGCAGAGCAGCACGTTCACGACGTTCATGAACAGCGCGGCCCAGAAGTGCACGTAGGTGCGGCCGGTGCCATCGTAGAACGATTTGTACGCGGCCGTGACGACCATGGACACGCAGCCCACGAAGCGCCACTGCGTGTACGCGGTGCCGACGCGGATGTAGTCCTCGTGCGTCGACACCAGACGGAAGATCGACGGGATGCACAGGAACGCGACGATTGACACGACTGTGCTGCTCACGACAGCGAGCACCACGGCGTTGGCCAGCACGCCACCGCTCTCGTGCGGGTGGCTCTGGCCTTCGCGCCGACCGACCAACGCCTGTGTGCCGACCGAGATCGCCGAGAGGAAGCCGCCGATGGCCCACAGCAAGGTGAGCGCGAACGAGAGCATCGCCTGGCCGTCGCTGCGCTCGGGCTCGGGCAAGAAGCCCATGAAATAGGTGTCGACGAGATTGATCGCAGTTTGCGTCAGCAGCGCCAGCATGGCTGGTACCGCAAGAAACAAAACGCGCTTCACGTCTGCCAGCGCAAGAAATGTGCCTGGCTTGCCGTCTGCTGCAAGCGCCATCGAAGGGCGGGAATGTACGGGTCGCACAAGGCGTTGACAAGCCGTACCACGTGGACTACGCAGCCGTTCACCTGCTGGGAGCTAGCAGGGAGGAGATATGGATATGAGCCGCAATGGCAGCAAATCGGGGCTCGCACATGGGCTGTTCACGTTCGCACTCTTGAGCGCGGTCGCGTTGTCCGTGTTCGGGTGCAGCCCGAGCTATCCGAAGTGTGACCAGGATAAGGACTGCCACAAGGGTGAGTTCTGCGTGAACAAGCTCTGCCAGCAGTGCCGCGGCGATCAAGACTGCGGCGCCAGCCAGCGCTGTGCGTCAGGCGCCTGCCAGGCGGTTCCCGGCTATTGCACCTCCTCCGGTCAGTGCGGCGTGGGTCAGGACTGCGTGGAGCACGCGTGCGTCACGCAGACTCAGAGCGTGGCACCGCCGGCAGCCCCCACACCCGTGGCCGGCCAGTGTGAGCTCGCGCCTGTCTACTTCGACTTCGACTCCAGCACGGTCGCAGACAGCGCCCGTTCGGACCTGCAGCGCGACGCCAACTGCATCCGCGAGCGCGGCATCAAGTCGGTGCACGTCACCGGCATGACCGACCCGCGCGGCACCGAAGAGTACAACCTCGCGCTCGGCGACCACCGCGCGCAGAGCGCACAGCAGTACCTGAAGACCCTCGGCACCGACGCGACCATGTCCTATTCGTCGATGGGTGAAGAGCAGGCAACCGGCACCGACGAGGCGTCGTGGGCCAAGGACCGCCGCGTCGAGATCAAGGCGAAGTAGGCGCGTGAGCACGCGAGCTGCAGCCCGAGCCGTGAAGCACGCCCGCAGCGTGACGATCTTGCTCGCGCTGTGCGTGGCGGCAAGCGGCTGTTTGATGACGCAGAAAGACGGCGATGAGCTGCGGACCGCAACGGCTGCGCTCGACCGTCGTGTCGCTGCGCTCGAAGCCGACGTGCAGGCCAAGCAGCTGGCCCTGCAAGCCAAGCTCAGCGAGCTCGAGCAGGGCGTCGAGCGCGCCAAGAGCATGCTCACGCGCGACAGCGCCGACGTGGGCGTGCAGGTGCAGGACCAGCAGCAGAAGCTGGCCGAGCTCGACGGCAAGCTCGACGAGCTGCAGCACCAGGTGAGCGACCTCACGGTGAAGACCGCCCAGGCGCAGGCGACGGTGGACGACAAGCTGACCAAGCTGAGCACCGCCAAGCCGACAGCCGCCGATGCGAGCGCGGTGGATCCGTCGGCGATCCCGGCTGACAAAGGCGCGCACTTCGCAGCCGCGTACGAAGCGTACAAAGCCGGCGACCATGACAAGGCGCGCGCGCTCTTCGGTGCCTACCTCACGCGCTACGCCGACGACGACAAGGCCGGCGACGCGCAGTACTGGATCGGTGCGAGCTACCTCGTGCAGAACAAGCCCGCCACGGCCCTGGGCGAGTACCGCAAGGTGATAGCGCTCTACCCCAAGAGTGCCGCAGTGGACACCGCGCTCTACGGCATGGGCGATGCGTTCTTCCGCCTGCACGCCTGCACCGACGCCAAGGGCGCGATCGACGCGCTGCTCAAGCACAAGCCGAGCAAGGCCCTGGCCGACCGTGCCAAGGACCTGCTCAAGGCCGTGACCGACGCGCCGCAGGGCTACTGCACTTCGTGAGCGTGGCCCGTTGCGCGGCCGGTTCGACGGCGCAAGCCAGCTGGTGCCGGCACGCAGCGCCCGCCGCACGAGTCGCTGCAAGCTTCACGCCGGGTAGTGAAAGAGCAGCAGGTACACGACCACGCCTGTGACCAGCACGTAGGCCCACACGGGCAAAACGCGCGGCGCGATCTTCCGGTGCCGCTCACGCTGGTCGCGCAAGCCCAGGACCACCGTGTAGAGCACGACCGGGGCCACCGCCGCCGCGAGCAGCACGTGCGAGATCAGGATCGCGAAGTAGACGAGCCTGACCGGGCCGTGACCGGCGAAGTGCTGGTCACCGAAGATCAACATGCGCGCAGCGTACGAGATGAGGAAGATCAGCGAGAGCACGAATGCGCCGAGCATGTAGCGACGGTGCCGGGGTATGTCGCCCGCCCGTACGGCGCGGTAGCCGAGCGTGACGCAACACAGGGCGCACGAGTTGAGCAGCGCGTTGAGGGTCGCGAGCGCGTAGCTGGTGATCATGATCCACTCGGTTCGTGTGCGAGGTTCTCTGCGGCCGACTGCAGCTCGCGCATACCATCGGCATCGCTGCGATAGAAGCCGCGAATCGTGGCCGCGCGATCGACCAGCACGAAGTGGGTGCCGTGCAGCACGTTGCGGGGCTTGCCCGGCTGCGCGGGCTCGGCCTCCATCGCCTGCTTGAAGCCCGCGGTCACGACGCGCCGCACCTCGCTCGTGCCGCCCGTGAGGAAGAACCAGTTGGGCTGATCGGCGCCGTGCGCAGCCGCGAAGGCCTTTAGCTTCGAGGCCGTGTCGTGCTCGGGATCGACGCTGAACGACACGAAGGCCAGGCTCGCGTCGGACGGCAAGCGCGTGCGCAGACCGGCCATCTGCTCGGTGAGCAGCGGACACACGTCCGGGCACGAGGTGAAGATGAAGTCAGCGATGACGACCTTGCCGGCGAACGTGGCCATCGAGACGGGCTGTGAGCGCTGATCCTGCAACGAAAAATTGGGCACGCGGCCGTAGCGTGGCAACGCAGCAGGCTTGCTGCACGCGCTCGCGCCGAGCAGAAAGCAGAGGGTGAGTGCCGGGCGCAGCATGCTCTCACCTCTTGCTGTGGCACGCGCCCACGGCGCACAGTGGCGAACGCTGAAGTCGAGCCCATCGAGCACGCGCACGCCACCGAAGGCGTGGCGCAAGCCGCGTACCTCGAGCAGCGCACGCTGCGTTTGTGGCCGCTCGCTCACCGCGCCGTCGTCGGCTAGCCCGTGCGTCTGGGGCGTCGCCGGCGCAGGCTCGGCCAGCGCTGCCACTTTAGGCGCGCCCGTCGAGGATCAGCGCCAGGAACAGGAACGGCAAATAGAAGAGCGAGGTCAGGAAAAGCCGCTTGCCCCAGCTCGAAAGCGGCGTAGTACGGAACCCACGCAGCGTTGCAGCCAGGTAAGCACCGCCGAGCAAGAGCGCAGTGATGAGATAGCCCGGGCCCGCCCAGCCGAACACGGTCGGAAGCACGCTGGCCCCGCACAAAACCAGTGTCCAGATCACGGCGTGCGTCTTCACGAAGCGCTCGCCGTACACGGCGGGCAGCACGCGGATGCCCGCAGCCACGTAGTCATCGCGACGGAACGAGCCGAGACCGATCACGTGTGGCAGCTGCCACAGAAACAAGATCGCGAAGAGCACGAGGCCGAACGCAGCGATGTGACCAGTGACGGCCGTCCAGCCCATGAGCGGCGGCAAGGCACCGGGCACAGCGCCAACGACCAAGGCCAGCGGCGACATGGTCTTCATCGGCGTGTACACCGCGACGTAGCTGACCAGCGCCAGCGCACCGAGCGCGCCCGTCACCGGGTTCACGCCAAGCGCGAGCACAGGCAAAGACAGCGCGCCGAGCAACAACCCAAAGCCCAGAGCCAAGCTCGGCTCGAGCCGGCCTGCAGGCAACGGACGCGTGCGGGTGCGGGCCATGAGCTTGTCGCTCTCGCGCTCGAGAAAACAGTTGAGCGCGTTGGCCGACGCCACGCACAAGAGGGTGCCCAGCAGCATCAAGCAGCCGCGGCCCACCGGTAGCGCTCCGGGCGCCAGCGCCATCCCGGCGCCGGAGGTTGCGAGGACCAGCGCGGTCACGCGAGGTTTCGTCAGCGCGACGAGGTCCCGAAACGTTGGCACGAAGCCCGTGGTTGCCGCGGCAGTGTTCATCGGAAGGTACGACTTGGGTCACGGGCCGGGGAACGCGCAAGCACTGCGGCACCGACCCGCGATCGGGCGCGGATGTTGTAAGAAAGGTGAGGGAGCGTCAAGGCGCCGAGGCCGGGGCGCCCCGCAACCGAAGCACCCGCGCGAAATGCCCGGAATTGCCCACCAATTACGGGCTGCGAGACACCGCGCCTACTTCGAAAAGAGCGAGAGCACGAAGTAGCCGAGCACCGCCACGGCCACGCCGATGGCCAGGCCCAGCAAGAGCGTGGGGGTCTTGGACACCGGGACGCTGGGTGGATCGGCCTCGTGCTGCACGACCACGTTGGCACCGGCGGGGCGCTTGCTACCGCTCGCTGCTGCACCGGCCTTCGCAGCCCCGCCGCTGGACGCGGATGCGGCAGGCTGAGATGGCACCGCACGCCGGGCCGCCGTCGTGAGCAAGCCCTCCTGCAGACAGCCCTTCAGGGCTTCGGCGAACGCCGCGGCCGTGTCGTAGCGATCGCCTGGCTTCTTCGCGAGTGCCCTGGCGATCACGGCCTCGAGCTCCGGCGCGAAGGTCTTGCCCGGCACGCGCTCGGACAGCGGGATCGGCTTGTCCTTCACGTGCGCCTTCATGATGTCGAGCGGCGACTTCGCATCGAACGGCAGCTTACTCGTGAGCAGCTCGTACAAGATCAGCGCCAGCGAGTAGATGTCGCTGCGGCGATCGATGGTCTCGCCCTGCGCCTGCTCCGGGCTCATGAACTCCGGTGTACCGAACACCATGCCCTGCTGCGTGAACATCATCGAGCCGCGGCCCATCTGCTTCTCACTCATCTTCGCCAGGCCGAAGTCGAGCACCTTCGGAAAGTCGGCCGTGCCCGCTTGCACCGTGAGAAACACGTTCTCCGGCTTGAGGTCGCGATGCACGATGCCTGCGCGATGCGCCTCTTCGAGCGCACCACACACCTGGATCATGATGTTGAGCGCGCGACCCGGCTCCATCGGGCCGTTGGCGCGCACCTCGTGGGCGAGGTTCTTGCCCTCGAGGTAGTCCATCACGAAGTACACGGCGCCGTCGTCGAGCTCGCCGTACTTGTAGACGCGCGCGGTGTTCGGATGCGCCAGCTGGCTCATCGCACGCGCCTCGCGGCGGAAGCGCGCGACCAGGTCGTCACGCGTCGCAAAACGCGAGTGGAGCACCTTGATCGCGACCAGCCGGTTCATGCTGGGCTGGTCAGCCTTGTAGACCGAACCCATGCCCCCTGCGCCGATCCGCTCGGTGATCACGTACTCCCCGTTGTCGACCTGCTTGCCGATGAGGGGATCTGCCACGCGACCATCGTATCAAAGAAGCCCGGCCTTCGTGCAGCTCCCGCAGGGCCGCTGCGGATCTTTCCTGGCCGACGGCACTGCTGGGCGCGCACACACGCGCTATGGTCGCAGCGCTGCGATGCCCGCCCGCCCCTACCCGCTGGACCGCTGGCCCAAGCTCTCGCGTACGCAGACGCGTGCGCTGAACGCCTGTCTGCGCCAGCTCGAAACAGCCGACCAGGGCGACGCCGTCGCCTGCGCCCAGCAGCTGCTCGGCGCGAAACCCGAGCTCGAGCTGCTGCTCCCCGAAACCTGCACGCCCGGCGCGCTCGCCGCACGCCTGCACGCTCCGGTGGTCGCCTTCGCGCTCGAACATCTCAGCGGCCGGCCCGAGTTGCAGGTCGTGCTCGAGTGTCCGCCGAGCAGCGCGGCGCTGCTCGCCGATCGCACGCTCGGTGGCGACGGCAGCCTCGGCCTTTCGCAGGCGGGCCAGCGACCCGACGACATGACGCTGGGCGCGCTCGCCTACCTCGTCGCGCGCGTGCTCGGCGCGGCACGCACGAGCTTCGTGTTGCGCTCACAGCTCGCGAGCAGCGCTGAGCTCGTGAGCACGCTGGGCGACGGTGAGATCCTGATCCTGCCGCTCGACGTGCGCATCGCCGGACAGCTCGCCCCGCTGCGCCTCTTGTGTCCCCTCGCGCTCGGTAACCTGTGGCTCGATGCGCGCCGCCGCCATCAGCAGCAAGCATGGCTGGACGGCGTGCCGCTGTCGCTCTGGGCGGACGCTGGGGGCGCCGTGCTCGATGCCGCCAGCGTCGCTGCGCTCGGCGTAGGCGACGTGCTCGTGCTCGATCACTGCGGCCTGGGCCGCAGCCAGGAGCACTTCGAGGGGAAGATCACGCTGCGCATCGAGGGCAGCCGCTTCGAGCGACGTTGCCACGCCGCCGAGACCACGCTCGTGGTGGCGCTCGAACAACCGACCGAGGAGATGCACATGACCACCGGACGCCTTTCAGAAGCCACCCCCGCGAACGTGCCGAGCGCGCAGCTCGCCAGCGATACACCCATCGAGCTGCGCGTCGAGCTCGCGCGCTTTTCACTCTGCCTCGGCGAGCTAGCGCAGCTGGGCCCCGGCCAGGTGCTGTCGACCGGACGACGCATCGGTGAGAGCGTCACGCTGCGCGCGGCCGATCGCGCGATCGCCGAGGGCGAGCTGGTGGATGTCGATGGAGAGGTCGGCGTGCGGATCCTGAAGCTGCTGCGCAGCTGAGCCAGCGCGCAGCCGCCCGGTCCGTGCTCAAGAGCTGTCCAGAAATCGGAGCAGAGCGAGCGCGCCCGCAGAAGAAACCGCAGGAATACTCGTGTATTTCGAGGATTTGTTCGAGGACGTAAGCCGCCATGAGCCATTTCTGGACAGCTCTTCAGTCCGCGATCGTGTAGCGCAGCTTGCTCGGCTTACCGGCGCGCTCGATGTCCAGCACCAGCTCGTTGGCCGTCGCCAGACTGTCCCACACGCTCTGGAATTCCTCGGGGCGCTCGATCGACTGCCCGTTGGCCCGCCGAACGGTGTCCCCTGCGCGCAGCACCGCGACGTGCACGCCGGGCGCATCGGCGAACAAGCTGGTGATGCGCCAACCTGCGAAGTGCCCCTTGATCAGATCGGGCTCGGCACGCACCGAGCGCAGAAAGCGCCCGATGCCCTCCGCCAGCACGGCCTTGAGAGCAGCGCGTGGAATCGCGCCCGCATTGATCTCCGGCGCGAGCGCGGGTTGAACAGGGAGAGCTGGCAAGGCCGGCACAGCCGCAGCGGTCACGCCAAGCCCAGCATCCGCCAGCGCCGCGGCCTCGGTCGCGGGTGCTGCGGGTGAAGCCACAGGACGCGTCGCAGCGCTCGCATTCGCCGTGGTCTGCGCCGGCGCGTGCGCGGGCGAAGGCTGCTTGCTCTGCGCACTGCTGCCCGCGCAGCCGCCAACGAAGAACGGCAGGAGCCAAGGCAAGCTGCGCACTGTGACCTGCATGCCAAAGTTATGGCGGCAAGCCCGTGCGGGGTCCAGTTTTCGCCACCGCTGCAGCCGTGCGCCGCTACAACCGCGCACCGTTGCAGCCATGCCAGGCCTAGCCGCGTTCCAAAAGCAGGCGCTCCACCTGGCCCAGCAGCTGTGCCGCAACGGACTCGATCGGCGCATCGGCGTTCACATGCACGATGCGCTCGGCCGGGAAGTGACGGTCGAGCTGCGCGTAGAACTCGCACAGCCGAGCCTGCAGCTCTTCGTCGTCGAAGAGCTCGCGGCCACCGCGACGCCGCCTGCGCTCCGCCGCCACCTTCGCGGGCACGTCCAGCACCAGCGTGAGGTCGGGCTTGCGCGCATGGCGGTTGATCTCGCGGATCCAGGCGATGGCATCATGGTCGCCGCCCGCCGTGAGCGATTGATAAGCCACCGACGAGTGATAGTAGCGGTCGCAGATTACGCTGACGCCCTCGTAGAGCATGGGCAGGATCTCGGCCTCGAGGTGATCCATGCGGTCAGCTGCAAACATCAGCGCCATGGTGCTCCAGCCCGGAGCGCGCGCCATGATGGCGCCCGGCGTGACCAGGCGCCCCGTCAGGGCGTGTCGCAGCAAGGCGCCCACCGGCCCCGCCGTGGGCTCGCGCGTCTCGCGCACCGCCGTGCGCGTGCGTAGCGCGTCCGTCAGGCGAGTGGTGTGGGTCGTGGTGCCAGCGCCGTCCACGCCTTCGAGCACGATGAAGAGGCCTTCGCGCATGCTTTGCTCCGGCGGGCACAGCTCGCAGGCCCGCAGCGGTCGAGCTTACACCGAGACGCGCGCGAAACGGTGGCGCATGAACGCGCGCGTCAGTCGACGCAGCTCACGGCGTCACCCAGGCGGCACATCGCCTGGCGGGCCTGGAGCGCCAGCGGACCTGCGGGAGCCTTCTGCAGGTACTCCCGGTACGCGGCGCCAGCGGCGCTGCGATCTTCCGTGTAGCGCTCCAAGAGGCGCGCCAGCGCGAAGAGCGCGTTGTGCCCGGCCGGGTGATGCGGCGCAATGCGAACTGCCTCGCGATACGCGTCGGTCGCGCGCGGGATCTGGCCCTGCGCCGTGAACGACTCGGCGATGAGCATCAGTGCTTCCACGCGGTCGCCGGTCGGCAGAGACCCATGCGCAAGCCTCGACAGGCGCTCGCGTGCCGCGGCGTGCTTGCCTTGCAGCAGCAGCTTGCGCGCCAACTCCAGGCGCTGCTCGGGAGCGACATCGTCGGGGCTCGAGCTGCTGCGCCTGGGCTCGCGCTCGGCCGCGGCGGCCTCCGGGGCAGCGGCCCCTTCGCCACTCACGTCGGCACCATCATCGAGGCTCGCGGAGCCGGCGTTCGCGATGCGCTGCTCAATGGCCGCGCGCACGGCGCGCGCACGCTGGTCCTGCGCCTCTGCCGGCACGCGCATCTGCTCGCCCGGGTGCAGCAAGCGCGGCTCGCCACCGCGGCGCGGCACCACCTGCACCACGCCCTCGCTCACGCTAACCACGGTGTTGCCCGAGCTATCCGACTCGACGTTGAAGCGCGTGCCGACGACCATCACGCGAGCGGCACGTGTCTCGATCGACATGTGCTCCTTGCCCTTGTGCTCGGGATGGAACGCCACCTCGACGCGGCCCGTGAGCAGCGACAACCGCAGCTCTTCACGCGACAGGCGCTCGAAGCGCACCCGGCTATCGGGCGAGATATCCACGCGGCTCTGCGCCAGGCCCACTTCGATGTGGCCGTGCTTGCCGCTCTCCAGCATCTGGCCTTCGCTCAGGTAACCGCTCTGCACGGCGCCGTCGTCGATCACGACCTCGAAGTGCGCGACCAAGTTCGGTGCGCTGGCCGAGGGTGCGGCCTCGTGCGAGCGCAACGTGTACAGCCCGAGCAAGAGCCCCGCGGCCGCCGACACGGCCAGCGACGCGATCCACGCCGTGCGCGTGGGCGCACGTGGCAAATAATGCGGCAACCGCGGCAACACGACCGACGCCGCGCCACGCGCACGCCACGCGTCGACCAAATTCTTTTCCATGCGCGCACGCACCAGGTCATCGAGCGCGACCGGCTCTTGCTGCAGTTCCACTGCCAGCTGCTGCGAAGGGCTCGTCACGTCGGGTTCGACCCTACGCATCTTCGCCTCCGGCCAGCAGCTCGTCGATGCGCTTGCGCGCAGCCAGAAGACGCCCGTGCAACGTGGAGATGCCGACGTCGGTCAGGCCCGAGATCTCCGCGAAGGTGTAGCCCTCGACGTCGTGCAGCACGAACACGACGCGCTGCATCGGTGACAGCCCGGAGAGCACCTGCTCCGCCTCGCTGGCGGCGTGGAACGAGCGGTCGGCGGCGGCCGTCGACCCGCTTCCGAGCCCCACCCACTCGGCGATGCGCGAAAAGCGCTGTCTGCGGAAGCGCGAGCGCGCCGCGTCGAGCGCACGCCGGGTCACGATACCGAACAGCCAGGTCTGCACGCTGGAGCGCCCGTCGAACTTGCCGGCCCCGTCGAGCGCGGCGATGAACGCCTGTTGGACCACGTCTTCCACGTCGGGGTCGCTCGGCCCCAGGACGCGCGCCGCATGCCGCAGCAGCTTGGCCGAATGGGCGCGGTACAGCTGGCGCACGGCCTGCTCGTCGCCCTCGGCGGCACGGCGCAACAACGCCCGGTCGTCATCGACGACAGGCTTGAGAGCTGGCTCGGAGGCGCGTGGCATCAGGGTTCCTCGCAGCTTGGTCGCCTAGGCTCAGCCCGATTTCCGGCGGACTGCGGGATTACTCACCACCAGCGGCTAGAAAGTGCGCGCTCGCACCGCCACCTGGAGCCACGGCGTTGCGCGCGGGCCCCGATAGAACGTGTCGCCGCGGCCGACGCGGAACCGATCGAGCGCGTAGTCCAGGCCAGTTTCGGCAAGCAAATCAACGGACTTGGCGACGGCGTAGGCGCCCTCGAGGGTGCCTCGGACGCCCAGGTCGGTGTCGAGACCGGTGTCGCTCAGACCCATGTCGCGCTCGAAGTGGCCCACGCGCGACAGGAAGCTCAGGCCAGCGGCCGGCGTGAAGCGGCCAAAGCTGACGGGATGGCTGTAGAAGCCAGCGGTGAACGTCATGTAGCGATACCGGATGTCATTGCCGCCCGCGTCGAGGCCGAAAGGCATGGGGTACTCGGCGGTGAGCAAGAGGCAGTGACCGACGGCGCACAGGCCGGCGCCGGTGCCGATGCCCATGCGCGGACCAGTGCTCTGGCCCGAGGCCCCGCTGTACGCGCTCATGTAGAAGATCGGCTGGATGGGCTCGAGGAACTTGCCCTCGCCATACGGCCGCTGCTCGGCGCTGCTGAGTGTGTCAACTTGAGCCAGCTCGGGCGGGGCCAAGCGCCGGGCCGGGCGGGCCACCTCGGTTGGCGGTGGAGCCACCCAGGTTGGCGATCGCGTTGACGCCACGGCTTCGGGCTCGCGGGGCAGGCGCTCGAAGCGCTCGCGCGCCTCGATGGCCTGGTCGCGCAGTGCTTCGATGGCCAGCGCGACCGACCGCACGTCGGCGTCTCCGTGGCCGTCGGCCAGCTCCACGCGTGCCTCGAAGGACTGTCCGAACGCGCCACCAAGCACCAGACGCACGTGGCCGGCTTCTCGTGCCAGGGCCACGTGGCCTGCCGGGACCGCCTCGAGCAGCCCCGGGGGCGGGTTGTCGCCGACCTCGACGACCGCTGCCGTACGCAGTGAAAGCACGCGCGCGACCTTGCTGGCCAGGTCCTCGAGCCCCTCGCTCGGGCGCAGCGTGAGGTGCGCCTCGGGCGGCAACTTGCCTTGGTCGACGCCAGCTGCGACGAGCGCGGCCTGTGCGGACACCTGGCTCGCGAACAGCAGAGCCGCGACAACCCCCAAGGCTCGGACGCCAGCCGTCACACCGTGGAAACTAACAGTGGCATATGTACGAAGCAAGCACAGTCCTGACGCATAGCTCGCAACAGGTAGGTTAGCCCGCATGCTGTGACCCGTCGTGGGCACAAGAACCCACCCCCTTACGATGCACGGGGTGTGCCAGACGGCTCAGCGAAGGAACAAGGCGGCGTGGACCTCGTCCGGGGTCGTGCCGTGCTCGGCGGCGACCTGCTCGAAGACCCAGCGGTTGAGGCGGCCGCCGGGCGGACGCGCGATCAACTGAAGCGCGACCTGGTCGAAGCTGGTGGCGGCGGGCTCGTCGTCGGCCTGGAGGTAATCAGCAAGCGGGTCGTCGGCCGGGCCGCAGCAGCGCAACGACTGCTTGATGCGCAGCACGGCCCTGAGCCGACCGTGATAGGCGCTCTGCAGAATCATCCAACGCTCGGGCGCGCTGCGCAGCTCGAGCGCGCGGACGATGGCGAGAAGACGCGTCTCGATCGTGGGTAGTGGCAGCTCGTCGAGCTCGCGCAGCGCACCGGGGAAGCGCCGTGCGAGCGCACGCAGTGAGTCGCGTGGGGGCTGCCGCGCGTGCTGCCCAACACGCGCGCGTAGCTCGCGCATGACGCGGTACTTGTCGGCGAGCGCGTGCAGCAGCCGGCGTTGCTTTTCGTCCATCGAACCTGCGGGGCCAGCCGAGCGCGAGCGTTACGGGCGGCCGTGGTTGTATGGTATGCGACCTGCCCCCGACCATCGCCAGAGGGAACGACCATGTCCGGACACACGATCGAGAGCGTCTCCACCGAACAGCGCGTGTTCCCGCCGCCCGCAGCGTTCGCAAGCCGCGCTGCGATCGATTCGCAGCAGGCCTACGCGACCTTGTACAAGCGCAGCATCGACGACCCGGAAGGCTTCTGGCGCGAGCAAGCGCAGAACCTGCGGTGGTCGAAGCAGCCCGAACGTGTGCTCGAATGGAACCCACCCTTCGCCAGCTGGTTCGGCGGCGGCAAGCTCAATCTCGCCGACAACTGTCTCGATCGGCACGTCGCGAGCTGGCGCGCAAACAAGGCCGCTATCATCTGGGAAGGCGAGCCCGGCGAGCTGCGCGTGCTCACCTACCGCGAGCTGCTGCGCGAGGTGTGCCGGTTCGCGAACGCGCTCGAAGGGCTCGGCATCAAGGCGGGCGATCGCGTCGGCATCTACATGGGCATGGTGCCAGAGGCTGCCATCGCGATGCTGGCCTGCGCGCGTATCGGCGCGATCCACAGCGTCGTGTTCGGTGGGTTTGCCGCGGAAGCCGTGCGCGACCGCATGAACGACGCTCAAGCCAAGTGCATCATCACGCAGGACGGTGCCTATCGCCGTGGCAGCGTGGTGCCGCTCAAGGTGGCCGTGGACAAGGCGGTCGAGCACTGTCCGAGCGTGGAGCACGTGGTCGTGCTCAAGCGCACCGGCAACCCGATCGAGATGAAGGCCGGGCGCGATCATCTGTGGAGTGATCTCGTAGAGAAAGCGAGCGCCGTGCACGAGGCACCGGCACTCGATGCGGAGCACCCGCTCTTCATTCTCTACACCTCGGGCACCACCGGTAAGCCCAAGGGTGTGATGCACACCACCGCGGGTTACTTGCTCGGCGCGCACCTGACCACGAAGTACGTCTTCGATCTGCGCGACGACGACCTGTATTGGTGCACGGCGGACATCGGCTGGGTCACCGGGCACAGCTACATCGTGTACGGGCCGCTCAGCAACGGCGCCACGGCTCTGATGTACGAGGGCGCGCCGAACCAGCCCGATCCCGGTCGCTTCTGGCAGATCATCGAGCGCCACGGCGTGTCGATCTTCTACACGGCGCCCACGTCGATCCGCACCTTCGTGAAGTGGGGCGAGCAGTACCCGAATAGGTACAATCTGTCGTCGCTGCGCCTGCTGGGCTCGGTCGGCGAGCCGATCAACCCCGAGGCATGGATGTGGTACCGACGAGTCATCGGCGGCGACCGTTGCCCGATCGTCGACACCTACTGGCAGACCGAGACCGGCTCGATCGTGATGACGCCGCTGCCGGGCGCGATCGCGAGCAAGCCAGGCTCGTGCTCGCTGCCGTTCTTCGGCATCTCGCCCAAGGTGCTGCGCGAAGACGGCAGCGAAGCCGGCGTGAACGAAGGCGGATTGCTCGTGATCGACAAGCCGTGGCCTTCCATGTTGCGCACGGTATGGGGCGACGACGAGCGCTACAAGGCGCAGTATTTCTCGCGCTTCCCCGGCAAGTACTTCACCGGCGACGGCGCGCGGCGTGACGAGGACGGCTTCTTCTGGGTGATGGGGCGCATCGACGACGTGGTGAACGTGTCCGGCCACCGCCTGGGCACGGCCGAGGTCGAGAGCGCGTTGGTGGCGCATCCGGCCGTGGCTGAGGCCGCAGTAGTCGGCGTACCCGACGCCATGACCGGCCAGGCGCTGGTCGCGTTCGTCACGCTCAAGTCGCACCAAACGCCGAGCAAACAGCTGAACGCCGCGCTCATGGAGCATGTCGCCACCGAGATCGGTAAGTTCGCGCGTCCCAAGGAGATCCGCTTCGCCGATGCCGTGCCCAAGACGCGCAGCGGCAAGATCATGCGCCGGCTCTTGCGCGACGTGGCGCAGGGCCACGAGAGCAAGGGCGACATGACCACGCTCGAGGACATCAGCGTGATCGCCAAGCTGCGACAGACCGAGGAAGAGTAGCTGCGCGCGCGATGAGCGATGTTCTGCAGCGCATGAGCGACTTCGATCTCACGCCCGCGCAGCGGGAGGTCCGGCGCAGCGTGCGTGCGTTCGCGGAGCGCGAGCTGCTGCCGCACGTGGAGCGCTTCGAGCGCGCCGGCCAGTACCCAAGCGAGCTGCACCAGAAATTGATCGCGGAATATGCGCTCGGACTGCGTCAGGTGTAAGCGATGGTGAACCCCAGCGACGTCGAGGCGAAGCAGATCGCCAGTAGCTTCCGGCCGAACTTCCGGCCGCTGCTGTACACGCTGCTCGCCAACTTCGTAATGGCGGTCGTGTTGCTCGGCCTACCGTACGCGCGGGGCCGCAGCATCGCACGCGCGCAGCGACGGGCGTTCGCCCACTTCACGCAGTGCCTGCTCGGCGGCGAGATCACCCCGGACCCGGGCTTGAGCCTGCCCGACCACGAGCGCGATCACTTCGCGAGCAACGTGCTCTTTGCGCCGAGCAACTGGCCTCTGCTCTGTCGTGCGAGCCTGCACGAGCTAGCTCCGCCCGACGCCACCTTCCTGTGGCCCTCCGTCAAGGAAGCCGGCGTCGACTTGCGTGCCATCGTCAAGCTGTTCGACGGCGAGCTCGCAATGCTGCACCGGGCGCGCAGCCTGGGCAGCGCGCGCGTTCCGAGCCGGCCCCTGCTGGCGCTGGCCAAGCTGCAAGCGGGCCTCACGCTGATGGCCAAGGCCACCAACCTGGACGCCGACATCGACAACTACGCGGTGCGCTTCCGCAAACCCGCGCGCTTGGCGAGCCCGGCGCGCTTGCCGCTGATGGCGGCGGAGACGGCCACGCTGGACCTGTGGAGTATGGGCGGCAACCTCGAGGCGATTGCGCTCGACGGGCGCGGCGCTTCCTGGCTGCGCGTGGATGCAGGCAAGATCGATCGCGACCGGATCAAGCGCACGAGCCTGGTCCGCAGCGTGCTGCGCTCGGGCAACGAGCCGTACGTGGTTTGGGCGATGCCGCAAGCGCGTTGTCAGGAGCGCGACGACCACTGCGCGCGGCGCGCCACTGGCGTCGCGGCCTACGACAAGGGCGGCACCGAGCTGCCGACGCCCAGCTGGCTCGCGGGTCATCCGGCGCAGCGACCGGATCGTGCGCTGCACATCGAGCCTGGCGGACGGGTCGACCTCTTGGCGCTCTCACAGGACGGCGCCGGGCTGGAGCTGCGACGCTTTCGCATCGACCAGCACGTGAACCCTCTACCGGATGCGCCGCCGCTGCAGCCGGAACAGACCTGGATCGTGCCCGACGCACCCGCTGCGTCGGCCGCTGTGCTGGGCGCCGGGGAAATGCCGTTCGTGGCGTTCGCGCAGGAGCAAGCAGGGCAGATCAGCGCGCGCTTGGTGCACGTGGCGCTGTCTTCGCCGCCGATCGTGCTGCCCACCGTGAACGGGCAGAGCCCGTGGCTGTTCGCGTGCACGGCACCGCACGCGCAGTGGGTCGCCTACGGCTCGCAGAGCGCGCGACAGCTGGTCTTCGTGTCGGCGGACGGCAGCGTGACGGCCGCTGGCGCAGCCGACGAGCAGATCGAGACGCCGCTGCACGCCGACAACCCCGCGCTCGACCAGGTCAAGCTGCTGTGCGACGAGCACGGGGCGCGTCTTTTGACCCGACGAGTCGATGCGACACTCTGGCTCACGGTCTGTGCTGCCGATGGCCGCTGCGCACCGCCCCAGCGCCTGGCCGAGCAAGTGGCGAGCTTCTCCGCCTTGATGTTCGATGCGACCACGCTCGTCGCACTCTCCGGCACGGGCAGCGCACGCGAGATCCGCGTGCTGCACACCGACCAGACCGGCCGCCCCCAGGGTCGCAGCTCGACGCCCGCCACGTGTTGGGATCCGTTCGGCGGCTTCTGCGGCGTGCCCACGCTGACGCGTGATGGGGAACGTGTGGTGCTCGGCGCGCGTGAGGGCAGCGATCTCTTGGCGATCGAATCGAGCGACGGCGGCCAGCACTTCGTGACGCTCTCGGGTGTGCAAGTGGGTCGTGCGCTCGATGACAGCACGCACGACCCACTGCAGCAACACCGCATTCGCAAGGGCATCGACTGATCCCGCGACGGCGGCACCAACGCGTCAGAGCGGCTTGATCACCACCACGTTATCCATGAACTGCGGCACGAGCACGCGATTGCGCTTGGTGTCGTAGCCGATGTCCGCGGGCGAGTTCAGGTCCGACAGCACCGGCGTGAAGTCCTCGCTGGGTGAGCCCTTGAAGACTTGCTTGCTCTCCCAACTGGAGACGAGCAGCTTGCCGTCGCTGGTCTTGACGATGCCGTCGAGCCCACCCTTGGGCAACGCCTTGAGATCGGTCTTCTTGCCGCTCTTGACGTTGTAGAGTTCGTTTGCACCGAAGGTCACCACCCACACGCCGACGTCGTCCACGAGCACGCCGTTGGGTCCCTTCAGATCCTTGCCCTTGATCAACGCCTTCGCCTTGTCCTTGACGATCTTGTAGACCGCGTCGCCGCCGTTGGACTCGAGGCCGGCCTGACCCATCTTGAGCCCGCTGTCGGTCACGTAGATCGTGCCGTCGGCGCCGGCAGCGATGTCGTTCAGGAAGCTCGCGCCCTTGATCGCGATCTCGCCCTTGGGCTCACCGGTCTTGGCGTCGAACTTGCGGACCGTGTCGATGTCCGACACGTAGAGCACGCCACCGGCGATCGCCATGCCCTTGGGCGCGTTGAGCTGCACGTTATCCTTGGCGCCGTCGATCCACTTGGCCTCGAGCACCTTGCCGTCCGGAGCGAGCCTCGTGATGAAGCCGTTGTCGTCGGCCGCGAGCGGCGAGCCGTTGATGTTGCTCACGAGGTAGACGTCGGCCTCGGCGTCGTAGAGCACGGATTCTGGAGTCTGCAGGCCCTCCTTCACGATGATGGCGGCATTCGGATCGGGTGCGGGCTGCGCGGCCGGCGCTGCGGGAGCCGGTGCGGGTGCAGCCGCTGCTGCTGCGGCCACCGGCTCGGGTTGGGTCGCCTGCGTTGCCGTCGACGTCGGGGCCTGCGCGGCCGGCTGCTCGCCGGCGCAACCGAGCGCCAGCAACGCGGCCGCGATGGCCGTGGCGCGGATACAACGAACGAGTGCGAGTGCAGGGCGCTGCGCACTGCGATCTTGGTTCCGAGACGTGCTCATGGCTTCACCTTTCGTGCTGCCGGCCCCCTGGCCGACAAAAGCTGCGACCGCAAGCTAGCGAAAGCGCTGGCGTCGTGGCAACCGGGGCCCCAGCGTCCTCTGGGCAACGCGTCCGCATCCATGGGTGAACGCACGCCGTGCGTCGCCTGGCTGCCGCTGCGCAAGAGCTGGCACATGCTTTCGGCTCGACCCTTGGCGTTCGTGGCCAGTCCTTCTATGGTCGAGCGGCTCTCGCACCCAAGGGGTCTACGCGTGACAGATCACCGCATCACATCGTGCTTCGGCGTGTTCGTGCTTCTGACCTGGGGCTGCGGCAGCAACCCTGCGCCGACCCCGACCGGCAACGGCAAGCCGGCGGACAGCGCCGATGCGGGCGGTGCCAATAGCGCCGGTACATCGGGTCACGCAGGTACCGGCGGCAGCACCAGCGTCGGTCGAGCGGGTAGCGGCGGCGCGGGCGGCCAGGGCGGCCAGGGCGGCGGCTCGGGTCACGGCGGCGCCAGCGGGAGCACGGCGGTCGACTCGGGCGTGCCGGCCGATGCGTCCAGCGCCGCCGACAGCGGCGGCCCGTCCGCGGCCTGCAAGGCGCTGCATTGCACGGCGCCCAAGGTGTGCGACCAGAGCGGTGCAACGGCCAAGTGCGTCTGCGACGCGGGCTACACCGACGTCTCCGGCAGCTGCAAGGCCAACGACGGCGGCAGCTGCAACGGCGACACCGACTGCACGAACGCGCACTGCGTGAGCAAGATCTGCTGCGCCAGCGCCTGCGACGCCCCGGCGCAGTGCCAGCTGGCCGCGGGCGCCACCTGCCAGGGCGGCGCGACTTGCGTCTTTGCGAACAAGACGGACGGCACGAGCTGTGACGACCAGAGCGTGTGCACCACGAGCGATCACTGCCAGGGCGGAAGCTGCAAGGGCACTGTGCTCAATTGCGACGACCAGAACCCGTGCACGACCGACACCTGCGACGCCGTCAACGGCTGCGCCAATAACGGCACCGGCGTAACCGCCAGCTGCGCGATCGACGACAACTGTGCCAGCGGCTACGTGTGCCAAGGCGACGCCCTGGGCACCTGCGCACCGACCACAACGAAGGACTGCTCGGGCTCGAACGACAACTGCAACACGGGCTACTGTGATTCCTCGACGGGCCAGTGCAAGAAGACGCCACTGCAGGACGGCCTCGCCTGCGAGGATGGCAACCTCTGCACCAGCGGCCAACTCTGCTCGGCTGGCGTCTGCAGCGGGGGCACGGTCACGGCGTGCAACGACAGCAACCCCTGCACCGACGACGCGTGCAACCCGGCAACCGGCGGTTGCGTGAGCACGAACAACACGGCGACCTGTGATGACGGGATCGCCTGCACGCATGGCGACAGCTGCTCGGGCGGCGCGTGCCATCCAACTTCGGCGAGCAATTGCGGCAACGGCAGCGCGTGCAACTCGGACGGCGAATGCGGCAACGGACACTGCGTCAGCCACATTTGCTGCGCGAGCGCCTGCAACAGCCCGACGCAGTGCCAGGTGGCCGCCGGTGCCACCTGCCAGGGCGGCGCGACCTGCGTGTACGCGAACCAGGTGAACGGCACGACGTGCAACGATCAGAGCGTCTGCACGGCCTCGGACCAGTGCCAGAATGGTAGCTGCACGGGCACGACCGTCAGCTGCGACGATCAGAACCCGTGCACGGTCGACAGCTGCAACGCGACCGGCGGCTGCATCAACAACGGCACGGGCGTGACCATCACCTGCGCACCCAACGACAACTGCGCGAGCAACTACAAGTGTCAAGGCGACGCCCTGGGCACCTGCGCGCCGGCCACCACCAAGGACTGCTCCGGCTCGAGCGACGACTGCAACGTCGGCTACTGCGATTCGGCGAGCGGAGCATGCAAGAAATACGTCCTGCAAAATGGCCTCAGCTGCTCGGACGGCAACGCTTGCACCACCGGCGAAACGTGCACTGCAGGCGTGTGCGGCGGCGGCACGACGAGCGTGTGCAACGACGGCAACCCCTGCACCAACGACTCGTGCAACCCCACAACTGGCTGCGTCAGCGTGAACAACACGGCGACCTGTGACGACGGCAACCCCTGCACGCTGGGCGACGTCTGCTCGGGCGGCACATGCCAGCCGACATCGGCGCGCAACTGCAGCGACGGCAACGGCTGCACGGACGACTCGTGCAACGTCGCCAAGCTCACGGGTGACCCGTGCGTGCACGCGAACAACACCGCCAGCTGCAACGACACCAACTCCTGCACCACGACCGACGTGTGCAGCGGCGGCTCGTGCGCCGGCTCCGGCAACGCCTGCGGCGCCCACTCGAGCGCGTGCACCGCCAGCGTGCCCAACGTCTGCACCTGTGCCTCGGGCTACATGGACAACGGCGCGGGCAGCTGCGTCCCCAACGTCAACGAGTGCGCGAGCAATCCCTGCGACGTGAACGCAACCTGCGTCGATCCGTCGAGCGCAACCGGCGACGTGCAGTGCACCTGTAACACCGGCTTCAGCGGCGACGGCAAGAAGAGCGGCACCGGCTGCACCGACATCAACGAGTGCGCGGGCAACCCCTGCGGAGCGGGCTACGGCACCTGCGCGCAGGGCGTCCCCGGGACGTACGTGTGCACCTGCAACTCCGGCTACACGCAAGTGGGCGGAACGTGCGTCTGCGACCTGAACGGCACGTATGCGATCCAGATCGCCGCGACCATGACGTGGTCGGGCATCAGCAACATCGAGGATGCCGGCAGCGTGAAGCCCGTGCTTTACTCGTGGGCGCTGCGACACCAGACCTTCGACAGCGCCGGCAAGCTGCACGTGGTGACCGTGCCGTGCGGTGGCACGGGCCTGGACCTGTGCGGCACCGGCAACGCGTTCATCGCGGCCGAGGCCTACACGCAGTTCCTACCCGTCCAGATCTGGGGCACCACCGGCATGCCGACGGAGATCGTCGACATGACGCTGACCAAGCCTCTGCCAGGCAGCGCATTCGTGTCTCCGCAGAGCGCCGTCTTGCTCGGCATCTCACTCACCGACCCGCTCGGTGCATGGCCGACGGCCCGCACGCAGGTCGGCGCCGGCACCACGCAGGTCAACGGTGCCGTGTGGCTCGACTCGGATGCCGACGGCAAGCCGGGTGTCACGGGCTACGCGGTGCCGCCGGGTGGCTTCCCGGTCGACGGCGTCTTCCCCGACCCGCTGACGGCCTACCCCGCGACCTCCGCCGCCTGCCCACGCAGCAACGCCGCGGCCGCACGTCTCGCCTACAACTACTGGCCCGGCGTCGAGGGCCTCACGTTGCGGCGAGTGAGCCGGTTCTACGTCGGCTCGCGCACCATCGGGTACTTCAACGGAAGCCTCACGAGCTGCAACCTGATCCAGGGTGACGTCAAAGGCCCAGCCAACGGCCAGATGCAGAACGAGGGGCGCATCGAAGGCTGCTTACGCGAAGTGGCGCCGAGTGGCGAAACCGACTGCAGCGGCACGCTCACCGACTTCTACGACACCGCCAACCAGAGCGCGCAGCAGGTGGTGTCCGCCAAGTTCATCCTCAAGCGCGTGGCCAACACCGCGACCTGCGCGGATGTACGCAACACGACCTACCCCTAGACAGTCCCGCCAAAGTCGAGTGCGCTCGTCCAGACCGCACTCCACCTGAGTCCGCAGCGCCCGACTGCGGGCCAGGGCGCGTACTGCCTCAGCGCCGGATGAATGGCTGCTCGACTCAGCCGTCGACTTCGCTCCGCTCGACGCCACCGACGGGCCCGGCCGCCACAGCAGCCCCGCTCGACTACCCCGCTGCGTTCCGCCCGCGGGGGGCGGAGGGTGCACGCAATAAGCGCTCGTACCTCAAGCGGTGTATGCTAGCGAGCAGCGCATGCACGGGTCGCCCATGACGAGAACGTTCACGATCGCAGCGCTGGTCGCGCTGTCCATCGGCGTGCCGGTGTCACGGATCCACGGTTCGTCGGGTGGTGCATCCGTGGTCCGACCCTGCGACGCCGCGTGCCAGGCCAAACGGGCGGCTGCAGCGCCGCGAGCGGCCGTCGTGCAGCCGCATGCAGGCGGCCCCAAGCGCCCTACGATCCGCATGGCGATCACGCTGGACGACCTGCCGGGCGGTGGGCCGGAGGTCGCTGGATACACCCACGCGCGCATCCTGCGAGACATCATCGCGATCCTGAAGGCGCACCACGTGAGCCACGCCGTGGGCTTCGTGGTGGGCTCGATGCTCGAGAATCAACCCGAGCGTCGCGCCGCGTTGGCCGACTGGGTGCAAGCGGGCTTCGAGGTTGGCAACCACACCTACTCGCACGACACGCTCGCTGAGCTCGGAGTCGACGGCTACATCAAGGACATTCTCAAGAACCGCCCCGTGGTGGACGCGCTCGAGCAACGAACGCGACAACGGCACAAGTACTTCCGTTATCCGTACCTGGAAGAAGGCCGCACCGAGAACGAGCGCAAGGCGCTGCGGCGCTTCCTGCGCGAGCAGCACTACACGGTGGCTCGCGTCTCTGTCAGGTTCAGCGACACCGACTGGGCCGATCCGTACCTGCGTTGCCTGCAAAAGGGCGACGGAGCCTCGCTCGAGACCCTGGGTCAGACGTATCTGGAAAACGCTGCGGCTTACCTGACTTGGTCGGTCGCGGCGGCGCGCGAGGTGTTCGGGCATGCCATCCCGCAAGTGTTGCTGCTGCATCCGACCGTCGCCGCCGCGAAGAATCTCGACGCCGTGCTGAGCGCGTACGAGCATGCAGGCGTGCGCTACATCTCGCTCGAAGAAGCACTGAGCGAGCCCGCATACGCCGGGCACTACGACGTCAGCGGCGACAACCTCATTTCTCGCGCGAGTCGCAGCCTCGGGCGTCCGCGCCCACCCGACCTGGTGGAGCCGGCGGCGCTGCTCGATCTCGTGTGTCGCTAAGCCCGCGCAGGTCGCCACGTGCTGAGCGTGGTCCGGAGGTCGCCACCCATGGCGGATGCGGCGCGCGCGCAGCATCCGCAACTGCCGGTCAGCGCCTGCGGCTCGAACGGGCCAGGCCAGCCGGCATGCGCTACCATGCTGTTCCAGCTGCACGGGCGCGACAGCCGCGCTCCATGTCCGGCCCGCAACTCCGCCGCGCAGCCTGCGCGCCTGCACCCCGATGTCTGTCTCCACTCGCCGCAGCGCATCCCAGCCACCTCCCAGCGGTTCCGCCGTGAGCCAGCTGCTGCGCGCGCTGCGCTCCGAGCGCTGTGCAGAGCTGTGCTGGTGGTACCTGCTGCTGCTCGGAGCCACGGTGGCCGCCAAGCTCGCGTGCCTGGCCTCCGTCTATCGCCACAGCGACGCTTTCGTGCTCGACGAAATGACCACGGGCAGCGCCCAGCCGATCTCGCGGGCCGCGCTACTCGCGTTGATCCTCGCGCGCGACATCCTGCAGACCGCGGCGATGACAGTCCTGATGTTCGCGGTCGCCGCCCTGCTGCCGCCCAGACGCGCCTCGATCGCATACCGGATCTTCGCGACGGCGCTGGTGCTCGTGATCCTGGGTAACCACGTGTCGTTCATGCAGCTGGGAACCTTCGCCTCGGGCCAGGTGCTCGGCACGGCCTGGGGTTGGGTGAAGCTGCATCCGGAAACGTTGCGCAGCTACCTGACAGCGGATGCTTCAGGCATCGCTGTGCTGAGCGTGCTCGGCCTCGCTTTGCCGAGCTTGCTCGTGCGCGCGGCTCAGCGTTGGCGCACGCTGGCGACGTTGCACCGAGCACTGCCGGCCGTTGCGCTGGGCCTTGTCGTAACGGGTTTCGTGTGCTCGCAGCAGGCGAGCGCGCGCTTCGGCGAACGGGCCTTCCCGGTCCACGGCTACTGGGCCGACGTCGCCCACGCCGCGTGGCAAGCCGACACCACGACGCCCTTGGCTCAGCAGATCCCAGCTCAGGCGGTGCTGCTCGCGCAGTACCAGAAGCTCGCGTACGCGCCAGCACCGAGCGCGGCGCCACAACTGCTGGCGCCCGAGCTCGAATCGCGCATCCGTCCCAGGCACGTGATCGTGGTCGGTCTCGAGACGGCAGCGAGAGCTTTCTACCCGCTGACCACGGCGACGGACCTGCCCACGTTCCGGCGCATGACCGAGCACGCGATCGTGAGCGAGCATCACTACACGACCAGCCCCTATACCCGCATCGCCAACTTCTCGATATTGAGCGGCCTGTACGCGCCACCCTCGGGTCTGCCCGTGCGCTTCGGCGCCATCGCCACCGACGGCGTTGCGGCACGGCTGCGCACGCGCGGCTACGAGACCACGTACGTGGATTCCTGGGTGCTCGACTGGTTGCCCGGCAGCGGCGAGCGCGAACAGGCCCACATGCTCGGCTTCGACCACGTCATCGATAGCGCCGTGCACCGCGACGACGGCGTGTACGAGGTGCTCGTCAAAAGCGAGGAAACGGCGTTCGACACGGCCTTCACGCAGATCGTGCGCGCGCAGGAGCGCGGCCACAAAGCCGCCGTGTTCATCGGCACCATGCTCGGACACTCCCCGTGGCCCGCCGCGCAAGAGAACCAGCAGCTGGACGGACCAGCGCGCTTGCACCAGATCGCCCTGGTCTTCGATCGCCTCTTCGCGCAGCTGATCGACCGGCTCGCGGAGCGTGGGCTCGGCGACGACGTGCTCATCCTGGTCGTCGGTGACCACGGGCTGCGCTACGCCGAAGAGTTCGAGTCGCTCGGGCGCAGCTACTCGCACTCCGATCTCTCGTTCAACGTGCCGTTCCTGCTCTACGCGCCAGGCCTCGTCGATTCCACAGTGCGCGTGCCCTACGCCACCAGCCACATCGACATCACGCCCACGCTCTTGCACCTGGTCGGCGAGCCCACGCAGGGGCTTCTGCACCACGGGCTCTACGTCCTCGACGAGCGAATCGCGACCCGCATCTTGTACCTGTCGAACTCGCGGCTGGGGCCGCTGGACGGCCTCAGCTGGGAAGGCCACCACTTCACCCACCACGCGCTCTCGGGCGTAGTGCAGATGGGCAATGGCGCCGACCCGTCCTCGATGCATGTTCTGTCAGCTGCATCAGCTGAGGCACTACCTGTGGCACTGCGCGATCCCACGGCGTTGCTCGATGCCTTCGCCGCGCACACCAGCCTGATGGCAGGCCTCTTGCTGCAGCGCGGTGCCGCGCAACACCACGAGTTGGCGTCGCGGTAGCGCTCGCACGACCCAACGCGCGTGCAGCGAAGGGTCCGTCCGGCAGCGCGCGATGCGAGCACTCCACGACCGCTTCGGACCCGAGCACAACATCGCGTGCGAACGCGCTCAATCGTAGCCGTCGGCCGGCGGCTCCTGCACGTCAGGGGCGTCGTCCCTCTCGCCAGCCGCGGCAGCTGCGGCCGGAGCACCCGACACGTATGGCAACGGCGCCGTGCCGCCAGGGATCACTCGCGGTTCGGCGTGACCGCCCTCGGGCGTGAACTTGAAGTGATCGATCTCCTGCAGGCCATACTCGGTGGCTTGCTTCGTGTAGAAGCCACGCTCGCGCATGTGCTGCATCATCTTGCGCATCTGGCTCGCCCAGCCTGGCGACAGCGCGCCACGCTCGAAGAACGAGTGGAAGCGCTTGGGCGCTGGCAAAATGGTCGCGAGAAACACGGATTCGGCGGGCGAAAGCTCTGACGGCAACCGGTTGAAGTAGTGCCTGGCCGCATTGCGGATGCCGTAGAGGCTCGGGCCGTACTCGATCACGTTCAGGTAAAGCTCGAGTCCATCGCGCTTGGGCAAGACACGCTCGATCCACCAGGTCAACAGCACCTCCTGGATCTTGCGCGCAAGCGTCTTCTCGCGCCGCAAGAACACGTTCTTCACGAGCTGCATCGTGATCGTGCTTGCACCCAGGACGTAGCGCCCCTCGCGCAGGTTGCGCACCAGCGCATCACGGATGTGCGCCGGCGAAAAACCATGGTGCGAGAAGAACTGTGGGTCCTCGTGGGCCAGCACGGCGTAGATCAGGTACGCAGAGATCGCGTCGATAGGCGTCCAGGCTTCGGTGCCGGGCCCGGTCTCCATCTCGAAGATCGTCCCATCGGGCTCCTCGACGCTCTGCGTAAACGGCTCCTGAAAGCGCCGCAGATCGGCCATCGCCGGAACCGAAACGAACTCGCAGCGATCCGTCACGTCCAGGTTCAGCACCGTCTTGTCGAGCTCGCGCGAGTCGGTCTTGAGCAGGACGTGTCCTGCAAGCCAGCCGGTCCACTCCGCCAGAGAGAGATCGCCCAGTAGATCCACGGGGATGGCCCGCACCGCATCGGTGCACGGGGTGCGCGGCAGCTCAGCCACTAGATCGTACGCGTAGTGATCCGCCGCCAGCTCGACCGAGCCATGCAGAGCGACATTGGCCTTACCCAGACCCAGCCGGCCCTGCGCGATCTCGAGCCTGCGCTGCTGGGGCCAGAAGGTTGCGCTGCCGTCGAGCCGCACCGAGATGTCGCGCACCGCATCCGCGGCCAAACGCGGCGAAAACAGCGCGGCGTCGTGAAGGGCGGCATGCCCCGAGAGCGCAAGCTGTCCCTCGCTGTGAGTGCGGATCGACAGCTCCGCATCGAGGCTGCTGTGCTCGGGTTCGTACCACGGCACCGACGGCAAGAACGGCGCGAGCAGCGTGAGCGGCAGGCTCGACAACGAAACGTTGCCGTCGGCACGTAGCTCGGTCGGCCACAGGCGCAGGTTGGCCTCCACGTGCCCGCCGCCAACAGCTGCTCCCGTCACCTGCAAATGCAGCTCTTTCTCGTCCTTTATGCGAATTTCGACGTGCACTCCGTGCAAAATCGGTGAAGCTGATGCGCCATTACGCGTCTGCACATCGGCGCTCTCGAGCACCAGCTCCGCGCCGGGCGCAAACCTCGCCATCAGGTTCTGGATCCGGTGGGTGCGTGCCACTGCGACGACTGCGGCTGCAGGCTTCGCGCGCGCCGCCTCGTCGCTGCTTTCAGTTGCGCGTGCGGATCCCTGTGCAATCTGTGGTGCAGCCCTGGCGCGGGTCGACCCCTGTGCTTCTTGTCCCCCAAGCACCGGCGCGGCCGCAGCCGAGGCCGTGTCGTCTGGTTCCGTTTCGCGGCCGGTGGCGGCGTGCGCGACGACAGACGTCAGCTCGAGCTTAGCCTGCGCGATCGAAAATCGACGGACTCGAAGACCGTTGTCGCGATCTGCTTCGACCGATAGCCCGGCGAGTTCGGCGGAAATCGGCCCAGCGCCGACGTCTCCCGCCCGAGCCCGCGCCGCAGCGAGCGAAACGTGTCGTGGCCCAACCTCCACACGTGCGTCCTGCAGATCGAGCAACGTGCGCGCACCGTCGCGCAGCACGAGCTTGCCGCCTGCAACATGCACGATGCGGGCGTTCTGGGGGCCACCGGCGCCAGCGCTGCGCACCGCACCCGCGCGAAATCGCTCGGCCAGCGCTCGAAACGCCGGCGTCGCGACGTCGAGATCCGCGCTCGCCTCACTGACGTCCACACGATCGACCCCTGCCGCGCCACGCAAGAGTAAGGCCCACAAGCTTCCGCTCACTGCGACCCGGCCCACGCTCAGCTTCACACCGCTGCCCGCCGGACTCATCGCTCGCAGATCCGCGAACTCCAGCCGGCCTGTGCGAACCGTCACGTGCCCGACGCTCACCACAAGACCCAGGCGCTCTCGGCCCAGGCTCACAAGCCGTGCCCCGACAGCACTCGGCAACCAGAGCAGCAGCGCCGCCCCACCCGCCGTCGCAATCAAGAGAGCGACACTTAGCCCCCGAATGGTCGCAGCACGAATCTTCAAGGCGCTATAGCGTGTCGGGCGAAGGGACCGCTCCTCGGTGTCGGGAGTATCCCCGGTTCCGCGCTCGAGTGGAACGCCGACGAGCGCAAAAGTCACTCCGGAGCCGAAGGCAGACCGAACCGATCGTAACAGGCGCCGCGAGGCGTGCCGCGCAGTGCCGCGCGCCGTGCACGCGCCGTGTGACGCATGACCATAAAAAAAGCCCCGCATGTTTCCATGCGGGGCTTTCCATTATTAATTCCGGCGGCGTCCTACTCTCCCACGCAGTTCCCCGCGCAGTACCATCGGCTCCGAAGTGCTTGACTTCCGAGTTCGGGATGGGATCGGGTATGACCACTTCGACATTGCCACCGAAAACTTTTGAGAGTTCTGCACGAGCGCACCAGTGTTTTGTCACCGTTGCACGCTCGAGTGCCGCATTTGACTCGCACCGTGTCACAACTTGTATTGTGTCACGGGCAGGTTGGCAGCGACCTTGCTCCCAACCCTGGTCTCAAATTTGTACGACGTTTGCCTTAGAATAAGGAAAAGCCGCACGGCCGATTAGTACCGGTTAGCTCCGCGCATTACTGCGCTTCCACACCCGGCCTATTACCTCGTAGTCTACAAGGGGCCTTTAGGGACTTGCGTCCGGGATACCTAATCTTGAGGCCGGCTTCCCACTTAGATGCTTTCAGTGGTTATCCGTTCCGCACGTAGCTACCCGGCGATGCCTCTGGCGAGACAACCGGATCACTAGGGGTGCGTCCATTCAGGTCCTCTCGTACTATGAATAGCTCCTCTCAAGTATCCTGCGCCCACGGCAGATAGGGACCGAACTGTCTCACGACGTTCTAAACCCAGCTCGCGTACCGCTTTAATTGGCGAACAGCCAAACCCTTGGGACCTGCTCCAGCCCCAGGATGCGATGAGCCGACATCGAGGTGCCAAACCGCGCCGCCGATATGGACTCTCAGGCGCGATCAGCCTGTTATCCCCAGAGTACCTTTTATCCGTTGAGCGATGGCCCTTCCATTCAGTGCCACCGGATCACTAAGACCTGATTTCTCACCTGTTCGACCTGTCGGTCTCACAGTTAAGCTCCCTTATGCCTTTACACTCTACGGCTGGTTTCCATTCAGCCTGAGGGAACCTTCGCGCGCCTCCGTTACTCTTTTGGAGGCGACCGCCCCAGTCAAACTGCCCACCAGGCAGTGTCCCCAACCCGGATTACGGGTTTAGGTTAGAAGTCCAGAACAGCCAGGGTGGTATTTCAAGGTTGACTCCCCTGAGACCGGAATCCCAGGATCAAAGCCTCCCACCTATCCTACGCAGGCTGACCCGAACTTCACTGCCAAGTTACAGTAAAGGTTCATGGGGTCTTTCCGTCTTGCCGCGGGTAGAGGGTATCTTCACCCCCAATACAATTTCGCTGAGTCACTGACCGAGACAGTGGGGAAGTCGTTACGCCATTCGTGCAGGTCGGAACTTACCCGACAAGGAATTTCGCTACCTTAGGACCGTTATAGTTACGGCCGCCGTTTACTGGGGCTTCGGTTCGATGCTTCGCTTGCGCTGACATCTCCCCTTAACCTTCCAGCACCGGGCAGGCGTCAGACCGTATACGTCCTCTTACGAGTTCGCACAGTCCTGTGTTTTTAGTAAACAGTCGCTACCCCCGTTTCTCTGCAACCCGCCGTCGCTCAGAGCGCGAAGCTCCTCACGACAACGGGCACACCTTCTCCCGAAGTTACGGTGTCATTTTGCCGAGTTCCTTGGCCAGTGTTCTCTCACGCGCCTTGGGATATTCACCCCGCCCACCTGAGTCGGTTTGGAGTACGGTCACTAGAGTGGCTCTGCACGCAGCTTTTCTTGGAAGCATAGGATCACTGAGTTACGAAGCCGGAGCTCCACCTCATCACCTCTCGGCATTGACCTCACGTTTGTCCCTGTCGGGTCCTATGAGATCTGCCTACTGGTTTGAACCGGCACAACCATTCGCCGGATCAGCATACCTTTCTCCGTCCCTGCTTGCTTCAACGCCATCCCTAGTGGTGCAGGAATATTAACCTGCTTGCCATTACCTACGCCTTTCGGCCTCGGCTTAGGGACCGACTAACCCATGGGAGGATTATCCTTCCCCAGGAAACCTTGGGCTTACGGCGACAGGATTTCTCATCCTGTTTATCGCTACTCATGCCTGCATAAGCTCTTCTCAAGCCCGATAGTGCTTCTTACGATACACCGTGTGTCTGCTTGAGAATGCTCCGCTACCGCGTTGTTTTACCAACACCCGAAGCTTCGGTACCAAACTTAGCCCCGTTATATTTTCGGCGCAGGTTCGCTTGACCAGTGAGCTATTACGCTTTCTTTAAAGGGTGGCTGCTTCTAAGCCAACCTCCTGGTTGTCTGAGCGCTCCCACATCCTTCACCACTTAGTTTGGATTTAGGGACCTTAGCTGTCGATCTGGGCTCTTTCCCTCTTGGCGACGAATCTTATCACCCGCCGCCTGTCTCCCGGATAGTTGTCATCGGTATTCGAAGTTTGATTGGGTTTGGTAGACTGGTAGGTCCCCTAGCCCATTCAGTGCTCTACCCCCGATGCAATTCGTCCGAGGCTATACCTCAATATATTTCGCGGAGAACCAGCTATCTCCCAGCTTGATTAGCCTTTCACTCCCATCCTCAACTCATCCCCCACATTTTCAACTGTGGTGAGTTCGGCCCTCCACGCGGTTTTACCCACGCTTCAGCCTGGTCAAGGATAGATCGCTAGGTTTCGGGTCTACGCCATGCCACTGGTCGCCCTATTCGGACTTGGTTTCCCTTCGGCTTCACCTCACGGCTTAACCTTGCGACATAGCGTAACTCACAGGCCCATTATGCAAAAGGTACGCGGTCGAGCATTCCCTTGCGGGCATAGCTCTTCCACTGCTTGTAGACGCACGGTTTCAGGTACTATTTCACTCCCCTCACCGGGGTGCTTTTCACCTTTCCCTCACGGTACTTGTTCACTATCGGTCATCGAGTAGTATTTAGCCTTGGAAGATGGTCCTCCCAGATTCACGCCGGATTCCACGTGTCCTGCGCTACTCGGGTACCAGTCGGGAGGCACATTGTTTTCGCTTACAGGGCTGTCACCTTCTATGGCCGGCCATTCCAGACCGTTCGACTAACGATGTGCTTGATAACTCCCATATGACTGGCCCCACAACCCCAGACAAGCAAGCTTGTCTGGTTTGGGCTGTTCCCCGTTCGCTCGCCGCTACTAGGAGAATCTCTTTTGATTTCTTTTCCTCAGGGTACATGAGATGTTTCAGTTCCCCTGGTTCGCTCCTCTGTACCTATGAATTCAGTACAAAGTTGACTGGTTGTCCCAGTCCGGTTGTCCGATTCGGAGACCTCCGGATCTACGCTTGTTAGCAACTCCCCGGAGCTTTTCGCAGCTGTCCACGTCCTTCATCGCCTCTCGATGCCTAGGCATCCACCGTGCGCCCTTAGTAGCTTTTCCTTACCCTAAGGCACGCATCTTACGATTTGAGACCAGGGTTCGTGGCAAGGTTGCCTAGGCCGTGAACAACCGAGGTTGTCTCACGGGTATGCAAACTAGCTCGTGCCCTGCTCAAATGCAGTTATCGAGAACTCTCAAAGATATTTAATTTTCACAGAACTCGCGGCGTTACCACCGCGGAGGCGCTTGCCTCGTTCTTCTCCACGAACTTGTGTCACCGTAGTGGCGGCTCGTGCAGATGAACGAATCATCGCTTCTTCGTGTTCTGTCTAATCGGAAACGCCCTTGCTGGTGGAGCTGAACGGGATCGAACCGATGACCTCCGGCTTGCAAAGCCGGCGCTCTCCCAGCTGAGCTACAGCCCCTCTAACGATCTGGTGGGCCTAGCTAGACTCGAACTAGCGACCTCACCCTTATCAGGGGTGCGCTCTAACCACCTGAGCTATAGGCCCTGAAAATCGGGCGTGACACCCCGCGGGGCGCCAAGACAGAACACGAATTGTCAAAGACCAAAAGCATCAGTCTCTGAAAACTGAATCGGAATGAGCCGGAATGGCGGGTTATGACCGAGCTAGCCCAATGCATTGCTGCACGGGCGATGCTCCTTAGAAAGGAGGTGATCCAGCCGCAGGTTCCCCTACGGCTACCTTGTTACGACTTCACCCCAGTCATCGACCACTCCTTGGGGACCTACCTCCCTTGCGGGTTGGTTCGGCCACTTCTGGAGCAATCAACTCCCATGGTGTGACGGGCGGTGTGTACAAGGCCCGGGAACGTATTCACCCCTGCCTGCTGATCAGGGATTACTAGCGATTCCACCTTCATGCAGTCGAGTTGCAGACTGCAATCTGTACTGAGGTTGGCTTTTTGCGATTGGCTTACTCTCGCGAGCTCGCAGCGATCTGTACCAACCATTGTAGCACGTGTGTAGCCCTGGACATAAGGGCCATGAGGACTTGACGTCGTCCCCACCTTCCTCCGGCTTGACGCCGGCAGTCTCCTTAGAGTGCTCAACTGAATGGTAGCAACTAAGGACAGGGGTTGCGCTCGTTGCGGGACTTAACCCAACATCTCACGACACGAGCTGACGACAGCCATGCAGCACCTGAATACGAGCTCCCTTGCGGGCACTCCCTCGTTTCTGAGGGATTCTCGCCTTTTCTAGCCCAGGTAAGGTTCTGCGCGTTGCGTCGAATTAAACCACATGCTCCACCGCTTGTGCGGGCCCCCGTCAATTCCTTTGAGTTTTAGCCTTGCGGCCGTACTCCCCAGGCGGAGTGCTTAACGCGTTAGCTACGGCACCGCGGGGGTCAAAACCCACGACACCCAGCACTCATCGTTTACGGCGTGGACTACCAGGGTATCTAATCCTGTTTGCTCCCCACGCTTTCGCGTCTCAGCGTCAGTAAGTGTCCAGAAAGCCGCCTTCGCCACCGGTGTTCCTCCTGATATCTACGAATTTCACCTCTACACCAGGAATTCTGCTTTCCTCTCCACTACTCCAGACTTGCAGTTTCAGGTGCAGTTCCTGGGTTGAGCCCAGGGATTTCACGCCTGACTTACAAGTCCGCCTACACGCGCTTTACGCCCAGTAATTCCGAGCAACGTTTGCACCCTCTGTCTTACCGCGGCTGCTGGCACAGAGTTAGCCGGTGCTTTCTAAAGAGGTACCGTCAAGAGCTGGAGCTATTCGCGCCAACTGTTTTCTTCCCTCTCAACAGAGCTTTACAACCCGAAGGCCTTCATCACTCACGCGGCGTCGCTGGATCAGGCTTTCGCCCATTGTCCAATATTCCCCACTGCTGCCTCCCGTAGGAGTCTGGCCCGTGTTTCAGTGCCAGTGTGGCTGATCATCCTCTCAGACCAGCTACCCGTCTTCGCCTTGGTAGTCTTTTACACTGCCAACAAGCTGATGGGCCGCAGGCTCGTCCTTAGGTGCTAGCTTTCAAGAAGAGGCCAGCTTTGACCTCAGCAGCCGAAGCCACCGTGGTCTCATGCGGTATTAGCGTCTCTTTCGAAACGTTATCCCCCGCCTAAGGGTAGATTGCCTACGTGTTACGCACCCGTGCGCCACTTTACCGGGGCCGAAGCCCTTTCTCGTGCGACTTGCATGTGTTAGGCGCGCCGCTAACGTTCGCTCTGAGCCAGGATCAAACTCTCCAATTAAAACTGAGAGCATTGAATCCTTGTCTGGCGATGGATTGCTCCAAACCAGCCATGGCTTCTTTTTCGTATCGGTTGTCGGTTGTTGTACCGACGGGACCCGCCATTCTTTTCTTGCCACTAGCTCGCGAACGAGCTGGTGGCTCAATGGCTCATTTCCGATTCAGTTTTCAAGGACCGATGCGGCCCGTTTCACTGGGCTGCCCCGCTTCGTTGGGGGCAAGAACACTAGCGGAATCGTCTACTTGCGTCAAGCTTTTTTTCGCTTCGCAAAGGCCCGAAGGTTGCTTTGCTCACTTAAGCTGACCGGCCCGGGGAACTCTCCGCTCCGCCGCAACCCCGTGTTCCGTGTCGCGGGAGGCGGAATCTACTCAGGACAGCGGGCGCGTCAAGCTATTTGGTGAAGGAAAGCGCGAAAGTCTCCAATCGCACAAATCGCAGGTCGGACAAAACCGGGCAAGAACCTGAACAATCTCAATGATTACTTGAGCTTAGTCGGATGGGCCGGAGCGTGCGCACGCACAAGTCAGGGCGCGGGCATGAACCAAAGTCGATCCATTTCGGCGATTTGGAGGCGCTCGAGCGACAGCTTGGAGACCGAAATTCTGTCGCTCGGAGCGCCGAGTAGGGTCGGGAGCGCGCGAAAATAGGGGCGGTTCGGATAACTGGCGGCCAGGAGGGCTCGTTCGGTGCCCAAGCTCGGGCCGACGACCACGGGCAATTCGCGGGCGGCGCGAATCAGGGAGACGCGGTCGGTGTTGCAGATGAAGTGTGGGCCACCGTCGAAGGGATCCACGCGCTCGGCGTACTCGAAGCCCACGCGCCGCAGCATCTTCTCGACGCCGCGTGTGTCGGCGCCGACTTCGCCAATGACACGCTGTGAGTCTTCCGAGAGCAGCGTGGCGTAGATTTCGCCTGGAAACAGGCCTCGGATGAACTCCTTGTTGCGCTTGCTGAGCTGGTCGGCCTCGCGATAACTGAGGCCGGTGAAGCGTCGACCGTACGCTTCCCACAGATGGCTCGTGCCATCCGCCTCTAACGGCGGCAGCAACTCGGCGAGCAATTGATCGCGGAAATCCGTGCGGCGCATCGCGATGAAGAGAAAGCGCACGTACGAGATCAGCGAGCCCAGGCGCTCCGGCGAGCGTCGGCAATCGGGGTGCATGACGAGGCCGCCGATCTCGGTGGGGCCGTCGTAGGAGTAGCGCGTGGTGAGCACGCGATGGACGAAGTGACGGTCGAGCGTTGCGCTGTACTTCTCCTCGCTGCGCACCTCGAGATAGATGTACGGCACACCGCGCCGGCCGAGCTGCGCGATGATCATCGAGGTGCCAATCGCGCGCTCTTGCTCGAGGTCCCAGAGCACGAAAACGTACTCGCGCTTCTTCGGATCACGGATCTCGCCGCTGAATGAGCGCTCGGAAGTGTCGAGCAGCTCCTTGATGGCGACGGGGTCGTCGGGGAGATTGACCGTGTTCAGGTGACGCGCGAGCTCGCACAGATCCACCAGGTGCTCGGCGGTTGCGGCACGTATCTCGTACCTTTCCACGCGGTGTTCCGTTCTCCGATCGGCGGCGGGCGGCGAGTTCCACGCGGCCAAGCAAGCACTGCTGGAAGCAGCATAGCAGAGGCACTCGGAGCCCGGACAACGTAGTAAGCTCGCGCGCATGCGGGCTGTCGCACAACGTGTGAAGAGTGCGCGGGTGACGGTGGATGACGAGACCGTTGGCGAAATGGCTGCGGGCTTGCTCGTGTACCTCGGCGCCGGCAAACAGGACGAGCTGGAGCACGCGGCGTGGATGGCGGAGAAGCTTTCGACGCTGCGCATCTTCGAGGACGAGGCGGGGAAGATGTCGCGGTCGGTCGCACAGAGCGGCAGTCACGTGCTCGTGGTCTCGCAGTTCACGCTCTACGGCGACGTTCGCAACGGTCGCAGACCCTCGTTTGTCGACGCCGCGCCGCCGGAGCATGCGCAAGCGCTCTACGAGGCCGTGTGTGCGCAGCTGCGCGCGCGTGGAATGCAGGTTGCGACGGGTCGCTTTCGGGCGATGATGCAGGTCCACGCTGTCGTCGATGGGCCCGTCACGATCCTGATCGATAGCGAGAAGGTGTTCTGACGTGAGCGACCGACCCAAGCCGACGATTGGTCTGACCGGCGGCATCGCCTCCGGCAAGAGCACGGTCGCGCGGATCTTTGCCGAGCTGGGAGCGGCCGTGATCGATGCGGATGCACTGGCACGCGAGGTCGTGAAGAAGGGCAGCGACGGACTGCGCGAGCTGGTCGCGACGTTCGGGCAAACGGTGCTCGCGGCCGATGGCGGCCTGGATCGCGAAGCGCTTGCGGCCGTGGTGTTTCGCGACCCGGAAGCGCGCCGCAAGCTGAACGCGATCACGCATCCGCGCATCGGGATGCTCAGCGCAGAGCGGATCGCAGAGGCGCAAGCCACGGCTGCGCCGTACGTGGTGTATGAAGCGGCGTTGCTGGTCGAGACCGGCGCGCACAAGGGCATGGCCGCGCTGGTCGTGGTGGCAGCGGATGCGGCCACGCAGGCGCGACGCGCGGTGGCACGCGACGGCATGTCGCAAGACGCGGCACAGGCACGCATCGCGGCACAGCTGCCGTTGTCGGACAAGATCGCGGTGGCAGACTACGTCATCCACAACGACGGACAGCTCGACGCATTGCGTGCGGCAACGCTGGAAGTGCACGAGCAGATCATGCGACGCTTCGGTCTCTCGCAAGCCCAGGAATGATCATGGAAACCGCTGAAAAAACGCTGCTTTTGACTGGTTTTCCTTCGAGCTTCGTGGCTCGCAAGTTGCTGCCGCGGCTACTGTCGCGTGGCCCTGCCGACCGCGTGAAGTGCCTCGTGCCCGAGGGTTCGCTCGACAAGGCCGCCGAACACCTGCGCGAGCTCGACAAAGAGCGGAGCGGGCGGATCGAGATCGTGAAGGGCGACACAGCCGCGATGGACTTCGGGATGGCGGGGCCGGCCTTCGTCGAGCTGGCGCGCAGCGTGAACGTCGTTCATCACTGCGCGGCGGCAGCCCATGCGGGCGTGAGCCGCGAGGTTGCCGAGCGCTTGAACGTGGGTGGAGCCGGCGAGATCGTGGACCTCGCGCTCGCCAGCGATGGCCACGTGGAGCGCGTCGTGCACTGGTCGAGCGCCCTGCTCTGCGGCAAGCGCAGCGGACGCGTTCTGGAGAGCGAGCTGGTCGAGCCGCCGGGCTCTCGCGGCGTGGTGGACGAGACGCGTTTCCGTGCCGAGCTCTTGATGCGCGAGGCGATGAGCAGCTTGCCGATCACGATCCTGCGTCCGTCGATCGTCGTGGGGGACTCGAAGACGGGCGAGATCGATCGCATGGAAGGGCCTTATTTACTGATCCTTTTGATGCTCAGCTCGCCCGTCGATCTGCGCGTGCCGCTGCCGGGGCGCGGCGATCAACCGCTGCACTTGGTGCCCATCGACTACGTCGTGGATGCCGGCGTGGCGATCTCGCGCGATCCGCGCAGCCGCGGCCGCACGTTCCACATCGTCGACGAGCAACCGTTGACAGTGCGGCGCGTGTTCGAGCTGATCGCAGAGGCTGCAGGCCGGCCGGGACCGGTTGGAAGCCTGCCGACGAACCTGGCGAACGCGCTTTTGCGCACGCCGGGACTCGAGCGGCTCAGCCAGATCCCGCGCACCTTCCTCGAGCAGCTCGCCACGGAGGTGGTCTACGACTCGCGCAACACGCGTGAGCTGCTCGTGGGCACCGGGCTCCAGTGCCCGACCGCTGCGACCTATCTCAAAGGCATGGTCGACCACGTGCGCGGCGAGCAGGCCAAGCGGGGCAAGGCGCGCAAAGCGGCCAAGAACCCGCACTTCGAAGAGATGGAAGATCCGCTGGATCACTGAGCGTCGCGCCGACTATCTTGGACGAGTGACGGACCTACGACCCGAGCTTGCAGCCATCGTCGAGCGCCTGCTGGCGCGGCACGAGCAAGTCGTAGACCTGGACAGCCTCGCGGACGAGATCGGCGTGGCTGCGGTGAATGCTCAGGAGATCGACGCCATGCTGAGCGCGCTGGAGCACGCCGGGCGCTCCGTGGGCGGGCCAGCGGCGTCCGGTCCCTCGGCGGGCCTCGGGCAGGTGCTTGGCGCGGCGCGGCGGCTCAGAGCGGAGCTGGGGCGCACACCCAGTGCAACGGAGATCGCTGCGAGCGAGAACCTCGAGCTGTCGACCGTGCGGACTGCGCTCTTGTTCGCGCGCATCGTGCAGCGCTGAGCTGCAGGGCCCCACGACCCGCCGCGCATCCGCGCGCAGTCGGTCGCGGCGGCCGCTGGCTACTTGCCCGCGATCGTCATGCTGCTGATCCGGAAGGTCGGCGCGCTGATCGAGGTGCGTAGATCTTGATCATTCGCGATCGCGTCGATGCGCTTGAGCATCTGATCGAGGTTGAGCGAGATGGTGACCTCGGAAACCGGGAACATGCGCTGGCCCTTCTCGACCCAGAAGCCCGACGCACCGCGGCTGAAGTCACCGGTGACGGCGTTGAAGCCGAAGCCCATCATGTCGGTGACGTAGAGCGCCTTGTCCGTGCTGCGCAGCAACTCGTCGGGCGAGAGCGTGCCGGGCTGCAGGATGAAGTTCGAGGTGGCCGGGCCCACGCCGCCGCTGCTGCCACGTGACGCGCTAGCCGTGCTGGTTTTACCGAGTTTTTTGGCGCTGTAGGTGTCGAGCAGGAAGGTCTTGAGCACGCCCTGATCCACGATCAGGTTCTTGCGGGCGAGCAGCCCTTCCCCGTCGAAGGCGCGCGAGCCGGGCCCGCGCGGGATGAAGGGATCGTCGATGACCGTGACGAGCGAGCTGGCGACGGCCTGGCCCTCGCGTTCGGTCAGGTAGCTCGACTTGCGCCAGATGGAGCCGCCGTTGATGCAGCTGGCCAAGAGGCCGAGAATCGAACGACCGGCGTCGGGGTCGAAGACGATGGCGACTTCCTGCGTGTCGACCTTGCGCGAGCCGAGCTTGGCGAGCGTGCGCTTGGCGGCCTCGAGGCCGACCTGCTCGGGGCCGTCGAGGTCGGCGAAGTAGCGACGCGCGCTCCAGTGGTAGCCGCTGCGCTTCTTGCCATCGTCGTCGTCGGCGACCGGATGCACGGCCAGCGAAGCGTAGGTGCCGCGCGTGCCGCCACTGAAGCCGCCGCTCGTGACGAGCGCGGACGCGCCCGCCTGGCGGGTCATGGTGGCGCCTTCGCTGTTGCGCAGGCGCGTGTCGCTCGACAGCGCGGCGTGCTCCGCGCGCTTGGCCATGTCGAGCGCGCGTGCGGCGTCGATCTGGTGAATCGCGGGATCGTAGAGGTCGAGCGCCGGACGCTCCGCAGGCTTGGAGAGCAGCGAAGCATCGGGCGGACCCGCGAAGGGATCGGGCTGAGAAAGCTTGGCAAGCTCGAGCGCATCTTCGATGAAGCGGCTGAGCCCTGCGGGCGTGAGGTCGCTCGTGTAAGTGACTGCGACCTGCTGACCGCGCATCACGCGCAAGCCCAGGGACTTGGAGCCGGCCTCCTCGACCAGCTCGGGCTCGCCCATGCGAACCTTCACGGACAGGTGCGCGCCTTCGCCGACGACGGCCTCGGCGACGTCGGCACCGCAGCGCCGGGCACGCTCGACGACCTGGGCGCCGAGCTCGATGAGCTTGTTGATGTCGTAATCGGTCATGCTGATGGCGCCCTACGCAGAGAGCCGCAGGCTGCTCTGCGGGTATGTTACAGAATCGAGCCGCAGGCTGCTCTGCGGGTATCTTAGTGAACCGTGCCGCCCACGGTCACGGAGGCGATCTTGATGGTTGGGCAACCGACGCCGACCGGCACCGATTGACCGTCTTTGCCGCAGGTCCAGATGCCGTCGGAGGTCTGCACGTCGTTGCCGAGCATGCTGATCTTGCCCATTACGTCGGGGCCGTTGCCGATCAGGTTCACGCCCTTGAGCGGTGTCGTGATCTTGCCGTCTTCGATCAGGTAGCTCTCGGTCAGAGAGAACACGAAGTCGCCGTTGCCGATGTCGACCTGACCGCCGCCGAACTTGCGGGCGTAGACGCCCTTCTTGACGCTACGGATGATCTCTTCGGGGTCATGCGGCCCGGCGAGCAAGAGCGTGTTGGTCATGCGAGGCAGCGGATGGGCCTGGAAGCTCTCGCGACGACCGTTGCCCGTGGGCTGCGTCTTGAAGTGCTTGGCGGAGTGCTGGTCGTGCATGTAGCCGACGAGGATGCCCTTTTCGATCAGCGTGGCGGCTTGCGGCGTGTTGCCCTCGTCGTCGACGTTGATGCTGCCACGCGAGCTCATCAACGTGGCGTCGTCGACCACGGTGCACAGGTCGCTGGCGACGCGCTGGCCAATGCGACCACTGTAGTTGCTGGTGCCTTTGCGGTTGAAGTCGGCCTCGAGGCCGTGACCCACGGCTTCGTGGAGCAGGATGCCGCTGTCGCCGGGGGCGAGCACCACTTCCATCTCGCCAGCGGGGGATTCGCGCGCATCGAGCATGGCCAGCGCGTGCCGCACGGCCTCTTTCGCGTGCCATTCGGGCGAATGGTCGTGCGCAGGGCCGAAGCCTGCGCCGCCGGGCTGAAAATACTCCAGCGACATGCGGCCGCCGCCGCCGGATGAGCCCGACTGGCGCTTGCCGTTCTCCTCGGCGATCACGCGCACCGAGAAGCGGACCATCGGCTGGCGATCGCTGGCGAGCTTGCCGGTGCTGGTGGCGACCAACAGCTCGCGCAGCTCTTCGTGCAGCGAGGCCTCGACGCGGATGATGCGCGGGTCGGCGGCGCGCGCGGCGCGATCGGCTCGAAGCAACAGCTCGCGCTTGGCTTCGCCGGCCACGTCCAGGGAGAGCTCGGCGACTTGATAGCGGGAAGTCGGCCCCGGCACTTCGAAGCTGGTGGGCGCCGAGCCACGCTCGCCGGCGGCGATCTGCGCAGCGGTGCGGGCAGCCCGCTGCATGGCTTCCTGCGTTAGCTCCTGCACGTAGGCGTAGCCGGTGGAGTCGCCCTTCATGACGCGTACACCCAGGCCCATGCTCACGGAGCGACCTGCGGCCTTGAGGATGCCTTCCTCGAGCGAGTAGCTGCCCGCGACGTTGTACTCGTAGAAGAGGTCCGCGTACTGCCCGCCCTGCGAGAGGGCCAAAGACAGCAGCTTTCGCGCGGTTTCGGCATCGATCGGCGCTGTGCCCTGCGGCCCGAAGGGGGCGTGATAACGGCTCTGGACGCTCATGAGCCGACAATCTAATGCCGCGGATGGAGCGCCGCTAGTGGTGGCGGCTCACCTTTTGGAGAGGAGCTGGTATGCTGAGGAGCTGCGCGAGGCTGCGTGGGGACGCGCGGCGCGACACCTACACGCGCGTCGAAACATGCGTCCAGATCAGCAAGCCATGGTGAAAGCGCTCGTGGTGGTCGCGTGGGCCGATGGCGCGATGCACGACCAGGAGCAGGCGGTGCTTGAGGCGTTGATCGCCGCGTTCCAGCTAGACGAGCGCGACGCCACGTGGGTGCGACAGTACGCGCGCACGCCGCGCACGCTGGCGGAGCTACCCGAGGAAGAGCTGGGGCACGACGAGCGCCGGCTGTTCCTGCAGCACGCGATCGCGCTGATTCACGCGGATGGCGAGCAAGCCGACAGCGAGCTGGCCACCGTGCGGGCACTGGCCCAGCGCCTGTTGGTGCCGCCCGGCGAGGCGGAAGAGATCATCGCGGCGGCCGCGCGCAGGGCCAGGCGTTTGCCGGCCTTGCGCTGAGGTCCGCCGCCATCAGCAGCAGCGAGCCTGTGGCCAGAGCAGCAGCCGCCCTCAGCGCATGCCCATCGCGACGAGGTTGCGATTCTGCTGCTGCGAGCGCTGCATCTGCATGATCACGCCCACGGCACCCGCGCTACTCGCCGCGGCGCCAGCAGCCGGGGCGTGGCTGGCCGGGAGCTCGCACACGCAGGCGCTCGAATACTCGCCCATGTAGACGAGGCTGCCCATCACCAAGCCCTGCGCGTTGCACTTCTTCTCGCAGCCGGCGCGCTCACCAGGCACGTAGGCCGAGCCCTCGAAGCTCGTGGCGCAGCCACAGGCGGCGAGCAACAACGACAGACCCAAGTTCCGCAGACCACGCTTCGTCATGAGAGCTCCCTGCTTGCCCGCCATTACGCGTCGGCAGTCGCGCCGAGCTAACGAGCCTTGACGGCTCGCACTGTCACGATGACCTCGAAATCTGGGTCGACGTGATCGAGCTCGGTCTTGTGCACTTCTTCCGAGACCACGCCGTGCAGCGCGCACATCGCGGTGAGCACGTTGCCGTACGTGCCGACCTCGACCGCACCTGCCGGAAAGCTTTCTTGGAGCAAACGCTGCGCAGATTGCGAGGTGATGTGCCAGTACTCGCCCCACGGATCACGCCCCAGGCGCCGGCCGATCTTGCTGATGCCGTGCGAAGTGAGCAAGAGGACGCCGCCGGGCTTGAGAATGCGATGGATGTGCCCGAGCGCAGCCTTCATGTCGTAGATCATCTGCAAGGCTTGCGTGAAGATGATGCAGTCGAAGCTGTTGTCCGGGATGTGATCGGCGCAGGTCAGGTCGGCGATGATGGTGGCTTCGGGGTTGCCGGCCACGTAGTGCAGCACGTCGACCTGCGTGACGCGGTCGTCGCCGAACTTCGTGATGTAGGTGGCGTCGCCCAGCTCGAGACAACGGCCGCGCACGTCGCTGCGCTGCTTGTCGAGAAAGCGCTCGATGTAGTAGCGCTCGATCGGGAAGCCGCGATCGATGCCGAAGATCGGGCTGATCGGCGTGACCCGATAGAAGTCGCCGAAGCTCACTTTGCCCACGCGGGGCCACTGCAGGCCGAAACGCCGCTGCTGGCGAACCACCCAGTTGCGGGTTTCTGCAGGCAGGTATTGCTTGGCGAGATCGATCACCTTGTCACGTAGCTGGAACATGAGCCTTCCGCCCCACGGGGAGAGACGCGTCGCGCGCTAGCGCCGTGCTCACCCCTGTTTCACCGCCATGAACCCGGCGAAGTTGTACCACTGGAAGAAGGTTTCGACGACCGGGAAACCACTGCGGCGGAACAGCTCGAAGTTCTCGTCGACGCGGTAGGGGACGAGCACGTTCTCGAGAGCCTCGCGCTTCTTCATGATCTCTTCGTCGGAGTAGCCGTTACGACGCTTGAAGTCGTAATAGAACTCGATGAAGTAGCGGTTCATGTCGGAGTTGTTGGTGAGAATCTTCTCGGTGAGCAGCAGCGTGCCGCCGTTCACCATGCCGTTGTAGATGGAGCGCACCAGGGTGTCGCGCTTGAGCGGGCGCACGAACTGCAAGGTCCAGCAGAGCGTGACCACACTGGCGTTGGACAGGTCGACCTTGGTCATGTCGGCGTTGAGATCGGCAAAGCGCAGCTCGATCTGTTTGTCGAAGCCGGCCTTGGCGACGTTGGCGCGGGCCTTGTCGAGCATGGGCTCGGAGTTGTCGTAGCCGACCAGGCGCGCTTCGGGTCCCAGCGCCTTGGCCAGGCGCATCAGCGTGGTGGCCGTGGAGCAGCCCAGGTCGTAGACGACGGTGCCCGGCTGGTAGAACTTCTGGGCAGCCTCCTGGATCAGCGCCTGTTGCTCGGCGTAGAACGGCACGCTGCGCGAGACCATGTCGTCGAACACGGCCGCGACTTCATCGTTGAACTCGAAGTCGCTGCCGCGCGCGGCAGTCGAAGCGAACACTTGATCTCGGGCCATGGTCTCGACGACTCCTTCTCGATGCCGTGGAGACAGTACAACATGACCGCGTTTGCGACGGAAGCGCCGCGCGCGGTCATGGGCCGCGTGCGTGTGCCAACGACCTACATTCAGGGCTCGAAGCGGGGCAGACGACCGGGCTGCCACTTGAGGACGCCGAGCAGAACCAGGCACAGACCGTAAGCGAGTGCGCCACTGGCGATGCTGGTGGGCAAGGGCTGGCCGCCGAGCATCGCAAGCACCAGCGCCATGACGCAGCCAGCCAGCGTGGGGCGCCAGAGCCTGCGGAGCGACGGCAGCGACAGACCTTCGCGCGCGGCGTAGGCCAGCATCAGAACCCCCGTGAGTGACTCGGTCAGCACGGTGGAAACGGCGGCGCCCAGCATGCCGTAGAAATGGATCAGCACCACGTTCAAGGCGGCGTTGGCGCCGACCGCATAGAGCGTGGCACGCAGCAGAAGCCCCTGCTGACCGCGTGCCACCAGCGCGGCCCACGGCGCATTGCGAAACGCGGACATCGGCACGGCCCAGATCAGCATCTGCAAGACAGCCACCGCGGGCCGGTAGCCGTCGCCGAAGGCCGTCTCGATGATCGCGGGCGCCACGAGCCAACCTCCCAGGGTGATCGGCAAGGCCACCGCGTGAGTCTGCGCCAGCGCGGTGTGGTAGAGGCCCAACTCCTGCGCAGGGTCGGACTGCAAGCGCGTGAGCGTGGGCAAAAGACTCATGCTGTAGACGACGCCGAGGTTCGCGAGAAACGAGATCAGCGTGTATGCGGCCGCGTAAAAGCCGACGCTCTGGCTGTCGCGCATGGCACGCAGGAAGACCAGGTCGGAGTTGTAGAGAAAGAGCCCGAGCAAGATCTGGGTCATCAGCGGCAGCGCGCGGCGAAACACGGGCAGCGCAGCCGACGGATCCCAGCGCGGGCGAAAGCCCAGGCCCGAGCGCACGAGCACGAGGTAGAGCGCCACGACCACGAGTGTGTCACCGGCGAGCTGCGCGAGTGGCGCGACGCGCAGCTGACTGGGCCGGTGGACGAGCAACACCACGAGCGCGAGCGCCAGGAGCTCACCGACGATCCTCGTGACGCCGATGGGGCCGGCGCTCTCGCGCCCCAGATGCAGCCACTTGGTGCTGGCTGCAATCGGCAGCAAGGTGAGCGCATACAGCGCGAGCACGCTGGCGTCGGGCTCAGGCAGGCAGAGCAGTGCAAGCGCCACGCACAGCGCCGTCAGCAGCGCGGTGAACGCGAGACGTGCGCCCATCACGGCCGAGACCACGCGCGGCAAGTCTTCGCTGGCGCGCGCGACCTCGGAGGTGCCGACAGCCTCGACGCCGAAGTCCGCGAGCTTGGCGAGATAGAGGTTCACGCCCGCCGCGAAGGCGATCACGCCGTAGCCGGCGGCGCCGAGCACGCGCGCCAGGTACACGGTGGCCGCGAACGCGACCAGCCGCGACACAGCCTCGCCTGCACCGAGTGTCAGGAAGCTGCGCGCGACTTTCTGTTCTGCGCCCATCTACTCGGGCCGAATAGTCACATGGTCGCGCAGCTTCTGCACGCTCTGCGCCCGAGGCAGATCGTGCAAGCACACGTGTGCCCAGACGTCCAGGTGCAAAAGACGCATGAGCAGATCCTGGTCGGCCGCTTCGAGAATGGCGCTGACCTGCGGCGAGGAGAGCTCGAAGAGATCGCGCACGAACGATTGCTGGAAGTACGCCGGCGCAACCTGCGTGCGCTGGAAGGCGGTGGTCCAGAAGCCGATCTTGATGCGCTGGCTCAGCTCCTTGGGGATCCAGCGGTCAGCGACCTTTCGCACCACCCACTTGTCGCGGACCATGGGGTGGGCTTTTTCGAGCACCGTCGGCGAGAAGCGCAGCTTGTAGCGCGAGGGCATGTTCACCGCAGTGCGCGCCACGTCGTGATCGAGGAACGGGAAGCGCGCTTCGATGCTCGCTTCCATGCCCAGGCAGTCGTTGCGATGCAGCAGCGTGCGCAGGTGGTAGTTGAGATAATCGACCGTGCGCAGGTTCTCGTGCGTGATCTGGCCCGGCGCCACGGCTTGCCGAACCTCGCGCGCGTGACGCTCGTCCTGCGAGACCTCGCAGCGATTCATCAGGTCGCGCACGACCTGCTTGCCCGAGCCTTCGTGGGGCCAGATGATCTTGCCCACGGCGGGAATCGCATTCACCAAGCCGCGCACGCGCCCACCGAGCGCGTAGTATGCGTTGACCATGCGTTCGCGACCGAGCCATGGATAGCCGAGAAAGAGCTCGTCGGAGCCCTCGCCGGAGAGCATGCCCTTGACGCCATGCTCGCGCACCAGACGCGACACCATCATGAACGGCGCGCAGTTGGGGTGGTAGGTGAAGGGGTGTTCGTACTGCCGCATCACGTCGGGCATGTGGTCGATGAAGTCTTGTTCGTGGACGTCGATCGACTTCAAGTCGAGCTTGAGATGCTTGGCGAGCTGGCGCGCGGCGCCGACCTCGCTCCAGGGCCCGACCACGTTGGCGTGGAAGATCGCGAGGTTGTTGTGCTGCTTGGCAGCCATCGCCATGATCAATGACGAGTCCACGCCACCACTGCAGAACGCGCCGACGGCCGAGTCCGCGAACATATGGCGTTTGACGCTGTCCCACATCAGCGCTTCCATGCGGTCGACCATGGCCTTGGGCTTCAGGCGGTCGAGCGTTTCGATCTCGTCGCGATCCCAGAAGTCGGGCATGGAGAAGAAGCGCTCGACGCTCGGCTGCTGACGGCGGCGGACGCTGACGTACTCGCCCGGCCCCACCGACTTCACATGCTTGTAGAAAGTGAAGCCCTTGGTCGGGCCGCCGAAGCCGAGCAAGTAGGAGCTGATCGAGAACGGGTCGTGCTCGAGCTGCACCCAGGGCCGCAGGGCTTTCACTTCCGAGGCGAACGCGAGCGCGGCGCCGTCGTCGTAAAGGTAGAGCGGCTTCATGCCGAAGCGATCGCGCGCCAGCAGCAAGTGATCTTCGCGCGTGTCGTAGAACGCGAAGGCGAACATGCCGCCCAGGCGCGGCAGCACCTGGCTCGGCTCGTCCAGGATGAGACTGTGGAGCAGCACCTCGGTGTCGCTCGTGGTGTGGAAGCACACGCCGCGTGCTTGCAGCTCGCTGCGCAGCTCGCGGAAGTTGTAGATCTCGCCGTTGAACACGAGCACGTAGCGGCCGGTGTCGTCCCAGAACGGCTGGTTGGAACGCGGGTTCAGGTCGACGAGCGACAGCCGCGTGTGCGCAAGGCCCATGCCCGTGCCTGCGTACACGCCTTCGGCGTCGGGGCCGCGGTGATGCAAAAGGCCCGCCGAGGAGCGCAGACGGTCTTCATCGATGACGCGCGCAGGGTCGCGATAGTAGATGCCGAAAAGCCCGCACATGAAGGTCACCTCGAGGCCGCGTCCACGCCGGGCGCCGGTCGATCCGTTGCATAAAGGCCCCCGGTCCGGGTGTCAACGAACTAGCCGCCCTGGCCGACAGACCAGCCGAGCTGGACCAGAAGCGGCCGATGGTCGGAGCCGAGGTTCGGTCCCTGCGCAAAGCTCGTGATCGCGAGCTGCGGCGAATGCAGGCAGTGATCGATCGGCACGCCGAGCCAGTGGTCGCGCAGGGGTAGCCACGTCGGGTGCAGGCCGAAGCCCAGCTGCGCGTTCAAGAGGCCCGTGCGCTCGATGAGCTGTCGGTAGTGAAACGACCAGGGTGTGGCGTTCATGTCGCCGAGCATGATGCGCGCCGAGGGCTGCCGACGCAGCCAGCTCGCCGCCTCACGGAACTGCTCGTCACGGATGCCAGCATGCGCCGCGGAGTACGGCGGATGTTGATGCACACCCAGCAGCGCGATCGGTCGACCTGCGAACTGGAGGTGCGCCGCGAGCGAGGGGTGGCCGCGCGAGGGCTCGAGGAACACGACTTGCGCATCGCGCACCGTGACGCGCGCAGCCGCTGCGCGCCGCAAGAAGAGCGCCGAGCCGTAGTACTTGTTGCGGAAGCCGTCGGTGGTCGAGACCACGAGCGTGTAGTGCCAGAGCGCGGCGTGCAACGCATCGACCCACTTGCGGTCGGTCTCGACGACCAGCACGACATCAGCGCCACTGCCGTCGAGGTAGCGGCCGACCTCGGCGTGCCGCGCGTAGTTGTCGAGATCGACGTTGAAGTGCAAAAGGCGCAGCGTGGCTGCGCCCGCGGGCAAGTGCTCCCGGGGATAAACATAGAACGGCAGGATCAGCGCCGCGTTGACGACGAGCACGGCGAGCGCTGCGCTGCCGGTGAACGCGTCGCGCCGAACAAACGCCAGCGCCGCGACCAACGCGGCGCCGAGCGCATAATAGACGCGGAAGTGCGCGCACAGATCGAGCAGCCAGTGGTAGCGGCCCGCGAAGCCGAACAGGCTCACGAGCAAGACCGGCCACAGCGCCCAGCGCAAGAGCACGTTCATCGGGGACCGCGACACAGACGACATGGAAGCTGTTTCGCCCGGCCCGCGCAAGCGGCTGGCGCTCGCGTTCACCGGCGCAAGAACCCGATCACCGTCTGCGCGACGCGACTGAGCCGATCGTGGCCGAGCTCGGCAAAGATCGGCAGCGCCAGCACCTCGCGGCAAGCGCTCTCGGACTGCGGGTAGCTGCCCTCGCGCTCGCCGAGGTAGGCGAAGCACTGCTGCAGGTGCAGCGGCACCGGGTAGTAGACCTCGCAGCCGATGCCCTGCTCACGCAGGTACCGCGCCAGCTCGTCGCGACGGCTGCTGCGGATCATGTACTGGTTGTAGACGTGACCCTCGTAGACGCGCTCGGGGGTGCGCAAGAGCTCGGGCGGCAGCTTCGCTTCGGCGAACAGCTTGTCATACAACGCTGCGTTGCTGCGGCGCGCGGCGGTCCAGCCGTCGAGGTGCGGCAGCTTCACGCGCAGAAAGGCGGCCTGCAACGCGTCAAGGCGCAGGTTACCGCCGATCAGCGCGTGGTAGTACTTGGGTTCGGCGCCGTGGGCGCGCAGCAGCTTGGCCTTCTTGGCCAGCGCGCCGTCGCCGGTGGTGAGCAGCCCGCCGTCGCCCAGCGCACCGAGGTTCTTGGATGGGAAGAACGAGTAACAACCGAACGCGCCCGCCGTGCCTGCGGCGTAGCGCGTGCTGCGCGCGCCGAGCGACTGCGCGGCGTCTTCGATGACGGGCAAGCCGTGACGCGCGGCGAGTTCGTGCAAGGCCTCGAGGTCGCAGGTCTGGCCGTAGAGGTGCACCGGCATGATGGCCTTGGTGTGCGCGCTGATCTTGGCTTCGATCCGCGAGACGTCGATGTTGAAGGTCCTGGGATCGATGTCGACGAACACGGGCTTGGCGCCGAGGCGCGCAACACAGCCGCCGGTGGCGAAGAACGTGAACGGCGGCATGATCACTTCGTCGCCGGGGCCGATGTCGAGCGCCATGAGCGCGAGCAAGATGGCATCGGTGCCGCTGGAGACGCCCAGCGCGTGTTTGACGCCGATGTAGCGCGCGACCTCGGCCTCGAACGCCTCGACCTCGGGGCCCAGGATGAAGCCGCTGGTCTGCAGCACGCGATCGAAGGCGGCGCGCAGCTCGGCGGCGAGAGGGGCGTTTTGCGGAGCGAGATCGAGCAGGGGAACGGCGGCGTTGGTCGGGCTCATTTCAAGTCAGCTCTTGGCAGGCATCGGAGGTGATTGCATAGCGCATCCCGCAGCCCTTGCACTGCGCTGTGGCGGTGTCCGGGAGGCGCTCGCCACAGCGACACATCCAGCCGATGCGGCGGGCCGGTGTACCCACGACCAGCGCGTAGCGCGGTAAATCGCGCGTCACCACGGCGCCCGCGCCCACGAAGCAATACTCGCCCAGCGTCACACCGCACACGATGGTGGCGTTGGCGCCGATGCTGGCGCCTTTCTTCACGCGCGTGGGCCGGTACTCCTGCTTGCGCTGCACGAACGCGCGCGGGTTGACGACGTTGGTGAACACGCAGCTGGGCCCCAGGAAGACGTCGTCTTCGATCTCGACGCCTTCGTAGAGCGAGACGTTGTTCTGGATGCGCGCGCCGCGACCCACGTGCACACCGCGACCCACGAAGACGTTCTGGCCGAGCGAGCAGTCGGCACCGATCCGTGCACCGCTGCTGACGTGCACGAAGTGCCAGACCTTGGTGCCCTCGCCCAGCTCGACGTCGTCGTCGACCACGGCGCTTTGGTGCACGAACGTTTTCATCACGGACGCGGAGCAGCCGGCGATCAGAACGCCAGGTTGCCCTTTTCCTTCTTGTTGACGACCCCGCCCGGTGTGCCCAGGCCCTCGACCGGGCTGCCGCCCATGTCCTCGAACTTGAAGCCCTGCGGGATCCGGAAGGCGTTGCCGTCGTCGGCGCGAATCAGCACGTCGACCTGGCCCGGCTTGGTGCCGGAAGGCGTGGTCGCGAGCAGCGTCTCGGGGTCCACGATGGTCACCTGCGCCGACTTCTTGCTGCCGAAGTACACGGTGTAGCCGATGTCCTGGCGGAAGTTCCTGCCGACGATCCTCACGTATTGATCGCCCTGCGTGTGGCCGACTTTCGGGTCGATGTCGAGGATGGCCATCTGTGTGGCGCTCTTGCAGCCGAGGCCAACCAACACAGTCAGAAGCACTGCGAGAAGCAACAGCCCCGCCGAAAACGAGTGACGCTTTGTCATGTCCGTTGTCTCCTTACTCGCAGCCCATTGGTCAAAGACCGGCCAAAGAACAGAATTCCTGGTAGATTCAGGACAATTCGCCGCGCCTGACCGACACGGACAATAAGGCAGCCCTTACGAGAGGGTCAAGGACCCGAAAATTGGGGTGTGGCGATCTCACTTCGTTCAAAATGGGGAACCCCGTGAACCGAGCACCCCGAGCGTGACACCGTGGCGAAGCAGAACTTACTGCTAGTAGACGCCGATCTGAGGAGCCTGCGCGTCCTCGAGGTCAGCCTGCGCAAGGCTGGCTACAGCGTCGCCACGTCCACCGATGCGCAGGGCGCGCTCGACATGATGCAGCTGAGCAAGCCCGACTTGATCCTGTCGGACACGCGCTTGCCGCTGGTCGACGGCTTCGCCTTCATCGAGGAGATCCGCAAACACCCGGATCTCGTGGACGTGCCGCTGATCTTCCTGTCGAGCGACACGTCGGTCGAGAGCAAGGTGAAGGGCCTGGAGCTCGGCGTCGCCGACTACCTGACCAAGCCCATCTACATCAAAGAGATCATCGCGCGCGTGAACCTGGTGTTGCAGCGCAAGCGCCGCGAAGGCATCGAGCTCAAGAGCGGCGCCTCGGGCAAGCAGCGCTTCACGGGCGCACTCTCGGACATCGGCGTGGTCGATCTGCTGCAGACCATCGACAACAGCAAGAAGTCCGGCGTGCTTTACCTGAAGAGCGGCACGCAGACCGGAGCGATCTACTTCCGTGCGGGTAACCCCGTGGATGCCGAGCTCGGGCCGCTGCGCGGCGCGCGCGCCATCTACCGCGCGTTGGTGTGGATCGAGGGCAGCTTCGAGATCGACTTCCGCGAGGTGCGCCGCGAAGACGTGATCCAGACCTCGACCCAGGGCGTGCTGATGGAGGGCATGCGGCGGCTGGACGAATGGGGCCGGCTGCTCGAGCAGCTGCCCGATCTCGATTCGGTGTTCGAGGTGAACGATCAGGAGCTGATCGATCGCCTGGCGGAGATCCCCGACGAGATCAACGGCATCCTGCGGCACTTCGACGGGCGCCGCTCGCTGATGCAAGTGGTCGACGCCTGCGACCAGGACGATCTCGAAGCACTGACCGCGGTGTCCAAGCTCTACTTCGAGGGCTTGATCTTCAACACCGGCCGTCACGCCTCGATCCGTCCGGCTGCGCAGACCAACCTGCCGCCGCGCTCGGAGGGGTCCGACACCGAGGTCGTGCCGGCGCAAGGCTTGTCGGCGTTCCCACCGACGCGGCTCAAGGCCAGCAGCACGCCGGAACCGGAGCCCAGCCGCGGCAAGGAAAACCGGCGGCCCACGCTCGACTACTCGCCTCCCACCGATGCGGAGACCGCTGCCGGTGGCGCACGGCCCCGCAAGGGCAAGCACCGACGCCGGGCCGACAGCGGTCACGTCGACGCCATCACGCTGACCGGGACGCGCGCCGCCGAAAGCGGCGACAACGTGATTCCGTTTCCGCGCCAGGTGCCCGAAAAGCAGGCCGAGACGATCGGGCAGCCAGTCCCGGTCGATGCGCCCGGCGTTCTGGCTGCGAGCGATGCAATGCCGCGTGCCGTGCAGCCCGCAGCGGCGAACCTCCTGCCCGCGCTGCCGGCAGCCGAAGCCGTCGTGGCGCGCCGCACGCTCGGCGATCTGCCCGCGCCGCCGACCGAGCCGACCGAGCCGGCCGAAGCTGTGCAGCTGCCGCGACCACCCGTGGTTGCAGCTGATGGCGGCGACGAGACCGAGCCCAGCTCCGAGCCCGACGAGGCACCGGTGCTGGTGCGCGTGCGCAAGCAGCGCAGGCGTGTGAAACGCCTCTCGCTCACCACCTCACCGGGCATGCTCTCGGCGCTGGATCCGAGCGCGCTGGCGGAAGAAGACGCCGCCGAGCCGGCCGAGCTCGAGAGGCCGACCGAGCCCGACACCGAGAACCCGCTGGCGCGTCACGGCCAGGAGGGGACGCGGCTCAGCCAGGCACCGTTCATGGACGCTGAGCTCGACGACGATGCGACAGCCACCCCGCCGCCGCCGCTGCCGGTGAGCCTGCCGGCGCTGCCGCACGTGGCGAGCGGCGCGGACGCGCACGTGCCTGCGGGGCCGTCGAATGTTCCCTCGAGCACGGCGCGTCCGCCCGCGTTGCCGCCACATCCGCAGCCGACCAACAACCTCGCGTTCGATACCACGCTGCGCGCTCAAGCCGGGCCACCTGCGCTGGGACGCAAGACGCTGCCTTCCGCCAGCCCGGGCATGGCGGAGTCGATGGACTGGGATGGCAGCGCGCCCACCACGACCCGGCCAGCGCGCTCGCTGACGGCGAGCACGCAGCCCATGATCGCCGCGCAGCCCTTGCCGGCCGCACGACCTCTCGAGCCTGTGTACGCCGACACGGCCGCACGCCCAGCTGCGGGCCCCCGCGAGCAAGACTACCTGCGGCCCGAACCAGAGCCCGGGGCGCACAGACCAGGCGCCAGCGCGCCCGCAGCCGAGGCCGACGACGAGGGTTGGACGACCATCCCGACGCTGCCGCCGAGCCCGGCCCGCCGGATCTTCACGCACATGATCGTGCCGCTCGGCGTGCTTATCGTCGCGGCCGTGGTGTACCGCAGCCTGCAGCCGCAGCCCGACGCAAGCGCAGCCGGCGGGCGCGCGGCCGTGCAAGCACCGGCCGCGCCACCGCAGGCGCCGGTTTCGAATCCTCCGGAAGCAAGCCCGCCGCCGATAGCTGCAGCGCCCGTGGCGCCGGTCGCGCCAAGCCTGCCGCCGACAGCTGCAGCGACGCCAGCACCGGGCACCGCAGCGACCGCGCCCGCACCAACTCCTGCCCAGCCGCCCGCGCTCAGCCAGCCGCAAGTCGAGCCGAACGCCGCAGCGGCGCAGGCTGCACCCGGCGCGCCCGTCGCCGCGCAGCCGACACAAGCGCCCGCCACCGCCCCCAGCGCGGACGCCGAGAGTCTGGTGAACCAGGCGCGCAAGCTCGAGGAGCAGGGCAAGGTGAAGCAGGCGCTCGCGCTCTACGAGCAGGCCGCCGCGCTCGTGCCCACCAACTCCGTGGTGCTCAGCCGCCTGGCTTTCGGTTACTTGAACCGCAACCGCAATGCGGCGGCCGCAGACTACGCCACGCGCGCAGTGGTCGCTGACGCGGGTAATTCGGAAGGCTGGATCGTGCTGGGCGCTGCCAGAGAACAGCTGGGCGACCGCAAGGCGGCACGCGAAGCCTACAGGCAGTGCGTGGCGCTCGGGCGCGGCGAGTACGTCGCCGAGTGCCGACGCATGGTGCGCTGAGGCGCCGCCCGCAGAGCGGTCACTGCCAGGGGTCGACCACGTCGTTCAGTGGGTTCGGCTTGTGCGGCTGTGCTTTCGGCGCGCCCTGCGGGCGTGGCGGCTCGGGCTTGGCGGCGGCCGCGGACGGCACGGCCTTGTGCGCCTTGTGTGGCTCCTCCTCGAGCGACACCTGAATGGAGTCGGGGCTGCGTGCATCGAGCAGCACGGCCTGCGCGACGAAGCCCGGATGGCGCACCTCGATGCGGGTCTGCCCCTGCCGTGGACGCTCGACACTGGCCTCGGACTGGCCGATCAGCGCGCCGTCGGCGTACAGCTCGCTGGCGGGGGGTTGCGCGCTGAGGTGGATGCGCCCGAGCGCGGGACTTGCAGCTGATGGCTGCGGAGCAGGCGCAGAGGCTGGCTGGACTGCGGGCGCCGGCGCACCTGGCGTCGCAGTGCTCGCTTGCGGGGTGGACGGTGCGGCCGGCGGCGGCGCAGAGGACCGCGCCAGCAGATAGGCGACGATCAGCCCCAGGCACGAAGTGATCACGGCGGGCAGGAGCCACGCAGGGCGCTTGTGACGCGGCAGCTCGAGGCCGAGCTCGCTGCTGCGGATCTCCGGCATGGTCGGGCTGGGCGCGGCGGCGGGCGCCGTGCCCGTGCCAGCGGGCGACGAGCCGAGCGGCGGCGTGGTGAAGGCCAGCGTGTCGGAGACCGCGAGACCGCGATCGGCGGCCAGCACCGGCTCGCCACGACCCAGACGCTCGAGATCGTCCTTGAGATCGAGCATGGACTGGTAGCGCCGCTCGGGCTTCTTCTCGAGCGCCTTCATGATGACGGCCTCGGCCGCGCCGCGCAGCTGCGGCACGATGCGGCTGGGTGGCACGGGCTCGTCGTACATGTGCTTGGTCATCACGCCCATGTACGACTCCGCGTCGAAGGGCAGCTGGCCGGCGAACACCTGGTACATGATCACGCCAAACGAATAGATGTCCGAGCGGTGGTCCACCGCCTGGCCAGCGGCCTGCTCCGGCGACATGTAGTGCGGCGTGCCAAACACCATGCCGGTGCGCGTGATCTTCGCGGCCGCGTTCTTCACCTTCGCGATGCCGAAGTCGAGCACCTTGACGAAGTCGTCGCGCCTGTCCTGTCGGATCAGGAACACGTTGTCAGGCTTGAGATCGCGATGGACGATGCCGCGTTGGTGCGCAGCGTCGAGCGCGCTCGCCATCTGCACGAAGATGTGGACGGCGCGCTCACGCGCCAGCGGTCCGTGCTCCATCGCCTTGCCCAGGCTCTGGCCCTGCAGGTACTCCATCGCGAAGTAAACCGAGCCATCGGTGGTGGTACCGAAGTCGCTGATGCCGATGATGTTCGGGTGACGGATCGCCGACACCGACTGCGCCTCTTGAACGAAGCGCTGCACGACCTCGGGGTCTTGCGCCTGCTCGCCGCGCATCACCTTGATGGCAAGGGCTTTCTTCAGCACTGTGTGCGAGGCGCGATACACGACGCCCATGCCGCCCTCACCGATGCGCGCCTCGATCCGGTAGCGACCGTCGATGGTGGTACCGACCAGAGGATCGACGTCGGCGCCCTGTGGAGCGACCAGCGTGGTGGCGCTGCCGTCACTGGGGCAATACGCCAGGTCGTCCGAGTAGCGCGTCCCGCACTTGGGGCAGCTTCGCACGAGGTCAGTCTACACAGCGGCAGCCGGCCGCGTCACTTTCCGCCGTCGTCGCCCGCGTCGTCGTGGGTGAACGAGCCGTCGAGCTCGTGACCGGCATCGGCGGAGTTCGCGTCGGCCTGAAAGCCGGCATCACCCGCGTCGCCGGGCGCAATCGACTGGCAAACGCCCTTGACGCACGAGAGGCCCGAGACGCACTGGTCGGAGCGCGTGCAGGCCTCGCCCGCCAGCTTCGAGCCGAGGTTGGTGGAGACGCAGCCCGCGACCGCAGCCGCGCACAGGAACACGGCCACGCCGTGTAGCAGCCTGCTTGCGCTTGCGCTTGCGCTTGCCCTTGCCCTTGCCATCGAAGCGATCGAGCCGTGCGTCTTCATCCCTACGAGCACCATACACGCAGGCTGGCGCCTGCAGCCACTTCACTGCTCTTAGCAGAGGCCCAGCAGCGCGTCATGACCCCGGAGTGAGACAAGCGCTCGGCCACGTCGCCATGTGGCATGCTCTGCAGGTGCCCTGTCTGTCGGCCTCGAATGCCCGCCGAAACCCGAGCGTGCCGGCCCGTGTGACGAGGCGAAGCTCGCTCGCATGGCTGTGCGCATGGCTGTGCGCATGGCTGTGCCTGACGCTGCCCGCGCGAGCCGAGCCGCCGCGCGACGAGGTGCAAATCGAAGACATCCTGCCGCTCGCCAACGACCCAAACGACCCGATCGGGCTGCCGCGCGAACCGGACGCACCCGACGCCGGTCGCGCGCGCAGCGAGCCCAAAGCACAGCCAACGCGTGGCGCGGCCGACCTGCAGCGCTTCGGCCCGGCGCCGCCGATCCTTGAGGTGCGCGCGGGCGAGGTGCTCACGGCCATCCCGAACGTGCGCGAGAGCACGCACCGCGTGACGGTGGAGCTGGCCGCTGGCTTGTCGATGGTCACGAGCGAGCTGCGTTTCGAGAGCAACAGCGAGCGCCCAGCCGAAGTGATGTATCGCCTCGCGGTCCCGCCCGATGCGGCGCTCGGCTCGCTGCTGGTGCAGAACGACGCGGGCGAGCGCAAGGCACTGCCGGACGACGAGCCGCAGCTGCGTGGTGCGTACGACGACGCGGTGCAGGCTCGCGGTCCGACCACGCAGACGCATCAGGCACCGGTCGCACACGTGCACAAGCTCCGTGACGCCACGGCCACGGTGTTTCTGCTGACAGCTGCACCGGTCGCTCTGGGGCACCCGCTCAGCGTACGCGTGAGCTACCTGACAGCCACGCCGCAGCGCGGCGGCAGCGTGCGCCTGCGCTTGCCGGCGCGCGGCATGGATCCACGCGCCGCTGCGCTGCAGCTGACGGTGCGCAGCGGGGCGCTCGAGCTCGTCGAAGTGGGCCAGCGAGCCGCCGCCGAAGACGCGGCGCCGTGGACGTTCGATGCGTGGACTGCGGTCGAGATCGTGGCACAGGCTCGTGAGCAGCCGGGGCTGTCGGCGCAGCTGTGGCGCTTTGCGTGCGGCGACGCGCAGTGCATGCGTGCCTACGTGCGCGCCGGGCCGGCCCCTCTGCGACCCCTGGATCTCGTGCTGGCCATCGACGTCTCGCCCTCGATGGAAGGTCCAGCGCGCACGCGCGTGCTGGGCGCGATCGCAGCGGTGTTGTCGCAGGCGCCCAAAGGCAGTCGCGTGCGCGCGCTGATGTTTGCGTCGCGAGCGGTCTCGATCTTGCCGCAGGCGCTCGTGCCCAGCGCGGTCTCGCTGCAAAGCTTCGCCTCCGTGAGCGACGACGCAGAGCTCGGCTCGGCGACGCGCTTCGAGAGCGCATGGCAGCTGCTCGAGAGCTGGGGCTTCGCCCGGAGCCAGGCCCTGCGACGCGCGGTGCTCGTGATCGGGGACGGCGGACTGACGACAGGCCCGGCACGGGCCTTCGAGGCCGCGCGACGCGCAGGCGTGGAGGTGTCGGTGCTGAATCTGGCGGACCGAGCCTGCAGCGCGGCGCTCGCGCGCGGCGCAGCGCTCACGCGTGGTGTCGTGGTGGAGGCAGGCGAGCAGGCGGGCGAAGCCGAGCACAGCCACGACAGCGCGGCGCTCGAGGAGCGCGTGTCGGTGTTGTTCGCGCCGGTCGCGGCCAGCGAGCTGCGTGTGTCCGACGGCCGCCACAAGCTCGAGCTGCCGGCGCTGCGCCACGGCGAGGAGCTGAGCTACGAAGCGCAGGTCACGCGCTTGTCTGCGCTGCGCGTCGATGGCCGCACGCTGGCCGCGACCACGCCCGCACCCGAGCTACTCGCGAGCCTCGGGGTGCGCGGCGCAGAGCTGCGCGGCGCACGCGACCCTCGCGCCGCGCTCGCGGCCGTGGACGCGCGCGATCTCGCGCTGGCCGGCCAGGGCCGCCCGGACCCACAAGGCAGCGCAACAAGAACGCCGCCGAGCCGCTGCGACCGGCGCGGCCCCGCACAACGCTATTCCGGCCAAAGCTCGGACCTGCACCCTGTGGTCCTGGCCGTGGAACGCGCCGGCTGCGCCCTGCCGGCAGCGAAGCCGGCCGCCCCCCCGCCCGCCGTGGTCAGCAGCCTGGGTGAAGGCATGCCCTCCTCGCCCCTGCTGTCGATGTTGCGGCAGCGCATCATCCCCGTGGCGCGCGGTTGCTTCCGCATGGACCGCGCAGGTCGCCCCGACTACCAGGTGCGCGCCGTCTTCGCCTTCCGCCTGGCCGAGCGCGAGGTGGTCTCGGCCGAGGTCACGGGGAAGATTGCAGAAGAATTACGGCGCTGTCTGCTCGCCGCCGTGGACAGTCTGGCCGTGCCCCGGTTCAGCGGCTCTGTGGCCGTGCGCTATCCCCTGGTGACCGAGAAGGAGGCCCTGCCCTCCGAGATCGAGCTCACCGCAACCACCGCAGAACGCCTGGACTCCGTGCTGCAATCGCGCTAGGCCAGCGCTCCCCCCAGGCTAGCCGGCGTGCTTGCTTGACGGGTCCGGACGGGCTCTGCATACTGCGCCGTCCAAACACCGAGAGTGTACGTAAGAAGAAAGCCGTAAGGCAGCAATGACCATGGCGCTCAGTCAGCAGATCAAGTCCGAAGTCATCAAGAAGTTCCAAACCTCCGAGGGCGATACGGGCTCTCCCGAGGTGCAGATTGCGCTCATCACCGAGCGCATCCGCCAGCTCACCGAGCACTTCAAGGTACACGCCAAGGACCATCACTCGCGCCGCGGTCTGCTCATGCTCGTCAGCCAGCGCCGCCGCTTGCTCGACTATCTGCGCTCGCGAGACGTCGGCCGCTACCGCTCGCTGATCGGTTCGCTCGGCATCCGCAAGTAAGGTTCACGGGGCGCTCCAAAACGGGCGCCCCGTTTGCGTTGTACCGCCGCAGGAATGGTCCTTCGGCGGTTGTTCTTTGACATGCTGTCGATCGGAGCGGTTGGCTCTTCGATCTTCGATTCGAAGGCTTTAGTGACATACCCGCGAAGCAGCCTGCGGCTCTTCGCGGAGGGTGTGTAACTACAGCCCTGGAACCGAGGACCGAGTCCACCTCTCCGCCGGCACAAGCCAGCGCCAAGAACCCACGAGGTTCGCCTGAGCCGAGTGCCCGACCAGGTGTCCAGGAAGCTGACAGCTGCATCACCGCAGTCTGCCCTCGTCCCCACCCGTTAGGTCACGCCGCATCAGGTCACGCTGGAGACCCGAGCCGTGATTTTGCTTCGAGCCGCGAGCGCGCCCGCAGGACTACCGGGAGCCGTACTCATGTACGGTGACCGACGGTCCGAGGACGTAAGCCGCGGATCGAAGCGAAGGCGCGGCTCCCTGCAGGAGGCACGAACGTGATCATTAGAGAGAGTGTTAAGATTGGCGACAAGACCGTTACGATCGAGACCGGTCGTATCGCGAAGCAAGCGCAGGGCTCCGTGCTCGTCACTTGCGGCGAGACCGTGGTGCTCGTCACCGCGTGCGGCACCATGGAAGCGCGCCCCGGCATCGACTTCCTGCCGCTGAGCGTCGACTACGTCGAGAAGACCTACGCCGCAGGCCGCATTCCCGGTGGCTTCTTCAAGCGTGAAGGCCGGCTGCGCGACGACGAGATCCTCGTCTCGCGCCTGATCGACCGCCCCTGCCGCCCGCTCTTCCCGGAGGGTTACCGCAACGAGATCCAGGTCGTCGCGACCGTGCTCTCGGTCGACAAGAACAACCCCTCCGACGTGCTCGGCATGATCGGCGCCTCGTGCGCGCTGCACATCTCGCCGATTCCGTGGGCCGGCCCGATCGCCAGCCTGCGCGTGGGCCGCGTGGACGGGAAGTTCATCGCCAACCCCACCTACGAGGAGACCGAAAAGGGCGACATCAACATCGTCGTTTCGGCCAGCCGTACCGCCATCGTGATGGTGGAAGGCGAGTGTGGCGAGATCAGCGAGCAAGACTTCGCCGACGCGATCTTCTTCGGCAAGGACGCCGTGCAGAGCGTGATCGACCTGCAAGACCGCATGCGCGAAGCCGTGGGCGTGGCCAAGTGGCCGTTCAAGAAGGTCGAAGCGCCAGCTGGCCTCGTGGATCGCGTCAAGGCGGTCTCGCAGCAGGGCATCAAGGAAGCGTGCAGCATCCGCGACAAGGGCGCGCGCTACCTGAAGTTCAAGGAAGTGAAGAAGCAGACTGTCACCGCGCTCGCCACCGAGTTCGTCGGCCAGGAAAGCTTCATCAAGGAAGAGTACGAAGAGCATCGCTACAACGTGATGCGCGAGCAGGTCGTGTACGAAGGCCAGCGTGTCGACGGCCGCGACCTCACCACGGTGCGTCCGATCAACATCGAAGTGGGCTTTCTGCCGCGTACGCACGGGTCCACGCTCTTCACCCGCGGTGAGACGCAGGCCATCTGCGTGGCCACGCTGGGCACCTCGCGCGACGAGCAGCGCATCGACGGCCTCGTCGAAGAGAACTGGAAGCGCTTCTTGCTGCACTACAACTTCCCGCCCTTCTCGGTCGGTGAAGTGAAGCCGATGCGCGGCCCCGGCCGTCGCGAGATCGGTCACGGTCACCTCGCGGAACGTGCGCTCGCGCGCATGCTGCCCAGCAAGGAAGAGTTCCCGTACACGATTCGCCTGGTCTCGGAGATCACCGAGAGCAACGGCTCATCGTCGATGGCCACCGTCTGCGGCGGTGCGCTCGCGATGATGGACGCCGGCATTCCGATCAAGGCGCCCGTGGCCGGCGTCGCGATGGGCCTCATCATGCTCACCGACAAATACGCGGTGCTCACCGACATCCTGGGCGACGAAGATCATCTCGGCGACATGGACTTCAAAGTCTGCGGCACCGAGAAGGGCATCACCGCCATCCAGATGGACATCAAGATCTCGGGCCTCACGCGTGAGGTCGTCGAGAAGGCGCTGACGCAAGCCAAGGCCGGTCGCTTGCACGTGCTCGGGAAGATGAACGAGACGCTTGCCACCGCGCGCCCGGAGCTCTCGCAGCACGCGCCGCGCATCACGCAGATCAAGGTCAAGCCCGATCAGATCCGCACGGTCATCGGACCAGGCGGCAAGATGATCAAGGCGATCGTCGATCAGACCGGCTGCTCCATCGACATCGAGGACGACGGCACCGTGTCGATCGCCTCGCCCGACAGCGAGAGCGTCCTCAAGGCCATCGAGATCATCAAGACGCTGACCATGACGCCGGAAGTCGGCGAGGTCTACAAGGCGAAGGTCGTGCGCATCGAGCCTTACGGCGCGTTCCTCGAGTTCGCACCGGGCAAAGACGGCCTCTTGCACGTCTCCGAGATCGACTACGCCCGCGTGGAGAACGTCGAGGACGTCATGCAGATGGGCTCCGAGGTCGAAGTGAAGATCATCGAGGTCGACCGCGAAGGCCGCGTGCGCTTCTCGCGCAAGGCGCTTCTGCCCAAGCCGGAAGGTTACGTGGAGCGCGAGCCGAGCGGTGACCGTGGCCCGCGCCGCGACGACCGCGGTGGTGGTGGACGTGGCCCGCGCCGCGACGACCGCGGCGGTGGACGCGGCGGCCCGCGTCGCTAGACACCTACAACACTAGAGTGCAGCAACCAGCCCTCCCACGAACGTGGTGAGGGCTGGTTGCTTTTGGTGAGTCGCTGCAGTGAAGCGGCGCGACCTCTACAGACAGTGCGTCAGCACGATCGTGGACTTCACGCCCTTGTCGTCGGTGTAGGTGCCCTGGCCGCAAGCCGTGATGTCGAGCGTTTCGGTGCCGGTGCGGCTGCCGGTGAGCGTCGTGGTCACGCTGCCGCTGATCGGCAAGCAACCGCACTTGAGCGCATCGAACGCGACGTCGGCGAGCTCCGCCTTCGCCGTGAACTTCGCCAGGTTGTGCTGCACGGTGACGGTGCCGGAGACCAGGCGCGTCCCGTCGCTCTCGATCTTCACGTCGACCGGGCTCGCGGTCGACACGGTGTGGTCCCAGAGCTTGGTGCTGTCGGTCGCGCTCTTCTCTGCCACGTAGTGGATGCCGAGGATCTCGATGGAACGGCCGCTCGCGGACTTCGTGACATGGGTTCCACCTGACGGCGACGGCGCGATCGTCGAGTCGTAACCACTCGCGGTGGAGGTGTCGATCTTCAACACCACGCCGTCCGCCGCGGTGCGTTCGGTGCCATCGCCCACCGTGCGCGTCAGATCGGTGACCAGCGCCAGCCGCTTCGGGCAGCTGGCACCGAAGTCCAAGAGCTTGCTGCCCATCCACACGGGCTTGGCGAAGCTCTTGTTCAGGCGCTCGTACTGGCAGCCGTCGAGCTTGAGCGTGAGCTTGCCGGCGCTGCAGTCGGCGAGCGTCGTGTTGCTCAGAACAGGGCAGGCCGTGGGCGCTGCCAGCGCGCGCGAAGGCGCGAGGCCGAGCAGGTCCGCGAGATCATGCCAGCGTGAGCCCGCGTCGTTCGAAGCGAGCTCGGTGTTGACGCCATCGGTGTCTGCGACCGAACCCGACACCGACGACAGCGCCACTTCGGATGCCGAGGTCTTGCTCATCGCCGCTGCCGTATCGGCTGCGGGCGCGGCGCCGACAGAGACCGGCGAGGACGAAGAGTTGTTCGAAGGACAACCCGCGAGTGCGACGCAAAACGCGGTGACCGAGATGCGAACGTAGGACATGTGTTCTCCTATTGCATGGAACTGAGGCGTGGAAGTTCGAACAGCTGGCGACCGAGAATGTTTCGCGATCTTCCCATGGCGCTGCACCAGTGGCTGCGGCAGCGCGCCGCAGCGAGCTGAAAACTCGCGCCACCTCCCATGCTCAAGACGCGGTGCCGCGCGACGAACGCGGCGAAGGGCGGAACGCCGCACGCTGGCACTGCGAGCGGAACCGCACACTCAACCACACCGGCGCAGACGCCAGCGGACGGCCGCCACGACGCCCCGGGGCGACGCACGAGGCCGTGCTAGCTTCAGCGCGTGCCGTTCACCCGCTGCTGGTCGCCAAGCGCTCGCGCGCTGCTCTCGCTCGCACTCGGCTTCGCCGCCGGTGTCACCGGGTGCGCCGAGACGACCTTCAACCTGAGCTACGACCCCGGCTTCGCGCGGACTGGCAGACGCGTCTCGACCTTCGGCATCAAACGCGATGGCCTGTTGAGCCGCTCGGGTTGGGCCGCGCTCGGACCCGAAGCCTCGGCGCCGTTCGAAGCGCAGGACTGCGAGGTCGCGTACAGCGACGCATGGTTCGGCACGACTCCGGAGTTGGCCGACGCCGTGGATGGCTACGTGAACAACAACGGTGTGACCGACGCCTTGCTCGAGCGGCTCTTGCCTGCCGCCCAAGGTGACACGATCATGCTGGTCACGATCGCCGGCCGTCCACAGCCGCGCAGCGGTGAGGTCAGCGGCTCACCTTCGCAGCGCGCGAACCCTGGCGCGGGTGCTGGGCGCGGCGGGCGTATGGGACGCGGCGGCGGCGGGCGCGGCGCGGGCGGCGGACGCGGCGGACGCAATCAGACCGGCAGCGGCACGGACGGCGCGAGCGATCCCTTCGAAGTCTCGGCAGCGCTCTTCTCGGTGCGCGAGCACCGCACGGTCGCGCGCGTGCACATGAGCTACACCGGACCGGATATCGACCAGGCCCTGCGTGCCTTTGGCCGCCGCCTGCAGCGCGAGCTGCCGGGCGCGACGTGCAGCGGCTGGGACTGGTCCGCGCACGTGGACGCGGCGGCGATCCGTGGTCTGAACGAGCCGTGAGAGCGGCATCGATCACGTGCGCCGGCTCACGCCGTTCGGCGACGAGCTCGCCTATCGCGCAGCCGACGCGTGGATCCGCCACGACGTGAAGAAGCTCGGCGAGTGGCAGCCCGCCCAACGCGACGACAGCCCGCGCTGAGACGCCGCCAACGGCGGCGGGCACGCGACCTCGGCCAGATGCCGACGCTCAGCTCATCCGGTCGCGCAGCGTGAGCTCGCCGCGTCCGAGGATCACCGCACTGCCCCCGACCTCGACCCGCTCGATCTGCTCGCGGCTGCCGTGCACGCGCGCGTACAGTGTGCTCGGCCGCTGCAGCTCTGCGCCCTGCTCGATCGTGATGGTATCGCCCGAGCCAATCAGCCCGTGCCGCAGCAAGTGAACGGCCAGGGGACCTGCAGCCGATCCGGTGGCCGCATCCTCGGCGACGCCGTGGCTCGGTGCGAACACTCGGGTCCTCCAGCGCAGACCCTCGCCCGCGAACACGTTCACCGCCTGCGTGCACAGCCGCTGCAGCGCGCGCAGGTCGGGCTGCAAGCGCGCCACTTCGTCTTGGGACGGCAAGCGCACGAACAGGTGGGTGGGTCCGAGGTCGTAGCTCTCGACTGGTAGAACGGAACCCGTCACGCCCAGGGCCGAGAAGAGCTCCGCCTGCGGCTCGAACGGGCTGACCTTGGGAACGGGCTGCGACATCCAGCCGAAGATGATGCGAGCGGCCTCGCGCTCGAGCGCGACGGGCACGATGCCGGCGCCCGTTTCCAGGCGCACGTATTCGCTCTGCATCGGCCCGCCCAGCACGAACGCGGCGCCCAGGGTGGGATGTCCGGCAAACGGTAGCTCTTGCGAGGGCGTGAAGATGCGAATGCGCGCGTGGCCACCCGCGCTCGGTGGCAACACGAACACGCTCTCGGACAGGTTGAGCTCACGGGCGAGCGCCTGCATGGTCGCGGTGCTGAGGCGACGCGCGTCGGTGAACACGGCCAAGGCATTGCCGGTGAGCGGGCGTTCGGTGAAGACGTCGCAGAGCACGTAGCGCAACGTGAGCATTGGTAGATCCTGCCCTATCCGTTCGAAGAACGGTTGTTCATCGGTGAAAGGGCAAGCCCCCCTTTCAAACCGTACGTGCGGATTTCCCGCATACGGCTTACCGGTGAGGTTTCGGGTGTGTGCATTACGCAGCCTCCGGGTACCGAACAGTCCCGCGCAGGCGCACGAGCCCCAGGCCATGGAAGTAATCGCGCGTCCAGCGCTCGGCTTCGCCGGCCCGCAGCTGTCGTCCCTTGCGCTTGATGCGTAGTGACCGCAGTGCTCCGCCGCCCACGCAAGAGCGTACGAGCCGCGCCCAACTCCGCTTGCGTCGTCCGCAGCATGCTCACCGCGGAAGATCACGCGCACCTGCACGGCATCATCGTGCAGCTCGGTCGAGACCAGTGGTGTCCTCGATGCAACGTGCGGCCGCCGCCAAGCTCGACGAGCTGTTCAGCACGAAGCCCGCCGCCGAGATTGGCTACAGTTTGGCTACAGAATCGCTGCCGGTGAAGCGAGCGGCGCGGACGGGGGGCGCCAAAGTCATCGACATCACTGGGAAAGTTCAGCGCGCCCGGAGGGATTCGAACCCCCGACTTTCGGATTCGAAGTCCGACGCTCTATCCAGCTGAACTACGGGCGCAGAGTGACGGCCTCTACTTAGAGTGATTTGCTGCGAAAATCCAGTGGATTTTTGGGGCGGCTAGCGGGCGTTCTGCCAGCTCGGTAGGCCTAACATCCAGGCGGTGAGCCAAGCCTGCAGCGTTGTTCCATCGCCGGCCTTCTGTGTGGCGACGCTGCCGAGCATGGTGTGCATGCTGCCGGGCGCAACGAAATAACGCGTGGCCGGGTGCTGGTACGACGCTGCGAGCAGCGCATCGAGCTGCTGCTGCAGGGTTGGACCGTCGAAGCCGAAGTAGCTGGCGATCGTGGCGTCTTGGGCGAAGGCCAGTAGGCCGATGCGTGAGCTTGGGTACTTGGTCGCCAGCGCGTCGATGACGGAGCCGAAGCTCGTATCGCAATTGTTGCAACCCAGCGGAGTGCGCATCTGCCACGCGGTCCGCCAGGTACTGAAGCGTGCGCCAGCGGGCGTGACCAGTGGCGCGCAGTCAGCCAGCATGTGCAACTGCGCGCCGGGGAACGCGGCGGCGATCTGGGCGAAGTTGAGCGTCGCACCGTAGCCACCGGCGCTGCTTCCCAGGACCCACACGGTGTGCGGGAGCGGCAGGCCGCTGCGCAGGCGTGCAAGCGCGGCGTCGATGTTACGTGCGCCGACGTGCTGCACTTGCCGCGTGGTGCCGCCCACGCTGTAGGTGCGCGTGACGTCGCCAGCGTGCAGGTCGCCGGTGCAATACGGGACGAACACGGTGGTTGCGGTGGCGAAGGGATTGTTCGGGTCGCGCATCACGGGGCTCGTGTGCACGACGAAGTCGCTGGCGAAGAGCGTGGCGTCGTAGGTGTCTTGCAAGTGCACGGCGGCTGGCGTGGTGATGCAGGTGTCGGCATCCCAGCACGCGCCGCCGCCTTCGAGCATGATCACGAGGTCGTTGCTCACGGTGGAACGATTGATGCCGACCCCCGTGGGCGTGCCGTTGGCGCAGCGCGCGCCGTCGATGGGAAGCCACGTCCACTGGTCGGCCGGGGTGTCGATGCTGGCCACGCTGCTGGCGGCTGCGTCGAGCGCCAGAGCCGCGTCGGAGCTGCTGCGCGTCGCTGCATCCGTGCTCGGCACGGCATCTCCATTCGTTACGTTCGTCGTGCCGGCGCCAGCGTCGAGACCGCGCGTCACCAGGCCGCTGTCGGCGGCTGCAACTTGGGCGGCAGGCGAATGCGTCGCGCTCGAGGCACACGCCGCGATGAGCGCGAGCGGCGCACACCGCAAGAGCCATGCCGCGCCCACTCGCGAGCGTGACCGCCGCGCCGCGCCGAGTCCCTTCGTATCCAGCTGTCGCGACGCAGTTGCCATGCCTATGCGCTCGCGCTGGGTCGCGCGGAGACCTCTGCGTGCCAGCGCATCAGCTGAGCGCATGCCGTGGGCATCTCGAGCTTCACGCGCTTGGCAAAGTCCACGGCACACAACCCGGTGATATCGGCCACGGAGTACACCGTACCTGCAACGTAACGTTGTGTCGAAAGCCGCTGGTCCAGCTCGCAGAAGAAACGTTGCACACGCAGCTTGCCGCGCTCGACGAGCGCCGGGAGCTGCGGAACTGGCACGTCGTACCCGGCCAGCGCCCGGTCGGCGAAGGCGGGCAAGCTGTTGCGAAACACCTCGGCCACGGCCTGCATGCCCTCGAAGTCGCACTTGCGTTCCCACATTTCGACGAGCGCGATCGACTTCGCATCGGTGCCGAAGAGACGAGGCTCCGGGTGCAGGGCCTCGAAGTAACGGCAGATCGCCATCGCTTCGCCGATCAACGTGCCGTCGTCGAGCTCGAGCATGGGCGTGAGCCGGTGCGTGCTCTTGGCGATGAACTCGGGCTTGAGCGCCCAGCCGGCACCGACCTCTTCGCGTGGAATCGAGAGGTCCTTCTCGGCCAAGAAGATGCGTACGCGCCGGGGGTTTGGTGCGGCTTTCCAGTCGTACAGCTTCATCGCGTGCCCTCCGCTCGACGGCCAGTGTATCATGCGCGCCGAGATGCCAGCCGAAGCTCACCTGACGGACATCGCACACACGATCCAGCTCGCGGTTGCACCCGTCTTCCTGCTCACCGCCCTCGGCACGATCCTCGGGGTGCTGTCCAATCGCCTGGGGCGCATCGTCGATCGGGCACGCGTGCTCGCCGATCGTCTGTCGAAGCTCACGGGTGAAGAGCGTGCGCCGCTCACCGGCGAGCTGCGCATGCTGGCGCGACGGCGTACGCTGGTGAACCACGCGATCACCGCGTGCACGTCGGCGGCGCTCCTGGTTTGCTTGCTGATCGCGTTCGCCTTTCTCGGCTCGATCTTGCTCGTGGACTTCTCGAAGGTGCTCGCCGGGCTGTTCATCGCGGCGATCGCGGCCTTCACTGCGGGTCTGGTGCTGTTCCTGCGCGAAGTGCTGGTGGCCGTGGCCAGCGTACGCATCGGCATCGAGAGCTGACGCATGACCGACGGCCCCATGCCCCCCGAGCGCGCGGTCCTGGGACGCAATGCGATCCGCGTTGGACTGGTGGTGGCTGCGACCGTGGCCGCGGCCTCGAGCTTCGCGTTCGCGGGCGGTCGTGAGCCAGCCGGCACGGCTTTTCCAATTCCGCAGGGCGAGGCGGGGATTGGCTTCGACGATCTGCGCTACTCGAGCACACTGCAACGCGTGCTCGTGCCCAGTGGCCGAGCCGGCGCGCTGAGCTTGATCGAGCCGCAGACGGGGCAGCTCAGCGCGGTCCGCGGCTTCAGCACCGACGCGCAGTACGCGGGCGGCCACAACTTCGGGGTGACCTCGGTCGACGAGGGCCGTGGCTTGCTCTTCGTGAGCGACCGCACCTCCAAGCAAGCGTACGCGATCGACCCCAAGACCCTGCGCATCGTCTGCTCGGTCAAGCTGGCGGCGCAGCCGGACTACGTGCGCTTCGTGGCGACGCGCAGCGAGCTGTGGGTCACCGAGCCCGACGCCGAGCAGATCGAGATCTTCTCTGTGTCACAGGATGCGGTGCCCGGGCTCACGCATGCGGGCACGATCCACGTGGCCAACGGCCCGGAGTCGCTCGTGATCGATGAGGCGGATGGGCGCGCGTACACACACCGCTGGCAGACCTTCAGCCTGGCCATCGATCTGGCTTCGCGCAGGATCGTGGGGCAGTGGCCCAACGCGTGCGAAGCCTCCCGCGGCATCGCCTTCGACGCACAGACCGGCTTCTTGCTCGCGGTCTGCAGCGAAGGCACGGTCAGCGTTCTGGACACGCGGCATGACGGGCGCGTGATCAACAAGCGCAGGAGCGGCTCGGGCTACGACGTGGTCGGCTGGAACCCCAGGCTGCGCCACCTGTACCTGGCGGGCCGCGCGTGCGCCTGCCTCACGATCGTGTCCGTGAGCCTGCAGGGCAAGCTGAAGGTGCTGGGCTCGTTGTCGGCCCCCGTGAGCACGCACTGCGTGACCGCCGACGAGCATGACAACGCCTGGGTCTGCGATCCGAGCAAGGGTCGCCTGCTGCGCGTGCACGACCCCTACCCTGCGTCCCGGTAGCAAACCGCGCGCACGCGTGCAGACGGGCCCTTAGCGCACCGTCTGCACGTACCACGAAGCTTTGCGAGGCCGCCGCCGTCAGCGGCCGGCCGTCATTGCACGCCGGTGCACTTGTTGGGTTGCGAGACACCGCACTGCTGACCGGCCGGACACGAGCCGCAGTTGATCAGGCCGCCGCAGCCATCGCCGACCTGACCGCACTGCGCGCCGAGCGCGCTGCAGCTCTGTGGCGTGCAGGCCGGAGGCGCGTCGCACTTGTTGGGCGACTTGATGCCGCACACCAAGTTCGCAGCGCACTTGCCGCAGTCCACCACCGCACCGCAGCCATCGCCGATCAGGCCGCACTGCGCGCCAGCCGCCGAGCAAGTGCCGGGCGTGCAAGAGGGCCCGGTGCCGCACTGGTTGGGCGTGGTCGCACCGCAGATCTGCCCTATCGGGCATGGGCCGCAGTCGACCGCGCCACCGCAGCCGTCACCGATCTGACCGCAGTGTGCACCTGCCGCAGAGCAGGTGGTCGGCATGCAGCCGCCGCACTTGTTCGGGCCACCCAGGCCACAGACCTTACCGGCACCGCACACGCCGCAGTCGGCCGAACCGCCGCAGCCGTCGCCGATGAAGCCGCAATCGGCGTTGAGCGATGCACAGGTGAGCGGCGTGCACGAGGGCTGGCCACACTGGTTGGCTGCGCCGCCAGCGCCACAGACCTGCGGCAGCGTGCAGGCGCCGCAGCTGACGGTCCCACTGCAACCGTCGCTGATCACGCCGCAGTCTTTGCCCGCCGGACACGAGCTGAGCGGCGTGCACGAGCCGGTGCTGCAGGTGTTGTTGATGCACACCTGACCATTGCCGCACGCCGGGCACTGCACGACGTTTCCGCAGCCGTCGGACGCGGCGCCGCACTTGCCCGCGCATGCAATCTGCGTGGACAGCGGCGTGCAGGTCTGACCGCACTGATTGGGCGTGAACAGGCCGCAGGTCTGACCGACCGCACAGACGGGACAGGTCAGCGTACCGCCACAACCATCGGCGATCGTGCCACAGGTCGCACCCTGCGCGGCGCACGTGGTCTTCGTGCAGCCGGCAGGTGCGCAGGTGTTGTTCGCACCGCAGACCTGGCCACTTCCACACGCGCCGCAGTCGATCGTGCCACCGCAGCCGTTGGCCATGACACCGCACACGCCCGTCGTGCACGAGGTCTTCGGGTCGAGCGGCGTGCAGGCCGGCGGAGTCGGCGTACCGCCGGTGCTCACGCAGCCGGCGAGATCGAAGAGCATGTACAGCAGCACCTTCTCTTGCGCGGTCAGGTTGCCGTTGTTGGCACCGCAGCCGCCCGGGAAGACCACGCCGCTGAAGTTGCCGCTGCTGGCAGGCGACACATGGAACGCGCTGTAAGCGACGCGACCGCAGATGTCGGTGCTCGGAGCGGTGAAAGGCGTGTTGAACGAGTACTGCTGCACGGTGCTCGCGGCGGGCGCCCAGGCGCAGCCCGTGGTGGCGTTGCAGGTGCTCTGCGAGGTGCTGTTGCGGCACGTGGCCACGCCGCAGCTCGCGCCGAAGAAGCCGTTCGACCACACGCAGCCGGACAGCCCGCCACAGGCCGTGGAGTTACTGGCCGAGGAGCACGCCGGAGTCGACGTGCACACGCTACCGCTCCAGGTGCAACGTGCGCTGGTCTGGCAGGTGGTCTGATTCGAGCCCTCGCACGTGCCGCAGGTCCCGGTGGTCCCGCCCGGGAACCGATACACCCACTCGTCCGAGCCGGTGTTCACCGCAGCCGCGAGATCGCGTGGGTCGGTGATGCCGAAGGTGTAGTTGCCGTTGGCCAGCGTGGCGGCGCCCTCGTTCACCAACCAGTTGGCGAAAGTGGTGATCTTGCCGGTGTTGGCGCGCGGTCGGCCAACGGACACGTAGCCCGTGCCGGAGCTCGGCGTGGAGTTACTGCTCTGCCAGTTGGCGCTGGTGTCCAACCGCGTGTCGAGCGCCGTCGCGGGGGTGTAGTTGACGCCCGCGTTGTCGTGCAGCCAGGTGTAGCTCCAGTGACTGGCGAACATGCGTCCACCCCGGTTCACGTACTTGCGCACGTTCACATCGTAGGTGTTGTCTTCGTAGGCCGAGCCTTCGCAGTCGAAGACCACCATGTCGTAGCCGTTGAGTCGCGTGTTGTCGCGATACAAGTCGGTGTCGGGAGTGAAGTCGGTGTACGCCGTGGTTCCCGAACCCATCTTCTCGCCACCGGCGTCGGTGGAGCGATACATGTGGATGCGTGAAGCGGCCGTGGCGCCGCTGCCGGGCAGTGCGAACTCGCTGGCCGCGACACCCATCTTGTAGAACACGCACTCGATCGCATCGACCTGACCGGTGGACACGGCGACGTGCGGGATGTTCGCGCCGAGCCCATCGCTGCTCGAGCGCGGCAGGCGCGTGGTGAGCGTGGGTACCGCCGTGGTGGCGCACGCGCCGCCCGAAGCCAGCGTGTACTTCACCGCACGACGCCACTTGCCGATCTTCACGACCAGCACGAATTCCTTGTTGACCGGGATGTTGCCCGACAGCGTGTACTGGCCCTTCTCGTTGGTCGTCGCGCTCGCGAGCACCGGGCCCAGATCCTGCGTGTCGCAGCGATCGCAGGCGGTGAGCAGGTTGCCGCTGCCGTCCTTGGGAATGCCGGTGTCGATCGCGGGCAGGAGCGTCGCGTCGTCCTTGGTGAGGATGTAAACGAAGGCGTTGGGCACGCCGACCTGGTTGGCGGTGTTGGCGTCGTTTTTGCCGGGCGTGATGACGCGGCCGGTGAGCTTGGTGACCTGACTCTTGGCGCTGCAGTCGGGGATGGCAGTGCACACGTCACAGGTGCCGCCACCACCGCCGCCGGAGCCGGTCTGGCAGGTTGCGGGCACGCCGCCGATGCCGCCGATGCAGGCCTGCGTGACCGGATCGCACGCGGGGAACTCCTTCGAGCAGTCGAAGACGGTGCCGCAGCTGTCGACCGCAAAGCCGCAGTTCCAGCCGAGGCTGGCGCACGAGGTCGCAGGCGTGCACGTCGGCGGCGGGGGGGCGTCGCACACGAACGGCGTCTTGATGCCGCAGTACGTTCCCGCGGTGCAGCCGCCGCTGACCGTGGCGCAATTGATCTGGTTGGCGCCCGCCGTGCCACAGCCGTCGAACACGACGCCGCACTGCTTGCCGACGCACGCGGCAGCCGCCGTCAGCGGCAGACACGTCGGAGGAGGCGGCGCGTCGCACTGGAACGCCGTCTTCAAGCCGCACTGCGTGCCCGTAACGCAAGTGCCGCAATCATACGTGCCCGTACAGCCGTCGCTGACCTGACCGCATTGTTTGTTCGCACAGGCCGTGGGCTGGCCGACGGGCGTGCAGGCAGCTACGCAACTGCCATTGGTGCAGATCTGATTGCTCGTGCACGTGCCGCAGCTATAGCTGGCCGTGCAGCCGTCGCCGGCCAGGCCGCACTGTGTGCCGCCACAGGCGACCTGCTGGGTGACCAGTTGGCAGCCGCCCGCGGTGGCATCGCCGCACTGGTTGGCGACGCCGCCCGCACCGCAGGCCTTGCCCGCTGGGCATTGATAGGCAGTGATCTGCGAGCAGTCGATGAGCAGGCCGCAGCCATCCGAGACCAGACCGCAGTTGCCGGGACAGGCCTGTGCCGCTGTCTTCGGCGTACACGCGGCCAACGTGCCGCACTTCTGGGGCATGTTGTTCGCGCCGCAGACCGCGCCGCCGGTGCATCCGCCGAGCTCCGCGTCGCAGTCGATCAGACCGCCGCAACCGTTGCCGATCTTGCCGCACTGGGCGCCAACCGACGCGCAGCTGGCGATCTTCGCGGGGCAAGAGTTGGCGTTGGTGATGGTGTTGAGATCACACTTGAACGCCGTCTTCACGCCGCAAGCCGAGCCCTGAGCGCAGCTGCCGCATTCGATCATGCCGCCGCAACCGTCCGTGGTGAAGCCGCACTCCTTGCCGGTGCAGGCAGCTGCCTTGGTCAGTGCCTTGCAGAGCGTGCTCGGCGCAGTGCACTCGTTGTGGGTCACGATGCCGCACAGCTCGCCCTTCTTGCAGGCGCCACACTGAACGACGCCACCGCAGCCGTCAGCGACGGGCCCGCAGTTCTTCCCGAGTTGGGTGCAGGTCTTGGGCACGCACGTCGGCTTGTGAGTGCCGCCATCCCCTTGGACCGTGGTGGTGGGATTGCCGCCGTCGCCACTCACGACGGCTGCATCAGCGACCCCGCCATCGGCACCGGGCTTGCCCCCGGGGGACAACAGGTTGAAACGCGTTGGACTGCTGCACGCGAACAAGACGACCGATACACCGAGCCACCAAGACTGACGCATGATTCCACCCTCACCCAAATTGGGCCGACGTAGTCGTGTGCCACGAATTGGCCGTTTTTCAAACGCCTTTCGCGGATTGGTGGCCACGAAATGCGCAATCTGTTGCGCCCTCGGGTGACAAGCACACCCGCCCGAACCGGCAGCACCTGGAACCGCGCTTACGCTCATGTCTAGGAGCCTGTCGGAAAAAGCGCTCCCGTCGGTCCGGCTTTCTCCGACAGGCTCCTACGACAGGCGCCCGATTGCCGAGGACTTCCGCGGCCCAAGCGGGTCACCCTCCAATTGCGCTCACGCAACTCACAGCTGCGCCGACCCTGCACAGCGCTTGCCGAAGCAAGCCCGCCAGGGCAGTTTCAAGTACGAAGGCGTATGTGAAATGAACCACTGGATCGAGCGCGTCATCGCCGCAGTCGCCGACCTCGGTGCCAACACGGGCCACGGCGGCGAGCTCACCCTGCGCCGGCTGGTCCTGCAGCTGGCTCTCATCCTGGTCGCCTCGGGGATCGGCGCTCGCTTCGCGCGGCACGTGCTGCGACAACCGCCGGTCGTCGGGCAGATCCTGGCGGGCATCGCCCTCGGGCCGAGCCTGCTTGGTGCCTGGATGCCGAAGCTGCACGCATGGCTGCTGCCCGCCGACAGCACCGCGCTGCTCGCGAGCCTCGCCGAGCTGGGCTTGGTGCTGCTGGTGTTCCAGGTCGGCCTCGAGACCGACTTCCGCAAGCACCTGCAGGGCTCCGGTGTGCGCGCCGTGGTCTTGATCGGCTTGGCCGCGTTCGGCCTGCCGCTCGTGGTCGGCTTCTTCACCGCGCCGCTGCTGGTCCCGTACATACCGGTCGCGGTGCCCGACGTGCTCGGCTTCCGCCTGATCTTCGCGTGTGCGCTGGCCATCACCGCGGTGCCGGTGCTCGCGCGCATCTTCGCCGAGCTGCAGATCGGCAGCAGTCGTGCGGCCGCCCTGTCGATCGGCGCGGCCGCACTGAACGACGTGCTCGGCTGGGTGGTGCTCGGCGGCATCGCAGCCTACGCCCATGGCAGCTGGAACACCTTCAGCATCCTCACCCAGCTGGGCGCGATCGTGGTGGGGCTGCTGCTCGTGTTCGTGCTGGTGGGCCCTTTGCTCGGCCGACTGGTGGACGCCGACCTCGGCGCCAACGCAGGAAGGCTCACCTCGCGCTCGATCACCTGGATCTTGTTCGTGGTGTGTATCGCGTCGCTCGTGAGCAGCACGATCGGCGTGTTCGCCCTGATTGGCGGCCTCGTGATCGGCATCGCGCTGCACGAGAAGCGTGCGCTCGCAGCCGAGTGGGAACGTTCGGTCGCGCCGCTGGTGAACGCGCTCTTCGTGCCGCTCTTCTTCACGCTGACCGGCTTGCGCACGAACCTGGGTGAGCTGCACGGCGGTAAGAGCTGGCTGGTGTGCCTGGCGGTGCTCCTTCTCTCGATGAGCACCAAGCTCCTGAGTGGCTACGCCGCCGCGCGCGCCTGCGGTGAAGAAAAGCGGGTGTCCTTCGCGATCGGCGTGGCCATGAATACGCGCGGCCTGATGGAGCTGGTCGCGCTCAACGTGGGCCTGGAGCTCGGCGTGTTGCCGCGCCCGATGTTCAGCATCCTGGTGCTCTCGGCGCTCGCGAGCACGTACGTGGCTGCGCCGCTGTTGCGTCGCACGCTGCAGCTCGAGACGCAGAAGTCCGTCGCGGCGGCGGCAGCTGCGCTCGCAACCGTCTCGATCGCGCCACCGAGCATGCCATGACGCTGCCCGACTACCCGTTCGAGTCTCACTTCGCGCAGGTGTGCGGCCACCGCATGCACTACGTCGACGAGGGCAAGGGCGAGACGATCTTGCTACTGCACGGCAACCCCACGTGGTCGTATCTCTACCGCCACGTGATCACGGGCCTGTCCGACAAACATCGTTGCATCGCGCCCGATCACCTGGGCTTCGGCTTCTCGGACAAGCCCAAAGACGCGGACTACTCGATGCGTGCCCACGTGATGCGCCTGGAGGCTTTCGTGCAGAGGCTCGGGCTGCGTGACATCACCCTGGTCGTTCAGGACTGGGGCGGTGTGATCGGTCTGGCCTGGGCGGTACGACACAAGTCACTCGTGAAGCGCCTCGTCGTGCTGAACACCGCGGGCTTCGTGCCCGAGAGTCCGGCCGAGCTCGCAGGGCTGCGGCCGCGGCCGTGGGGGTTCCCGCTCTTATGGTCGCTGCGCATCCCGGTGCTGGGCGAGCTGTTCGTGCAAGGTCTCGGCGGCTTCGTGCGCTTGCTCGTGCCGCTTGGTATCACGCACCGCGAACGGCTCACGCGCGAGGTGATGGCGGGCTATCTCGCGCCGTATCCGACCTGGGCGTCACGCCGCGCGCACCTGGCGAGCGTGCGACAGGTGCCGATGCGTCCCTCGGACACGGCGTGGCAGCTCTTGCGCGAGACCGGCGCCGAGCTCGACGGCTGGACGGTACCCACGCAGATCGTCTGGGGCATGCGCGATCCCGTGTTCGTCCCGTGGTTCCTCGAGCAGTTCGAAAAGCGCCTGCCCAACCATGCGCCCACGGTGCGCATCGAGGACGCCAACCACTTCCTACAAGACGATCGACCCGATCTGATCATAGACGCGGTCCGTTCCTTCATGGCGAAGGGCACGGAGCGCAGCAGCACGCGACGACTGCATGCGCTTTGAAGCCGCGCGCTTCGAAGTAGCGAGTGAAACGACTGCCGGAACTCGGCGAAACACAGGAGGAACACAATGGCCATGGATGGAACCGACGCGGCGAACCAGAGCCCGTGCGCAACGCCCAGCATTCCGGGCGGCAGGAACATGCGCGTGCTCATCACCAACCCGTACGGCCCCTACCCGCTCAAGTGGGGCCAGTCCCCGAGCGACCTGCTCGGCGCGCGCCTGGCACGCGGTCACGCCATGCTCGAGCGCTCCTCCGAGCTGCCCACGTGGGCGATGTACTTGATCGCGGAGAACATCCGCAACCAGACCACCGTGCTCGAGTATCCGCGCTGGCGCGACTTCGTGCGCGCGCTGCGCGACGACTACGACCTCGTGTGCATCGAGACCAAGACCATTCACATCCCGGCCATCGCACGCATGGTCAAGCACATCCGCAAGGTGCGTCCTGCGACCAAGATCGTCCTGGGCGGTTACGGCGTCGCCGCCTTGCACGAAGGCGTGCCGAACGACCCCGAGCGTCTGCGCGAATACCTGCTCGCCAACGTCGACTACTTCTGCCGCACCGAAGGCGTCCGCTTCATGCGCGAGCTGCTGGGCGACGCTCCGTACGACCGCCCGATCACGCAGTACACGCTGCCGCCCGGGACCGTGCGGCCGTATGACAAGCGCACCACGATCGCGCACATGCCTGCGATCTTGGTCTCGCTCGGCTGCCCCTCGGCGTGCGACTTCTGCAACACCTCGGCGTTCTTCCACCACAAGAAGATCTCGGTCTTCTCGCCCGCCGAGATCTACGACTGCATGAAGCATCACGCCAAGAAGCTCGGCACGAAGGAGCAGACCTTCTTGCTCTTCGATGAAGACATCTTCCTCGACCCGCCGCTGGTGCGCGAGCTGGGCAGGTTGATCCGCTCCGATCGCGCCACCTGGGGCTTCCGCTGGATCTCGTTCGGCTCGATGAAAGCCTTGCAGAGCTTCACGCCGCGCGAGCTGCGTGAGTGCGGCGTGGAGGGCATCTGGATCGGCGTCGAGTCGGGTCTCACCGAGGCTGGCGAAAACCAGGCCACCTACAGCAAGCGCAAGACCGAGATCGCGCCGCCCGAGCTCTTCGCCGGCCTGCGCGGCGCGGGCATCTTCACGATCGGCTCCATGATCCTGGGCTTCGACTTCCACAAGCCCGAGAACATCGAGCGCGACATCGACTACTTCGTGGGCCTGCGCCCAACCTTGTACCAGATCGGCCCGATGCGCCCCTGCCCGGGCACCAAGCTCTATAAGCTGATGCAGAAGGAAGAGCGGGTGAAGCAGAACTACGGCTGGGAAGACTTCCACCTGTGGGAGGCCGACACGCATCACTTCCAGAACTTCAGCGCCGCGGACATCAAGTACTGGTTCGATCGCACGCACGACAAGCTCAAGATGCAAAACGGCTCGCCCGTGTTGCAGATCTATGATGGCAACCTGCTCGCGTACGATCAGTTCCGTGACGACCCGAGCGAGTTCTTACGGTACCAGTCGCGGACGGCGCTCGCGAAGGTGCGTGCGCTGTATCCCGTGATCGTCGGACTGTTGCGCACCGCGCCCTCGGCCGCGGTGGCCGAGCGCGCGCGCAAGCTACTGGAGCGCGCACGCCTGGCGCTCGAGAACGACTCCATGCTGCAGGCGGCGTCTCGAGCCGTCGCCGGCGAAGTGGTCGGCGTGGCCCTGCGCCGCGCCGACCGACGCGCCAAGAACAAGGCCGTCGAGACCGCGTGGGCACCCGACATGCGCGTGACCCGCTATCGCATGAACGCCGTGGCCCGGTTGTTTGCGCGGTAGCCCACACCTACAGCCCCCGCAATGCTCGGAGCCGTCCGGGTGTTGCGGGCGCGTTGGCTCGACCCGGCGTTGCCGGCCGCGCGCAGCGAAATCCCAGGCGATCTCATGGGGGTCGCTGGTGTGGCCCAGCGCGCCTGCCCCTAAAATGTGACACACGGTGAGCCGATCTGCGCAGCTCGTGGAACAGTAAGCTCGACAGCGCTGCGTCCAAGCGCGGACAATGGCCTTTCTGTTAGGAGCTCCCGGATGATGAACACGCGATGGTTTGCTGCCTCGTGCGCAGCGGTATTGCTGGCGGCCTGCTCGGCCCGGCCGAACAGTGCGGGTGGCAGTAGTGGCGCTGGAACCAGCGGGGGCGGAGCCGGGACTGGGACCGGGAACACTGCCGGCTCCGGGGCCACGAAGTCCGCCGACGGCGTCGGTGACCCGTGCACGGTCGACGGCGCGACCCGCAGCTGCTGCGGCACCGGCAAGCAAACCTGTGCCGGCACCGTCGAGTTCAAGATGTACGGCCCCTGCCTGGACACGACAGGCAAGCAGATCACCTGCACGGTACCCAACACGCCGGGGGGCTGTGGCGTCGGCGAGTTCGGACCGACCTGCCCCAACGGTGGCGTCGACGGCGGCACGGCACCGCACGTGTGCGGCGCTGGCGAGTTCGGGCCGCAGTGCACCAACAAGACCAGCGACGCCGGCACCCCACGCGTCTGCGGCGTCGGCGAGTTCGGACCGCAGTGCGTGGGCGACGGTGGCGTGCCCAACAAGCTACCGGCTCTGTGCGCGGACCGGGCGATCAACACCGAACCGCAGATCCTCGCCGCCTACTCGCCTGCCATGGGCCAGTCGGTCGGACAGAACGGCCAGATCAAGGTTTGGATGAACGACGAGTGCCCCGAGATCATCGCGCCGAACGAACAGATCGATCCAAATACGGGACTGATCACGGCACCCGGCGATCGCACTGCCAAGGCCGCCGATGGCTACCTGTGGGAGCCGGCGCTCTACATCGCTCCGCTCACCGCCGAAGCTGGCGGGCCCGCGCACTTCCCGCAGTACATCAAGGGCTGGTATAATAGTCAGACGACGACCGTGAGCGGCAGCGGTTGCCGGCGCAACACGACCGTGATCGGCACGCAGGTCCCGGGCGCGGATCCTGCTCCGGCCGGTACCCCGCTGCCTGAGCGCTTCAACACCGAGATCATCTGGGACGTGAAGTCGCTCGGGCTCACGCCTGGCACCTACGTCGCCGAGTTCGTGATCCACGACGGCGATAAAGATCGCGGAGTGGGCTGCGTGACGATCACGATCACGAACTGAACGCGGCGCACGGCGCCAACGCGCGGTGCCAGAGCGCGGTGCCAGCCATGGTGCCGCGCGTTTGCGTTTCAGGGTTTGTCGTTGGGCCCGGTAGCCGTGCCAGCTGACACGATCTCGTCGTAGGCGCGCTGCAGGCGTTCGTGCTTACCGCGCCGCGCGTGCTTCACGAGCACGTAGCGATCGAGCGCATGCAGCGCAGACCACTGCGTTTGCGTGAGCGGCCGCGCGCTGCCGAGCGCGATCGAGAGCTCGGGCGGTAGCAGCGCGGCGGACGGCTCCGCAAACGCTTCGACTTCACGCGACGCTTGCCCGGCGCGCGCGAGACACTGAGCCACGGCGGCCACATCGACACTTTCCGCCGCGCCGAGCGCGGTAAGCTCGCGCCGCACCGCGAGCTCGAGCGTTTGCCAGCCTTGCAAGGACAGGTGCCGACACGCAAGGTCGAGCGCGCGCCGCGCCGCCATCGGCAAGAGCGTGAGCTCGGCGTCCGCGTCGTCGAAGAGATACAGACCATCATCGCGCATCGGCAAGTGCACCTTCGCAGCGTGTCGCGCGCTGCAGCATCAACCGTCGAGTGGCATCGGCTCGAGATCGCGCCCCTCGTCGACGAAGCGCTGCAACGCCTGCTCGAGCAGCGCGTAGCGCGACTTCACCTCGCCCACCAGGAAGCGCTCGATCAAGCCGCCGAGACCGAACACCTTCACGCGTGCGTCACCCTCGAAGCGAAACCGCACACCGTCACCTTCGTCGAGGAAGCTCACCTGGCCCGTGACCTGGACGTTGTCGCGCGCCAGGCTCTCGATCGCGAAGCTGGCTTGCCGCGCCTGCGGGTCGAACACGGTGATCTCGTCGTAGCTGATCGGGTGGCCTTCGAGCAGCTTCTGGATCACGCCAGGCAAAGCGATCTTCGGCACGATGCGCACGCGTATACGTTCCTTGCCGTCTTCGCCCACGACGCGCTCCTGCGTGCTGCGCTCCTGCAAATTCACGGCTTTCATGATCTCGCGGTTGAAGCTCTCGGAGAAGTACACCTGGCGAAAGCGCAGGTAGTCGACCCGGCGTGTCAGCATCTCGACCGTGAACTTCATGGCTTGACCTCGGGGAAACGCGCAGCCCACGCAGTTTGGAGCGGTCGGCACGCAAACTCAAGCGCAGCAGGCGGCGGCAGGCGCACCGGCGGCAAGCGCGTGCACAGCCGTGCGCAGGCCAACGTTCAGGCGTGCGACTTGTCTTCGAGCAGCCAGCGGCGCAGCACGGCGACCGCGGCGTCGGGGCGCGCCTGCAAGAGCAGATGTGGCGCGTCGAGCGGCTCGATGACCAGGCCCGGTCGAAGGTACGAAAGCAACGAGAGTGCACGCTCACCGAGCAGCCGATCGGCGCGCGAGTGCAGGTAGAACATGGGGGCCATGCAGCGCAGGTAGCTCTCGCTCTCGTCACAGCCGACGAGCGTGGCAAAGCGAGCGCGCAGCACGGCAGCCGGCACTTGGCCTAACGCGTCTTGCACGGACCGCACGAGCGCATCGGGCGCATCCTCGCCAACCAGCATGCGACGCACCGCCCACGCGGGCGGTCGTAGCAGAACAGGGGCCGCCGCCGACAGCAGCGTGCCCTGCGGCCAGCGCATCGGCGAGCGCAGGAACGAGTTGACCAGCACCACCGCCGTGAGCCCGCTCGGTGCCAGCGCCGCGAGCCGCAGAGCGAGCGGCCCCCCGAACGACTCGGCCAAGAGCACGTATGAACGGTCCTGCGGCAGCTCCTGCTGGAGCCGCTGCGAGAGCCCCACGTAGCTCTGATCGGCCTCGTGGTCGTAGCGCAGTGTATGCACCTCGAAGTGGCCCGCCGCCGCACGCGCCAACGGCTCCGACAAGAGACCGGTTCCGTCGAGACCAGGGACGACGACGAGGGTGGGCGTGGAGGACATGGGCTCGGGTGCGGCAGAGACAGGTGGAACGCGCGCGGCGGTGCACTTCTGAGCCGGCCGCGCTGGCTCGGGGTACCATACACCTGCTCGCAGGGCACCGTGTCGGTCAACGGCAAGAACCTGGCCTGCAACGACCCCAACGGCTGGCACCTGCGCGATGCGCAGACCATCGAGCTCAGCGGCACCGCCTGCGACGCCTTCAAGGCCGACGTCACGGCGCAGTTGCACGCGGCCTTCCCGTGCACCGTGTTCACGCCAAGCTGACGGCGCGGTGTCCTGCAGGGTCGCGAGCGCGGGCGGCGTGCGCCGCCGTCAGCTGCCATGACGCAGCGCGCGAGCTCAGTCCGCGAGCGCCGTGTAGATGTTCTGCACGTCGTCGTCGGCATCGAGCGCCTCGAGGAATGCCTCGACCTCGGAGTGCGCCGCAGCCTCGAGCTTCACGGGATTCTTGGCGACCCAGACCAGCGCCTGGGACTGGACCGTCCAGCCACGGCCCGCGAGCGCACGACTCACGGCATCGAGCTCGGTCGGCTCGGTGAGAAAGCGACTCTGACCGCTCTCACCGGGCTCCACGTTCTGCGCTCCGGCTTCGATGCCTGCTTCCTCCGGGTCCTCGCCGGCCGGCGGGGGCGCCGCTTCGATCGCACCGCAACGCAGGAAGTCCCACGAAACGCTGCCGCTCGCGCCCAGCTGCCCCTTACGGAAGGCCACGCGCATGTTCGGCGCGGTGCGATTCTTGTTGTCGGTCAGACACTCCACGATCACCGCCACCTGATGCGGCGCGAAGCCCTCGTAGGTGACCAGCTCATAGTTGACTGCCTCGTCCAGCAGGCCGGCACCCTTCTTGATCGCGCGCTCCAGCGTGTCGCGCGTCATCGAGGCTTTCTTGGCTTGCTCGATGGCCAGGCGCAGCCGCGGGTTCATCGTGGGATCGGGCCCCGACTTCGCCGCGACCATGATCTCCTTCGCGAGCTTGGTGAAAAGCCGGCCTTTTGCCGCTGCGCCCTGCTCGCGACCCTTCTGCTTCCACTGTGCGCCCATCTGATCCCGTCCTGGTTGGCCGCCGGCCACCGGCCTACGGCTGCGCGGTGCTCGGCCATCGCCGAAGTCCGCGCGCCGAAGATAACCGCAATCACCAAAAGCGACAGCCCGCCTGCGACATTTGGGGCACACTCTGGTCGCCATGGCCGTCCCCCTGCGGTCCGCGCTCGAGCTGCTACTGAAACCGCGAGCCTGGCTCACTCGCCGCGGTCCAACGTCTGCGCGCTCGCGAGCCGATTGGCGGCCGACTTCGCGGCCCAGCTTCCGCCGCTCGCCACGTCGTCTTCGATCTTTCCGATCAGGCGCAACAGGCCGTCCAGGATCGTGAAGGGATGAGGTGGGCAGCCCGGGATGTACAGATCCACGGGCACGACGGAGTCGGCGCCACCACACACCTCTCTATGCCCGATGTAGGGCCCGCCGGAGATGCCACATGCGCCGACGGCGATCACGATCTTCGGTGACGGAATGGCTTTGTACGTCTTCTCGAGCGCCAGCTTCATGTTCTCGGTCACCGGTCCGGTGATCACCAAGCCGTCCGCGTGGCGAGGCGAAGCCACGAACTGGATACCGAAGCGACCCAGGTCGAAGACGACCGTGCCGAGCACGTTGAGATCCGACTCGCAGGCGTTGCAGCCTCCGGCGCTCACCTGTCGCAGTTTGAGCGAGCGCCCAAAGAGCCGGCGCAGCTTGTCACTCAGCGCTGCCGCTCGCGGTCCCGTTTGGTCGCGCACGATCAGGTCCGAGCGCGTGCGAGCCGCCAGCCGGTACTCGCGCGTGAAGTGGATGGCGTCGTGCGGACAGGCATCGCTGCACTCGGTGCAATACAGACAACGCCCTTGATCGAGGCTGGGCCCAGTGGCATCCACGGTGATCGCGCCCGTGGGACACGCTGCGACGCACTCGCTGCAGCCCTGCGGACACTTCGCTGGCTGCAAGCTGGGCTGGCCGACAAAGCGCTCGGGCAAGGTCGGCTCCTGCGCCGGGTAAGCCACGGTTCGGTGACCCTGGTGCCAGCGCGCCTGCAAGATCTTCAACATCGCGAGCTCCTCGTCACAGATCGTGACCGCAGTACGACAGATCGAAGCTCTTGTTACAGAGCGGAAAGTCCGAGAT
>DASVHQ010000045.1:0-4036 GCA_036382515.1 Polyangiales bacterium | reverse complement strand
AGCGGGCCCGACCCCAAGCTCGGCGACTTCATTCAGCAGCCCGAACCCACTTGCTCCGGAAGGTTGTTTGGGCTTCTCGAAGCGAACTGAGTTGCGAGGTCGGCGGGGGGCAACCACGCCGACCGCGCACCGAGGCGGTCGGTCGGGGGTCTAGTGCGCGTGTCACCCAAGCTATGCGGCTTCGATCTCTTACCGCTTCAGGACTTTCACCTTATGGACCCATGGATTCCTCCAGGCATCACGCCCGCACTAACGCTGGCCCCTCCGCGCGGCGGACTGGTGACACGAACCCAACAAGGTACGTGGCCGGTTCCGCGGAGATCGACGCAATTCCTCGACAGACGCTGCTTCAATGACGCGGATCAAGTCGTCGTGTGCGGTCCTGGCATCGCGCGGTCCGTTCACTTGCAATTCCGACCAGGCATGGTCCCGGCTGAGCACGGCGCGGCCCCGCCCCGCTCAAGGAGCCGTGGACAAGCGGGCGAGCCACATCCGCGCCTCCGCGTTACCGGGCTCGAGGCGCAGGGCTTCGCTCAGGTGCAGGCGAGCACGCTGTCGATCGCCCAGCTGTGCGTAGGCGATCCCCAGGTAGCACAGCGCGCGGTCACGCAGCAGCGGTTGTCCGAGCATGAGCTGCAGCTTCGCGATCGCCTCGTGGTAGTGACCCACGCGCAGCAGGGCGACGGAGCTCTGCAACATGCCCAGAGGCGAGAGCGGATCGTGGCGCAACGCTCGGTCGAGAGTCTCCGCGGCCTTGGCTTGATCGCCGCTGGCTGCGTAGATGGCCGACGCGGCGAAGAGCGCGCGGCTTCCCCAGGAAGCGGGGCCGACGTGTGGATACGGACGGGCGGCAATCAACTCGTAGAGCGCGATGGCACGGTCGTGTTGGCCCAGGTTGTCGAGCGCGCCTGCGATCCCCCACAGCGCGAGTGGATCGTCCGGATGTTTTGCGACCGCGTCCTGCCAGATCGACAGCTCGCTGCGATAGTCCTGCACGCGCGCCAGCGCGGTAGCGCCGTAGCCCAGCGCCACGAGCACGAGCAACACCGCCGACGCGCGGCCGGCGTTCATGGCGAGCCTGGTTTGCAGCCACACGGCCAGGACGACGAGCAGCAAGATCACCGAGAGCAGGGGCAGATACATGCGCCGTTCGGCGACGGGCTCGGTGAGCACGGCGATCACGCTGGAGTTCGGCGCGAGCACGGCGAAGAAGAAGCCGCCTGCCAGGCCAAGCCACGGGCGCACGCGCCAGGCGATGGGCGTCGCGAGCAAGAGGCTCGCGATGAGCACGTCTTGCCGCCAGTAGTGATGAGGTGTCAGCAGCGGCCACGGATAACTGATGGAGAGAGCGTCGGGCCACAGCGCCAGGCGCAAGTAGCCAGCGATCACGCCGCCCTGCACCGAGAGGTAGGCCAGGGGCTGCACGCCGAGATCGGTGCCGGCTGTCAGTCCGCGCGGCCGGCTCAGGGCCTCGGCGACCAGAAACGCGGAGGCCAGCGCGAGCCCGAGGTACATGCCCCAGCGTCGGCGCACTGCCTCCCACAACGATGCGTTGTAGAACGCCCGGTCGACGAGCAGCGCGATCAGGGGCACGGACACCACCGTCTCCTTGCACAGCGCGCCACAGCCGGCCGCGCACGCCGCCAGTGCGGACCAGCGCGCGTGCCGCTGCTCGGCCTCCAGGCTGCGCAGCACGGCGTAGATGGCAGCCAGGTAGAAGGTGGCCGCGAGCAGCTCGGTGCGCTGCGTGACGTACACGACGGCTTCGGTCTGCAGCGGATGCAGAGCCCAGAGCAGCGCGACCGCGAAGCTCAGCGGCTCGGCGCGCGAGCGCCAGGCCTCGGGCACCTGCGGCCGGCGCGACAGGCGAGTCAGCACCGAGCAGACGAGCACGGCGTTCAGCAGGTGCAAGCCGAGGTTCACGAGCCGATAGCCACGTGGGTCGAGGCCTGCGAGCGCGTAGTTGAGCGCGAAGCTCAGGTTCACGAGCGGCCGGCCGGTGACGGAGGTGTCAGCTGGCGGTGCAAGCGCGACCCCGGGCGGCCAGAGCTGTCGCAGGCTCGCGTTGCTCACGATCGTGCTGGCGTCATCGAAGATGAACGGGAATGGCAAGGCCGAGCCGTACACGCAGCCGAGCGCGATCAGGAGCAGGCACAGGTTGGCTGCGCGCGGCATCGTGGGATCGTATCATTCGCCACTCGCCCGGCCGCAAAGTCGCGCAAGCGTGGCGCCGGCTCACGACAGCGCGTAGCCGGCTTGCCCCGGTGCGCGGCCGTCGATGCGTAGCGCTTTCACCTCGGGGGTGAGGTAGCTGGCACGCACGTAAGCGATGGCGCCGGGAAGCTTGCCTACCACGCGCACGGCGAGCTCCGGCGACGGAATGGTGCGTGGCGCTTGCAGACCGCGGATGCGCTGGTCGATCCAGAAGCGCGCGGCCTCATCGGCTTCCATGCCGAGCACGCGTTCGTCGAACAGCTCCCGGTCGGCGCTGTGCGGCGGCGCGTTGAACGGGAGGCGGTAGCCAGGACTCATAGGTAGGATCCTAAGGATTCCCGGATAGATCCCGGGGGCTTGCGCAGACGGCCTGCTGCGAACGCGCTCTATAACGTGTGGCGGAATTGCCGCGCGTTACAGTGGCAGAATTCGATTGCAGTGAGGCTAGACACCGCGAGCCAATCGCGCGCCCGCAGCTCGGTTCGATGAACGCCCACCGCCGCTGCCTGGTATCGGATGCGTACCACCGAACCCAAGCCCAGGAGCAGCGCGTGGACAAGACTCAGCTTAGCAAGATCGGCGCCGCGTTGGCTCGCGCAATGGACGCCACCACGATGATGCGCCTGGCCAGAGCCAGCGGTTTCTGCCAACGCATGCGCTCGGTGTCCCCGCAGCAACTCGTCGTCGCAGTGATCGCTGCCATGGCGACGCAGAGCACCGAGACCATCGCAGACGTTCAGCGCACCTTCAACGCGCTCACCGGTCGCGCGATGGCGTACAAGCCCTTCCACAAGAAGCTAGCCAAGCCGGCTTTCCCCGAGTTCATGCGCATGATCGTGGCGCATCTTCTCGACGAGCTGGTGACCGAAGCGCTGCGCCCGATGCACCACAGTGCGCTGACACTATTTGACGACATCCTGCTTCAGGATGGTTCATCGTTTGCCATTCATAAAGCTCTGGCAGGCGTGTTTCCAGGACGTCACACCACCATCAGCCCAGCGGCCGTCGAACTTCACGCCACAATGAGTCTGTGGAGCGACCAACCAGTCGTGCTCTTCATCGCCGCCGACACCGACGGCGAGCGCCAGTACTTGCCACAGCCTGCCGACTTGAAAGGGCAACTCATCATCGGCGACCGTGGATACCAGAGTGTTGACTACTGCCGCAACGTCGACGCACAAGGTGGATACGTGCTGATTCGGCATCAGACCCAGATCAATCCGCTGGTGCTGGGCTGCTGGATTGATGGAAAGCCCACTTCCACGCGTGACGGTCATCGACTGCACGATGTCATGCGCAGACACCGCAAAAAGACCATCGACGTCGACGCCCAATGGCAGGGCATTGGCGATCACGGCCGGCGCTCCGATGCACGGCTACGCGTCGTGCTGTTGTGGAATGCTCGCACCAAGCAGTACATGGCTTTGGTTACCAATCTCGACCGCGAGGTCTTTCCGCCATCCGATGTCTACCAAATCTATCGCTTGAGGTGGCAGGTCGAGTTGCTCTTCAAGGAGTGGAAGTCCTACTGCAATCTGCACGCCTTTGGCACGACCAAGGCACCCATCGCCGAAGGCCTCATGTGGGCAGCGCTGGCTGCGTCCATCATCAAACGCTTCATGGCCAAGGCGGCCCAGAAGGTCTTCGACGTCGGCGAAATCTCAACACGCAAGACCGTCATGACGATCGGACATCATCTCAACGCGCTCTTCGACGCTGTGCTCGCTGGACGCCTGGTTCGCGATGTATTGCTCGCGCTACTGAGGCACCTCAGCACTCAAGCCCTACGCGCGCACCCGAAACGTGACCGCAGAAAAGGCCG
>DASVHQ010000044.1:0-7902 GCA_036382515.1 Polyangiales bacterium | reverse complement strand
CTTGCGAAGGCATGGTTGCCGACACGCCTTGTCATCGCACGCTGGGCTACACCTGCGAGGCGACCTATGGGAGCGCGTGACGCAGCAGCATGTATGCGCCAGGCATCGAGATCGAGCTGGTCGAGCAGTGCGGCCTCAATCCGTCGGTCGAGCGCACCATGCTGCTTCAAGGGCTGCTACGCCGCGGCGCGGCTCTGGCCAGGCTTGATGTCGACCGTGGCTTTCCACACCCGTGTGTCCGACGCCGCGCTCGCTCGCACCATGCTCTGGAGCCAGCCATGAACGTCCCCTCTGGCATGGGCGCCGCGGCAGCACGCGCTGTTCGGTCGATACTGCAGGTGCCTGGTGCGCGCCCCACCGCTGCCACTGCACCCTTCGACGCCGATGGCCTCGAGGGACGCGATCCTGCGCGGATCGCGTCCGTCCTCCCCTTGCTCAAGCTCGTAAACAAACGCTACTTCCGCCTGCGCGCCCAAGGCTTTGAACACCTGGAACGGGGACCGGTGCTCTATGTTGGCAATCACAATGGCGGCATCGCCGGCCCCGACCTTTGCTGCACGCTCGGCTCGCTGTGGGACGCGCTCGGCCCACAGGCGCCGCTCTACGCGCTCGCCCATGACTTCCCGATGCGGCAGTTTCAGAGCTTCGGCGCGCTGATAAAACCCTTCGGCGCGTTGCGCGCGACGCCTGAAAACGCGCTTCGTGCGCTGCGCGCGGGCGCACAAGTGCTGGTCTATCCCGGTGGTGATCTCGACGCTTATCGTCACGCTCGCCGTCGCAATGAGGTGGTCCTGGGTCCTCGAACTGGCTTCGTTCGGGTAGCTCAGGCCGCGCATGTGCCGATCATCCCGATCGTCGCGCACGGCGCCCACCGCAGCGCGCACATCTTCCACGAAGGTGAAGAGATCGCGCGTCTCCTCGGGCTCAAGCGCTGGGCTCGCCTCGAGCGCTTTCCCTTTGCGCTCGCGCTCCCGTGGGGCTTAGCAGTTGGACCGTGGCTCCCGTACCTCCCGCTACCGTTCCCGATCCAGCTCCGCGTGCTGCCCCCGATCCCTGCGCCCTCCGACGCGGACCCCGAAAGCATTCGTGCGCGGGTGCAGGCCGAGATGCAGATAGCGCTCGATCAGCTGGCGCTTCGCGCCCGGAGAGCATCATGACGACGGGCACCGACGATCATGAGGACGGGTTCACGAAGCTCTCCGACGGAGGTGAGATCGCCTATCAGATCCACGGCCGACAGCACACTGGGATCCCCGTCTTGCTCATCCGTCCGCTCGGCGGTTCGATGGCGCTCTGGGGCACGTTCCGCGCTCTGCTTTCAGAGCAGCAACGCGTCATTTCCTTCGACCTCCGCGGCACCGGCCATTCAAGCCGTGAGCCCGCATGGGTCAGCACCCGAAGCATTGCGCGCGACAGCCTTCAAGTTCTCGCCCACCTCGGCATCCCGCGCGCGCATGTCTTCGGCATCTCGCTCGGCGGTATGGCCGCCACCTGGCTGGCGATACTCGCTCCGACTCGCGTCGCCAAGCTCTGCATCGCTTGTGCGCCCGCACGAGGGCTCGAGCTGACACGAGCCGGCCTGCGCCGCGAGCTCGCGCAAGCTGCCTGCTTCGTGCGGCCCCGCGTAGAGGTCGAGGCGGCCTTGGTACACCGACTCCTTTCCCCACGCTTTCTCCATGCCCACCCGGACGAGGCCCGTCGGATCGAGCGCACCCTCCGCGCCGAGCCCGCGTCGCGCGGCGCCCTCCTTCGGCACGCACTCGCGGGTGTTCTGCACGATGTGCGTCGCGAGCTTCGCCACATTGCGGCGCCGACGCTGGTGCTCGCCGGCGAGGACGATACCCTGCTCGGCACGGAGTCTCCTCGCGCGCTTTCGGCCGCGATCCCCGAGGCCGCTTTCGAGATCATTGCCGGCTCCGGCCACGCGCTCACGCTGGAGCAGCCGATCGTCACAGCGACGCGCGTCTCCCGCTTCTTTCTGTCGTGACCAGGTTGCCGCGTAGCGCCCAGAAGATCATGACGCGCGCGCTCTGTGTCGCGCTCGTGCAAAGTTGCTCCAGCACCTCGTCGTCGCAGACGCGCCGCGCCACCTTCGCCATCTGCCGCGTGGAAGAAGGGTAGGGAAATTCATGTCGTGGTTCGGGCGTTATGTAAACTCCGGCCAGGACCGATACCCCTTTCAAAGTTCCTATGAGCCGAAGATGTCGATGACGGTGATGCGCCCGCGCACTCGTAGCTCGACGGGCTCCCTGCCAGGCACCGTCATAAGCGACAACGCCGGCAACGGATCACCGATCATGGAGGAAGTCGTTCACGTCGACGCCACCTCCGTGAGCTTCGGCGACCCGTCGGTTCATTTCGTCGTCCTGCCCGGCACGGGTGATCGGGAAGCGGCGCTGCTCGTCGAGACGAGCCACGGAACCACGCTGGTGCTCAACGACGTGATCTTCAATCTCGCCAATCGGCCCGGCCTCAGCGGCTGGTTGTTCAAGGCGTTCGGCATGACCGGCGACGAACCCCACGTTCCGCCGGTGATCAAGCTGCGCCTCATCGAAAACCAGGCCGCGCTAGCCGCGCAGCTCGATCTCTGGGCGCGAATGCCACGCCTGCAACGCGTGATCATTTCGCATGGCAGCATCGTAGAAAACGACGCAGCAGGCGTGCTCGCACGGGTGCAGCTGACTTGGCGGCGTGACCCGAACGAGAAGACCGTTGCAGCTACCAAGGGCTGGAACGGCAGCGCCGGCATAGGCGCGACGCTCGACTCGGACCTTGGCACACGCATCGCGGCCATCGAGGCGCGCGCCGTATTCAACGCGGTCTGCCGCGCAGAAGCAGCAGGGTATGGTGGAGGCAAATTCGCAGTCTGGGTGATTGAACGAAGCCGCTGTCGCGGCAGGCTGAGGGCGCCGATGGGTGCCTTGGCGTTCGGGCAGTCTACGCGTAGCCTCCGCTGTGAAGCCTCGAGGATGGTCGTTGTGGTTTGCTGCCGGCAGGGCGCTGAGTCCAATTTACCCTATCGCGGCTTCGGACTCGAAATCCACTGTAACCACGCCGGCTTCGCTCGCTTGACGCAGGCTGCCTCTGCCCGGCGTGCCAGCGGGTGAGCTGCGGCTTCCTTCAACCGCGGTTTGGCGAAGCGGCCGGCGTCACCGCGCGCACCGCCATTGATGGCGCTCCGCCAAACCGTTACTACTTATGTCAACTCGCGAGTGGTCCCGATACGCGATTCGAAGTTCCTATGCTCTCCGCTTGGCGTGGTTAGGTTTTCGGGAACGGCTCACGCTTGGCGTCGAGCGGATTGGACGCATCAGTATCGTGCGCAAACTCTTCAACGTCGGTGGATTCCACGAACGGACCACCCTGTTCCTCGGTCACGATCTCGTCGCTCACGTCTTCGGCGCAATCCTCCCCGCTGGTGGCCGTCTGCACGAACGTTTCACCGAGTTGTTCTGCCAACCCATCATCGCTGTGCGTTTTCTTCAGAAGCGCCATGTCGTCGTTCTGATTCGACGGATTCTCCTGGCTGCGGGCTCGCAAATCTGCCGCGTACTTGGGATCCAGATGCCCGGAGCCATCGCGCCGGTGGATTGGACTCTTCTTGGATTTATTTGCCATGTAGACACAGTAGCCTCCGCCCCACGCATCGCAAGCCGCCCGTCCAGGCTCGAACCCTCGCGGAGCGTGTGATGCGCTTTCTCGGGATCGGAGTGGGCTCCGAGCTAGGCGACATGTACCTGCGCTTGGCAGCGGCGGGACACGAGGTGCGTGTGTACAGCTCGGAGCTCGCTCAGCACGGCGTGATGCAAGGCCTGCTCCTGCACGTGGCTGATTGGCGCGCGCAGCTCGATTGGGTGCGCGACGCCGGTGTGGACGGCGCGATCGTGTTCGAGAGCGCGGATGCGGGTGCCGAGCAGGATCAGCTGCGGCGCGACGGCTTTGCGGTGATCGGTGGCAGCGCTCTGGGTGATCGGCTGGAAAACGATCGCGCATTCGGTCAATCCGTGCTGGCCGAGGCCGGCATGACCACGGCCGCTACGCACACGTTCTGCGATTTCGAGCAAGCCATAGCATTCATTCGTGAGCACCCGCGGCGCTACGCGTTCAAGCTGAACGGCAGCGCGCTCTCTTCGTGGCGCAACTACGTGGGCCAGGCAGACGACGGCAGCGATCTCATCGCGCTCTTGCAAGGCCAGCAAGCGCGCCTCGCGGCGGTCGACAGCGCAGACGTCAGCTTTCTGCTCATGGACTACCTGAGCGGTGTGGAAACTGGGATCGGCGCGTATTTCAACGGCGAGCGTTTCCTGGAACCGGCCTGTCTCGACTGGGAGCACAAGCGCTTCTTCGTGGGCGATCTCGGTGAGCTGACCGGCGAGATGGGCACGCTCGTCACGTATCGCGACACCCAGCGTCTGTTTTCACTCACGCTCCAGAAGTTGGCGCCCTGGCTGCGCGAATCGGGTTACGTGGGCTACATCAATCTGAACACGATCATCAACGAGCACGGGATCTGGCCGCTGGAGCTGACCTGTCGCTTCGGCTATCCAGGCTTTGCGATCTTGGATGTGCTGCAGAGCGACGGCTGGGCAAGCTTGTTTCGGACGCTGCTGGGGCGGCGCGAAACAAGCTTCTCGACAGCGCCTGGGTACGCAGTGGGTGTGGTGCTCACGGTACCACCCTTTCCTTATCGCTACGGTTATGCGGAGATCTCGAAGGGCCTGCCGATCCACTTTCATCCGGAGCTCAGCGCCGAGCAGCGCGGGCGCCTGCACTATGGTGAGGTCGCGCTCGTCGGAGGACAGCTCGTGGCGAGCGGTGTCGTCGGTTACCTGATGGTTGCAACGGGCAATGGCGCGACCGTGCAAGAGGCGCAAGCCAGCGCTTATCAGCTCGCCAGCCGCGTGCTGGTCCCGAACCTGCGCTACCGGACGGACATCGGCGATGGTTTTCTCAAGACAGGTCGCGCGACTCTGCAACGGCTGGGCTACTTGAGCTGACGCCGAGCACGCGCCGGTAGCGGTCGAAGCAACGCGCGCCAGCTTGCAAGCGCAAGAGCGCACCTTCTGCGATCGCGGTGGCCACGCTCGGCTCCTGCGCCACGAGCGGTCGCAGCACCTCGCGATTCCAAGTCGCAGAGTGCTTGAGATCGAGCGTCGCATGCAGCGCAAAGTAGCGGCGCGCTTCGCCGCTGACGCCCAGTCGCTTGAGACCGTCGCTCACAGCGACTGCTCGGCCGGGAGCGGTCAGCTCGATCACCCCGAGAGCCCCGATCGATTGATACGCATAGTGGCGATTGGCGGCGAGCGCGACCATCAGGTTTGCCAACGCGAGCGATTCCCAGACGGCGTTGTCGTCGGCGACGATGCCCAGCTCGCGGCCCAAACGTTCCAGCATCGGACCGTGCATGCCGCTCGGGTGGCCTTGGCCCATCTCATCCCAGTAGTTGCGAGCCAGCTCCAGCTTCACCTGCGTGGGCAGCTTGATCTGCGTCAGAGCCAGGAGATCCTCGAAGCCCGCTTCGCCGGCCATCTCTTGCTGCAGAAACCAGGTCATCTCTTCGCGGGTCGCGTCGCGCGCGAGCCACTCGAACAAAGGATCGTGCTGTCCGGGTCCATTTTGCTCGAGCCCTTCGAACCACGACACGAACGCATCCGGATCGCGCGGTGCTTGCTCGGCCCTAGCGCGCACCTGCCGGCGCTCCACTTCGACGAAGCGCCCTTCGAGCAAGCGCAACGCGTATTCGCCCTTGATTCTGGCTTCCCAGTCGAGCGCGTCGCGCCGCGGCGTCAAGCGCATGTGATTGAACGTGGCCAAGCGACGGTGGAGCGAGCGCGGGGCCTGGTCTGTGTCGAGAATCAGTGCTTCGACCGGCTCGCGCTGGATTCTGAGTACATCGTGCATGCGGCGCATCCTATGCAAGAGCGAGGCCAACCTCGTGAGCACGCTGGTAGTGCAGCGATCGCCCGTGGATCGCCCAAGCAGCGGTGTGTCAATCTGCCCGTCCTGGGGCGGCTTTGTGGGCGCTTGCATTCAGCGCACCTCGACTCGTAAACCCACTGCGGCGATCCGCTCGACCTCGGCATACGCGGGCCGCTCCAGCTCTTCGCCAAAAACGTCGGGATCGAGCTCTTCGTACACGAAGTGCACGTCCGACGGCCGCAGCAACGGTGTCACCGCGCGCAGGAAGGTGTCCTCCCCGTCCACGATCGCGGCGCCCGTATACACGATCAGCGTGCCACCTCGACCGAGCCGCCGCAGCGCGTCGTGCACGATGCGCGTCGCCAACGCTTGACCATGCGTGCCTCCACCGTCGCGGTACACGCGGCCGCTGTCGTCACGCATGTAGGGAGGATTGGCGATCACCACGTCGATCTGACCCGCGACCCCGTCGAGCACGTCGCTTGCGACCACCTCGGCCACCACGCCGTTGAGCTCGGCGTTGACGCGCGCAAGCTCGAGCGCGCGAGGGTTGATGTCTGCGAGCACGCAGGCTTGTACCTTGCTAGCGATCGCGATGCCGCCTGCGCCGCTGCCGCAGCCCACATCCACCGCGCGGCCGCCTGCGGGCATCCACCGCTGTAGCAGCGAGCAGAAGCGGTAGGTGTCGGGGCCGAAGAACACTGCGTCGGTCTCCGCGGTGGGGAAGGCGGAATGCACGTAGAGCCCACCGCCCAGCGTGGAGAAGCGCACGCGCGACCGCAGCAAGTCCCCTTCGCGGTCGAGCGCGTCGGCTGCTTCGAGTAGCTCCACCCAAGCCCCTGGCAGAAGCGTTGCGTCGAACGGACGGCTCCAACCGAACACGTCACGCGCGGCCTGGGCAGTCCGCGCGAGCTTGTAGCCGCGTCGCTCGGCGTTGGCATTTACGCGCCTGTGCGTTTCGGGCGTGACGGTGATGAAATTGTAACCGTCATCGCGCAACACACAGCCGAGCTCGACCAGAGCATGGGATGAGGAGTGCATGGGATGCCGGTTGGGTACGCTACCTACCCCGGTTTCAGCAAGCCTCGCGCCGAGCAGAACGTGGTCGATTCGCGGCCATGGGATGATTTGTCCCGGAAGAGGCCCGGTTGCCGCCGCGCAGCAACCGGCCTGTGGGTCGCCTCCGCCGCGTTCAGCCGCGCAGCGTTTTCAGCGCGTTAGTCCAGCGCAGCAGCTCATCCAACATGTCGGTCACGGCCTTGGCCTGCGCGTCGCTCGGATCGAAGACTCCGTCTTTTAGGTGTTGGCTGAAGAAGGGAATCGAGACCGCTTCCGGCAGCGGCATGATCTTGAGCGTTGTGAGCACGCCCTTGGAGCCGATCTCAATACCCGTTCGCGGCGGGTTTCGGGCGGGACGGGCCCGATCGCTGCGTTGCGCGACCTCGAAATACATAGAGTATTCCTTCGGTCACGCGCCTTGCGCTCGGGCCCATCGCGCTCCGAAATCCACTCACTCAGGGTATTGTGCGGTGCGCAGAGTGTGCTCGTCCCGTTGTCGCTGCATGGCTTGGATGATCGTGTAGATCGATGCAACCCCTGCGTCAGGCGCGCAGCGTAGGACCAGCGGCGACGTACCGGGCTCGACGCGGTGTCGCGCCGCGTAGCGAGGTCGTGACCTCTCCCCCACGGAACTTGGGCGCAGAGCGCGGGGCGGTCTCGCGTACCGTCCTGCCACTGCGTGACAACTTGGCGTTCGGCCCGCGCGCGCCATCGCGACAAAACCCTGCGATGTCGCGGGGTGACAAGTCTGGCTCGCTTCCTGCTTAGGTGTGCGGCGGAGCGTTCATATGGCGAGCATCGAAATCGAAGAGCCGCAAACCACACCCGTGATCGCCAGTCATGCGCTGCTGCGCATCGCCTTGGGCGGAGTCGTCCTGCTGCAAGTCGCAGCTCGCGCAACCCAATACACGGCCTGGCGCGAGC
>DASVHQ010000043.1:0-4239 GCA_036382515.1 Polyangiales bacterium | reverse complement strand
ATGGCTTCCATGGCGTTGCCCGAATCGCTGCTCGACAGGTTCGGCGGGCACGGGCCGGCGACCTACGCACCTACGAACGACAGGGCGATCGTCGGTTCCATGCTGGACGGGCGCAAGATGTTTGAACACATGGTTGCGTACGACGAAGGCTTCGGTCGAGCCGACATCATGGCGATCAACGCGAAGCTGAGCGACACGCCGATGTCTGTGTTGGACGGGGCTGCGGCGGTGGACGTGGTGCGGAAGTTGGTCGCGCCTATCGAGCGGTGAAACCGGCGCTCCAAGACCCCTTCCGGTCAGGGGATCTCCGTGGGTGCCGCGTCTCGAATGCAGATCCCTTTGCGAGTCATCGTTTGATTCAGCCCCATGAGCGTGCCGAGGCTGAGATCGACGTAGTAGGGGTGCGCTCCACCCGTGAGGATTTCAAAGACAAAGAGGCCGTCGGGGTTGTGGAAGGTCGAGCGGGTCAGATCGATGACCCCGAAGGCCTCGTACACGTTGGGAACGCGCCAGTCGTCGTGGCCGGCCCACACGAGGGAGTCACAGTAGCTCTTCGCTTGGGCCTCGGTGAGATCATCGCCCACCTTTGCAGTGAAGGAACCAGTCGGGCACGGGTCTCCGCCTGCCGGACACCCCTTCCACATCGTTCTGCTCGCCTTGTCCACGACCACCGGCTGTCCGGGCGTAGTCGCAACGCCGACCATGCGGATGCCGTAGTGCGAACCTGAAGGCAGCGAGCGGCGCACGCAGCGAACGGAGAACGTTTGCGATAGATCCTCCGACGCCACAGACAATCCAGGCTGGACCCACCGGCCATTCAGGTTTTGAAGGCTGAACGCCTTTGGGAACGCAGCGTTGTCGTCGGCGAGGGTAGATGACCAGCTCTCCTGCCCGCACGCGAGCCGGCTGCCAGTGCTCGGATCGATTGGAGCAAACGCGGCGTCGCAGAAGTCGCCAGCGCCGAAATTGCCCATCGACACGAGGGCGTAGATGTCGGGCAAGTACCAGTCGGAGAAGCCCGCCCATTGCAGGTTGTCGCAATAGTTGATGGCGTCCTTCCAAGTGAACAACGTGGGGTCGCCGGAGCAGCCCGGTCCCGAAGTCCCAACCACGCAACCCTGCCAGACGAGCTTGGTCACGGTGTCGGTGACGATCGACTCGCCCGTGCCGCTGCGCACGAATGCCTGATGACCGGGTTGCGGCCACGGGAAGTACGGCGCACTCGGGCTGCAAGTCTGTTTTCCGCAACTGCCCGGCACGCACATCGAGCCCAGGCACAGACCATATGAGTCGGCACCTGCCGTCGGAACGCACTGCGAATTCTCCCTTTCGCCGGCACAGCTCGTGAGCGCTCCCGCCGAGCCATCAGCGGCGCTCGTAGCGAGATGACCTGCGGATGCATCGGTCGATGCATCAAGGTTCCCAAGCGGTGCCACTGCACTGTCTGTGTAACCGGCATCAACCGGCGCTCGGAGCCGACCAGACCCAGGGGCGGCGCTCCCGTGGCAAGCCACGATCAACGCCGCCGCTTGAATGAGCGTGAGCCCGAGAGACTTCCTCAACGCTGGCCGCATTGGAACCCGCCTTCCACAGGCTGCCAACTGTGCCCGCAGTTCGCGCTGGCCACCACGTCAAGCGATGGCCTTTTCACGGGCAGCCTGCGCTGAATGGCGAGCGTGGGCGCAGAACGGGCGAAGGGCTCGCATCAGCTCTCGGGCGACAGCTACTCGACCCGTGTGAGCTTCCCCGCTTCATCGAAGGCCAGCTCGTGCTTCTCGCCGGCTTGCTCGACCATCAGCTCGAACGTCGTGGCGTCCGGCTTCGCGGCGTCCATCACCCGCTCCACACGGAGCACCTTGGCCTTGCCGTACTTCGAGGCGGCCAAGCTCTTCTGCGCAGCAGCGGGCAGCTCGTTCATGGTGATCGTCGTCTCTTCCGACACGATCTTGCCATCCGGCGAGACTGAGATCTCTGCGTGCGAGGTGCCGACGTTGAGCACGACCTCGTAGAGCGTCGTGCCGTCCTCGATCTCTTTGGCGAAGTGCGTGAGCCTCGCGTTCGGGAACTTGGCCTCGACAGCGGCGAGCACGGGCTTCGGAACATCGGCCCGCTTCACAGCCTTCTCGCTGGCAAAGGCCGCTGTTGCGGTCGCGAGCCCGATGGCCACGGTGAAGACCGAGATGGTCTTGCGATACGACATGGTGCGTTCTCCTTGAACCCTGAAACGTAGCATCTGGAAATCGACGGTGCAGAAGCCCCGCCGACTACCACGCTCCTGAAGCGACGGCGTTCGGGCCACCGTCATTCAGCGACACGTTGGTGTGCCTCACCCTTCACGGAGCGCCGCTGCAATCCAAGCGATCGGTGGTGTCCCTGAAAGTCGGTCGCCAACGCGGTAGACGCGGCACTGGAGGCCGAAGGCTTCTGAAGCCCCGGACGCCGCATCTACATCGTGCTCGTCAACTCGAACCGTTGGCGAGCCCAGGAAGCGGAGCGCTTTCGCTTGCTCGTCGTTCCTGACCTCGACCTCTACGACTTCGGCGGCGTTGTGCCCGCAGGTTTGCTCAATCGCTGCTCGAACCACTTCGCGGGTGGGTTCGACGTTGGGGCATCCCTTGAAGAAGAGAATCTCGACGACGTGTTTCATGACGATCAGGAATGCTCTGGTTGTTCAGCAACCGTCATCCACACAATAGATCCGGTTGTCGCCGAGCGCGGCCGAGCTGCACATCGGGGCCGAGTTGGTTCCGCTTGCAGTCGAGGCGCAGGCACTGCGGCATCCCGCGCACAACGCAATCTTGGTCACGTGCATGTTGCTCGAAGTCGTGTCTCCATCGGAACTCCGAGCGTGCACGGTAGCCTCGGCGAGAACCGTTGCCCCGGCTCGTGTATCGAGCTGCCGGGCGTATGCGAGCGGGAACTCCTCTACGGTGACGACTGCTTGTCCGTGGGCTGGAACGGTCCCAGTGGCTTTCGCGCTGAGCGGATTCGGAAGACGCAGGGTGCGGTCCCCATCAAACGAATACAGGACGGATGCCTCGGTCAACAACGTCACGTCGGCACCTGTGACCGTGAGTGCCACCGAATTGTCGTTGGAGGCGAGCAGGTGGGCGACGTAGGGGCGCTGGCACGGCGACGATCGAGACGCAGTGGTTCCAGTCGGCAGAACATCAAAGCTCGTTGAGGCAACCGTGCTCTGCGCGTCGGGCTGGTAATCGCACGTGGACAGCGGCGCCATATCGGCGTGCACCGAGAGGTCTTGAAGTCCGCACCCGTCCGTGGTGCTCACAGCCAGGCACACCGCAAACGCGCGCATCGGCGAAAGAACCCGCGATTGATGCCACATGTGCAAGAAGCTCCTCGCCCTGGCCGTGGTTTGGCTGGGAGGACAGGATACACCAGGGGTGGAGTCTGCACCTCGCATGTGCATTCGCACGGTTCGCAACTCCCGTCCCGCCAGGCCGATACCACCTTCATGCACCTCGAAACCTTCGGCCCCCGACGCCTGCGTCTCACTCTCGCTAGCGTGCCCCTCGAACTCTGGCTCTACCTCGACCCCGGTCACCCACCGAGGGCCTTGTGGTTCGATGCCGTGACCGGCGAGATGCTGGCGGAGGTTCCGGTGCTCGTGAGCTGATGTCCGGGCCGCATGAACTCGCACAACCCACGAGCTGCGGTCGGCCGTGGAGGCGTTCCTACTGGGACGATGGTCGTCTCACCAGTCGCGCCAAGTACAAGGCCACGACCACGTTGATGAGCACCACGACGGCCTTCAACGCGCTGCGATGCACAACCAACTCGTAGACCTCCAAGGGTAGGAAAGAGACCGTCACGATCAGGGTCATGTACTCGGCCCACCTCTTCGCCAGGATGAGGCCGACGCCCTCTGTGGCGAACAGGGCCGCGTAGACCAGCGTGCCGAAGCCGAACCCTTCGAGCGTACTTGGGCGGACACCGACGACCTTCGCGACAAGGCCATGGATCAACGTGTTCTGCGGATCGATGCGGAGCTGCTCGACCAAAGCCTCGACCGTGGCGGCCACGTCGCGATGGACCAGAGATAGAAGCCCGAGGCCGACGACGGCGAGCCCCGTCGCCTTCACGAGTTTGAGGAAGCCAATGAGAACGAGACCACGATTGCGTCGGGCGGGCATGGAAGATCGGCTCTCTACGCGAATCTGTGGGTGCGTTTCCCGCATGAGCGCTACGCGCCGAGCTGGTTTGCCCGCGGATCTTGAA
>DASVHQ010000042.1:0-14397 GCA_036382515.1 Polyangiales bacterium | reverse complement strand
TCGCGGATCTCGCGCAGACGGGCCTTCTTGCCCTGCAGATCGCGCAAGTAGTAGAGGCGCGCGCGACGCACGCGACCGCTGCTCACGACCTCGAGCTTGTCGATGTTCGGCGACGAGGTCGGGAACACGCGCTCGACGCCGATGCCGCCGGAGACCTTGCGCACGGCGAAGGTGCGGCCGAGGCCGCCGCCCGAGCGACGGATCACCACGCCCTGGAACACCTGGATGCGCTCTTTTTCGCCTTCGGTGATGCGGTAGTGCACGCGGACGGTGTCACCCACGCGAAACGGCGTCAGATCCCGATGCTGCTTGGCCTCGAGGGCTTGAATCGCGGGAAGGTACCTGCCCATGTCAGTGTCTCCAAAGTGCTGAAAGAACCATCAAAACTGGGGTCGCTCAGCTAGCACGAGCAAAACGGCCAGTCAATTCCAACGAACGGGCTCCGCTCGTCCGGGCGGCGTGGCGGCGCGTTGCCGGGCTACCCCGGCTGTCCCGCGACCTCGGTCCGCCCGAACAGCCGGTCGAAGGTGATCGCTGCCGCCGCCCGCACGGACAGGTGATTGTAGCCAGCGACCCCCTGGATGGGTTCGATGAGGATGTCGGCCAGCTCCAGGACCGAGTCCGCCAGGCCGTGGCCCGTGCCGAACAGTATCAACGAGGGGACGTCTGACGGGGCGGCTAGCAACCGGGATACGTCGGAGTAGCGCGTGGCCGTGCGACCCGAGGCGTCGCGGGCGGCGGTGGCGAGCACCCTCGGGCGTTGCCCTTCCCGCTCGAAGATCCAGGTGCAGCATGCCTCGATGCTCTCCGCGGCCTGGCAGATGGCCAGCGCCTCGCTGCGGTGCGGCATGCGGCGCAGGCCGGCGCCCGAGCGCCAGTGTTCCAGGATGCGCACCACGAGCGCCCGCTGGGCGTCGATCGGTGAGACCACGAAGAAGCCGGCCAGGCCAAACGTGTGCGAAGAGCGCGCGATGTCGTGCACGTCGATGTTGGTGACGGCGGCGCTCGCGGTGCGCCCGTCGCGCTCGCGGATCGGATAGTGCACCAGTGCGCTGTAGACCGCGCTCATGACGCACCCTGCTCTGCATCGGCCTGCGCGAGCATGGCTTTATCCGCCGCCGTCAGCTGCAAGGAGGCGAATAGATCGGGGCGCAGCTGTCGCGTGCGCAGCAAGGCTTGCAGCCGGCGCCAGCGCTCGATCGCGGCATGGTTGCCCGACAGCAAAATCGCCGGCACTTCCTGGCCACGAAACTCGCGTGGCCGCGTGTACTGCGGATACTCGAGCACGCCCGCGCTGTGGGATTCCTCGGCGAGCGAGCCCTGATTGCCGAGCATGCCCGGCAGAAGGCGCGCCGTGGCTTCGATCACCGCCAGCGCGGCGATCTCGCCACCGTTCAGCACGAAGTCGCCGAGCGAGAGCTCTTCCTGCACGAGGCCACGCACGCGCTCGTCGATGCCTTCGTAGCGACCGCAGATCAGCGTGAGCGCGGGCAGCGCGGCCAGGCGCTGCGCTGCGGCTTGAGTGAAGGGCTGCCCCGCCGGGGTGAGCAGGATGCGATGCCCTGCAGGCAGGCCACGTTCGGCGGCTTTGGCATCGAGGTGCTCCAGCGCCGCCACGATCGGCACGGCGCTCATCACCATGCCGCTGCCGCCACCATACGGTGCGTCGTCCACGCTGTGGTGCTTGTCGGTGGTGAACTGGCGCGGCGTGATGCACTCGATCTCGACGAGCCCGCTGCCCACGGCCTTGCCCAGCAGGCCCGCGCGCGTGGCGGTGTCGATCAGCTCGGGGAAGATGGTGACGATCTCGTAGCGCATGATCGACTTCTCTCGTGCCGTTTCCCAGCGGTCACCTAGCGGCGAGGCGCTTCGATTTCGAGCTCGGCGCTGTGGTCGACGACCACGTAGCCAGCATCGACGTCGACCGAGACGAAGTACGGCGCGACCATCGGAACTTCGATCGTCCCGGCGGGAACCTGCACCTGCAGCACTGCGGCTGCTGGATACTCCCGCACGCCCAGCACGCGGCCGAGCTCCTGCCCGTCGGGGTTCTGCGCACGCAGGCCGGCCAGATCGGCGTAGTAGAATTCACCGGGTGCGAGCCGCGGCAGCGCGCCGCGCGGCACGCTGATCTCTGCGCCGTGCAGCGCCTTGGCGGCCTCGAAGCTATCGACGCCGGCCAGCTGCACGAGCCAGCCCTTGCCGCCGCGCTTGGCCGTACGCACTTTTCGCACCACGCTCGCGTCCGCCTGCTTCAACGTCAGCTTCGGCTGCGACGTGAGCAAATCGGACTCGGTGTTGAAGATCTTCACGCGCAGCTCGCCACGCACACCGTGCGTGCCCATCACGGTGCCGATGGCGATCATGCGTTCTTGCCCGTCGCGAGCCGTGGCGGAGCCTCCTCTACTCGAGGATCTCCAGCACGGCGCGCTTGGCTTGCTTGGCCGACGTCGCAGCCAGCAGCGTGCGCAGCGCACGCGCGGTGCGACCGTCTTTGCCGATCACCTTGCCCAGGTCCGAAGGCGCAACCGAGAGCTCGACGATCACCGTCTTTTCGCCCTCCACGACTTCGACCTCGACCTCGTCGGGGTCATCGACCAACGCCTTGGCGATGAAGGAAACGATCTCTTTGAGATCTTCCATGCGCGACTAGGCGACGGTGGCAGCAGGCGCCACCTTCGATTGCACGCGGATCACGCGGACGACCTTGGCGAGCGACTCGGAGAGCAACGCGCCCTTGCCGACCCAGAAGTCCATGCGGGCCTCGTCGATGGTGGCTTGCGTCATCGGCTTACGCGGATCGTACGTGCCGATCTGCTCGATGAAATGCCCGTCGCGGGGGTTCTCTCGGTCCGTGACCACGATGTGGTAGAACGGGGTCTTCTTCGAACCAAAACGGGCAAAACGAATCTTAACCATGGGTTACGCTGTTCCTTCCAAACTCCGAAGCCGAATCGGGCCACGCAAACTACTGCCGGGTCTGCGGGTCGTCAAGTGCTGGGGGCTGCTGTTGGTGCAGGCCTGCCTCGGGCTGACTCTCATGGCTTGCGCGAATGGCGAGCGCCAGGCCGCCGTCGCGCCTGCGGCACGCTCGGTCGCGCCTGCCCTGCGCCTGGTCGCCATCACCGATCTCTCCGGCTATCTGGCTCCATGTGGCTGCCAGAGTCGGCCTCTAGGAGGTATCGACAAAGCGGCCTGGAAGCTCGCCCAGCTGCGCGCCGACGGCGTGCCCACACTCTTCGTCTCCGCGGGCGACCTGCTCTTTGGCGATCGTCCCGAGGGCTCCTCCGACGCGAGCGAGTCGCTCATGCAGGAGACCTGGCGTGCGGAAACGCTGCTCGGTGCCCTCGAACGCCTGGGGCTCGCCGCGGCCACCCCCGGAGCGCGTGACCTCGAAAACGGTGGGCCGGTGTTCCGCAAGCTCGCGGAGCAGGCGCACGTTCGCTGGTTGCCTCGGGACACCGATCCTTCGGGCTCCGCGGTCGCGAGCTGGGTCGCGCCGGTCGGCGGGCTGAAGATCGGCGTAGTGGGTGCAAGCTCGTTCAGCGGCGCCGAGTCCGACCTCGAGCCCGCGCGCGTGACGCAGCTCGGGGCCGCCCTGCAGAAGCAGGTCGACGCGGTGCGGGCGCAGCAGGCCGACGTGGTCGTGGCCTTGCTCAGCACGCCAGCGCGTGCGGGCCGGCGCATCGTGTCGGGCCTGCGGGGGGTCGACTTCGTGGTGCAAGGCGGCGTCGTCGACGCGGCCGCTCCGCCTCCCAGTCGCGTCGGCCAGAGCTTCGTGCTGCGGGCGAGTCGGCACGGGCACGGGCTCTTGGTGGTGGACCTCTACCCGCGGCGCGGGGCGCCCTTCGTCGACGTCAGCGAATGGACTCGGCGCTCGCAGATCGATGCGCAGCAGGCCCGCGTCGACGAGCTGCAGGCCCGGGTCAGCGCGTGGGCGAAAGATCCCTCGGTGGACCCGAATGACCTCGCCGAGCAACGCAAGAAGCTCGAGAGCTTGCGTGCGGAGCTCGGCCAACTGCGGGCACGGCCTGCCGCCAACGGCGGCGGAACCTTCGACGCGCGCTTCGAGGAGCTCGGGCCCGAAATCAAGCCCGAAGCACAGGTCACGGCCCTGCTCGAGGCCTACGACGCCCGCGTGAACGCGCACAACAAAGTAGCCTTCGCCGCCGTGCTGCCGAAGCCTGCACCTCTGGGCACGGCGCATTACGTCGGTGCGCAGGCCTGCAAGTCTTGCCACGAGGCTGCCTATGCTTGGTGGCAAACGCACCCGCACGGCAACGCGTACGCCACGCTCACCAAGCGGCACAAGGAGTTCAACCTCAGCTGCGTGGGTTGCCACGTCACGGGCTACGGCAAACCCGGCGGCTCAACGGTCGTTCACAACGAAGGGCTCGTGAACGTCGGCTGCGAGAGCTGTCACGGGCCCGGCAGCGTGCATGTCGCGCATCCCGAACGCACGGGCGCGCAGATCATCACGCGCGACCCAACGCAGGAGACCTGTCGGCAATGCCACACGCCCGAGCACAGCGATCTGTTCGCGTTCGCCGAGTTTCGCAAGCGCTTGCTGGTGCCGGGCCACGGGCTGCCGGCGCCCGCTCCTGTAGGACCCAAGCCGTGATGCCAGCCGGCGCGTTGCATCGGCCTCGCCGGGCCGGCTCGCTCGCGCTGCTGCTCGTGGCTGCGCTTTGGCTCAGTGCTTGCGCCACGGCTAGCCACGGCACGCACGTGCCCGTCACGCACTTCGACCCGCGCGCGTACTACTCGCGGCAGGCGTTGTACGTGCTGCACGGTGAGGCCAGCTACTACGCCGACAGCTTGGCCGGTCGCTCCACCGCGAGCGGCGAACCCTATACGCCCAGTGAGCTCACCGCCGCGCACCGGCACCTGCCCTTCGGCACGATCTTGCGCGTGGTGCGACGCGACACCGGCGACTGGGTGCTCGTGCGTGTGAACGATCGTGGCCCCTACGCTGGGCCGCGGCGTATCCTCGACGTGTCGAAAGCGGGCGCACGGCAGCTTGGAATCCTGCACAAGGGCTTTGCCAACGTCGATATCGAAGTCCTCGAACTGGGACGTAAACCGCCGCGCCATTCGCCGCACCGCTAAGAAATCTCACCGCGCCCGACTGGCAAGTTCCTGGCGGTGGGGTACGCTGCCGGCATGTTCGGGCGGATACGGGTCTTGATCGTGCTCACGGCTGCGCTGGCTGGCTGCGCCAGTCTCGACGCGAACGTGCGCAAGCGCGCCGCCGCCGACTTCTCGTGCAAGCAAGACAAGATTCACGTCGTGGATGCGTATGCGAGCGTCTTCCGCGTCGCAGGCTGCGGCCTGGTTGCAACGTATCGTTGCGCCGACATGCCGCTTTTGGCGGCGCACTGTAATCGCATCGTGTGGGACGCGCCCGAGGTGCACGAGGTCACGGCGGCCGGCGCCTACTCGGTCACCCCAAGATCTCGCGCGCGATGACCCTGCGCTGAATCTCGCTCGTGCCCTCGCCGATGCGCGTCATGCGCACGTCGCGCAGGTAACGCTCGACCGGGAACGTGTTCACGTAGCCGTAGCCGCCGTGGATCTGCAGCGCACGGTCGCACACGCGATTGGCGGCCTCGGACGCGAAGAGCTTGGCCATGCTCGCCTCGCGCCGGAAGGGCTTGCCCAGGTCGGCGAGCGAAGCGGCGCGCCAGACCAAGAGGCGCGCGGCGTCGAGCTCGGTGCGGCTGTCGGCGATCATCCACTGCAGCGCTTGAAACTCGGCCAGCGCGCGGCCGAACTGCTTGCGCTCGTGCATGTAGGTGATCGCGGCCTGCAGCGCGGCCTCGCCAATGCCGAGCGACATCGCTGCGATGCTGATGCGGCCCTTGTCGAGGATCACCATCGCATCCGTGAAGCCGTTGCCCACCGCTCCGATGCGCTGCGCGTCGCTCACGTGCACTTCGTGCAGCCGTACCTCGGCCGTGTCGCTCGCTCGTACGCCGAGCTTGCCGTGCAGGCGGTGAGCGCTCAGCCCTTCGGTGCCGGCATCCACGGCGAACGCGGTGATGCCGCGTTGGCGGCGGGTCGGATCGGTGGAGGCCAGCACGACCGTGACCGCGGCCACCGAGCCCTGCGTGATGAACTGCTTGGTGCCGTCGATGTTCCAGCCGTCGCCCTGATGGCGTGCGCGCGTGGCAAGGGATGCAGAGTCGGAACCGGAACCCGGTTCGGTCAACGCCCAGGCTCCGAGCCACTCGCCGCTCGCCAGCTTAGGTACGTACTTCTCGCGCTGAGCTTCGCTACCGAAGAGCGCGATGTGCGAGGTGCCAAGACCGTTGTGCGAAGCTACGGTGAGCCCGACCGAGGCATCGCCGCGCGAGAGTTCTTCCACGACGATCGCGTAGGCCAAGGTGTCGAGACCGGCGCCGCCGTACTTTGGGTCGACCTGGATGCCGAGAAATCCCAGCTTGCCGAGCTTGGGGATGATCTCGTGCGGGAAGTGTTCTTCCAGGTCCCAGCGCGTCGCGTTCGGCGCGAGCTCTGCCTGCGCGAACTCGCGTGCGCTCGACTGAATCGCGCTGTGCGTCTCGGATAGCTCGAATCTCATGGCGCTCTGTCGCGCGGTGCGTGAGAGCGATGTGCTCCATTCACCGACCCGGGCGTTGTGCTGCACGCTCGTGCATCAACGTCATGGAAAAAGATGCCTGTTGCGATTCGTACGGTCAAGGAGTCTGCAAGACTGTGCGTTCAGCGCGACCTGCCGGGGCGAGTTGGGAGTGCGGGTCGCTCCCGGGCTCGGAGAGTGTCCTCGGCACTACCGCCACGGCTTCGCACGACGCGTCCCGGGCCTGCGAAACGAGCCCGGGAGCGACCCGCACTCCCAACTCGCTCCAGTAGCCAGACAGCCATGTCGACGTCAGCGTGACGTGACTCGGCGTGAGCACCGGCAGCAGTCACTGTGAGCAACCATGTCATCGGCGTCAGGCGACACCACGTGCTGCGCCGTCGCGCCGCCTGCTCACTCAGCATGACATTGAAGCGCTTGGGGTCGGCAGGTCGCTCTCGGGCTCGTTTCGCAGGCCCGCTGCGCCGCTTGCGAAGCCGTGGCGGTGATGCCGAGGACACTCTCCCGAGTCCGAGAGCGACCTGCCGACCCCAAGCGCCCCTGCACGCTAGCTGTCCGTGGTACCCTGAGGCGTGCATGTGCACGCGAAAAACGCCGTAGCCGCACGTGCTCGCGCGTTGCTCGATACAGTGGCCGGCCGAGCCCTGTCGGAAGTCGAGCTGACCACGAGCGCGGTCCGCCTTGCCGAGTTGCTGCAAGACCAGAGCGAGCGCGAGCGCTCGTCGCAGGAACGCGGGCGGGTCGCGCTGCTTGCGCGCCTGATGCACGACGAGGTCGGGCAAGCGTTCACCACGCTGCTCACCGATCGCGTCTATCGCAGTCGCCAACCCGACCGCATCGTCGACGCGGCGCGGTATCTCTTGCGCACGCTCGGCACGCCCACGTACTTGCCTGCGTTGGCGCGCGGCCAGCTGCAGCTCTTGCTGCGAGCCGGGCCGTTCATGCCGGAACCGGCCGCACGCGGCCTGCTGGCGAAGCTGCGTTCCGAGACACGCGAGGTGGTGATCTCGTCCGAGCCGCAGCCCTTCGCCGAGCACCTGCACGCACGCCGCGCGCAGCGCGTGCGCATCAACGTCAACGAGCTTGGCGAAGCCGTGCTCGGCGAAACCGAGGCTCAGGCACGCCTGGCCGACTACCAGCAGCTGCTCGCGCGCCCCGACGTGGAAGCCATCTCCGTGAAGGTGTCTTCGATCGCCAGTCGCAGTGAGCTGTTGGCGTGGGAGCAGACGCTGGCCGACCTGCGTCCACGGTTGCGTAGCGTCTACGAAGCCGCCCTCGCCCACCACTACCTGCGCAGCGATGGCACGAAGGTGCCCAAGCTCGTGAGCGCCGACATGGAGGCGTATCGCGACCTGCGGCTGATGCTCGAGCTCTTCTGTAGCGTGCTCGACGAGCCGGCCTTGCGCGGGCTCACGGCAGGCATCGTGTTGCAGGCGTATCTGCCCGATTCATTCGAGCTGCAGCAGCAGCTGACGCAGTGGGCGCAGCGTCGTGTGGCGGCCGGTGGTGCGCCGGTGCGACTGCGTATCGTCAAGGGTGCAAACCTTGCGGCCGAGCGCGTCGAGTCCGAGCTGCGTGGCTGGCCCTTGCCCATCTACGGCAGCAAGCTCGAGGTCGACGCGAGCTACAAGCGCATGGTCGAGTACGGCTGTCGGCCGGAGCACGCACGCGCGGTGCACCTGGGCCTCGCGAGCCACAACGTCTTCGACCTGGCGTTCGGTCTTTTGCTGCGAGAGGCCAACGCCGTGCAGGCGCAGGTCGGTCTCGAGCTGCTCGAAGGTATGGCCGACCCGCTGCGGCGCGCGTTGCAAGAGGTGTGCGACGACGTGCTGCTCTACTGCCCGGTGGTGGCCGACGGCTCGATGCAAACGGCCATTGCGTACCTGACCCGGCGCCTCGACGAGAACGCCGGTGAAGACAACTTCCTGCGCCACAGCTTCGGTATGCAGGTCGGTGATGCCGCCTGGACGAGCGAACGCGAGCGCTTCGAGGCGGCGTGTGCGTTGCGCAACAGCGTGAGCTCGCAGCCACGGCGCACCCAGGACCGAGGCTTGCCGGCCCTCGGCCAGCCATTGACTCGCGCGTTTGACAACGAACCCGATACCGACTTCTCGCTTGCCCACAACCGGCGCTGGATCACCCAGATCCTCGAGCGCTTTCGCACGCAGCCGTGCTTCGACGTGGCGATGCAGGTCGGGGGCCAAGCCGTGCTGCGCGAGCCGTTTGCGTTCGGCTTCGATCCGAGCCGCCCGCAGCTGTGCCCGTATCGCTACACGTTGGCGAGCGCGGACGATCTCGAGCTTTGTCTCGCAACCGCCAGCCGCTTCGCCGCGAAGGTGTCGCCCGGCGCAGCGCACGAGCGCGCGCACTGGCTCGCCAGCATCGCGACCGGCTTGCGAAACGCGCGCGGCGAGCTCATCGCGACCATGCTGCTCGACGCCGGCAAGCGCGTGGAACAAGCCGATGCGGAGGTCTCCGAGGCCATCGACTTCGCGGAGTACTACAGCCGCTCGTACCTGGAGCACGCGGCTGCCGCGGATTTGCGGCTCTCGCCCAAGGGCGTGGTGCTCGTCACGCCGCCGTGGAACTTCCCGCTGGCCATCCCGGCCGGGGGCGTGTTCGCCGCGCTGATGGCCGGCAACGCTGTGATCCTGAAGCCGGCGCTCGAGACGGTGCTGGTCGGGGCGAAGCTGGCGGAGCTGTGCTGGGCGGCCGGCGTGCCACGCGAGGCCTTGCAGCTTCTGTTCTGCGCCGACACCTTCGGTTCTCGCCTGATCCGCGATGCGCGCGTGCAGACCGTGGTGCTGACCGGGGCCACGTCGACCGCCCGCCTCTTCCACGAGCTGCGCCCGGGCCTGGATCTGCTCGCCGAAACCGGCGGCAAGAACGCGATCATCGTCAGCGCGATGGCGGATCGTGATGCGGCGATCAAGGAAGTGCTCAGCTCGGCGTTCGGCCACGCAGGGCAAAAGTGCAGCGCTGCGAGTCTGCTGATCTGCGAGGCCGAGGTCTACGACGACCCGCCGTTCCGGCGCGGGCTGCAGGACGCTGTCGAGAGCTTGCCCGTGGGCTCGGCCTGGGATCTGCGCTCGATCGTGACGCCGCTGATTCGTCCGCCGAGCGGCGCGCTGCTCCGAGCGCTGACCACGCTCGAACCCGGGGAGAGCTGGCTCGTGCAGCCGCGCGTGGACGCCGAGAACCCGTGCCTGTGGAGCGCAGGCGTGAAGCTCGACGTGCAGCCTGGCAGCTTCACGCACACGACCGAGCTCTTCGGTCCGGTGCTCGGCATGCTGCGTGCCGAGGATCTCGATTCGGCGATCGAGCTCGCAAACGCCACGCCCTACGGGCTCACCGCGGGCTTGTTCTCGCTCGACGAGCGCGAGCAACGCCGCTGGGTCCAGCGCATGCAGGCCGGCAACCTGTACATCAACCGTGGCACCACGGGCGCGATCGTGCGCCGCCAGCCGTTCGGAGGCTGGAAAGCCTCGAGCTTCGGCCCTGGCGCCAAGGCCGGCGGTCCGAACTACGTGTTGCAGCTGTCGCGTTGGGATGATGCCGCGCCGCCCGCGGTGGCTCCGCCCGTGGACGCGGCCGCGTTGTTCCTCTCGCCGGTGAAACGCCAGTTAGCTGCGGCGACGCATGAGACCCTGGCGCGAGCGGCGTGCGCCTATGCGCACGAGCTGCAGACTCACTTCGCGATCGTGCACGACCCGAGCTACCTGCTGGGCGAGGTCAACCGCTTTCACTACGTGCCGTGCGCCTCGATCCTGATCCGTGCGGCTGCCAACGCCACGTTGGTCGATGCCCTGCGCAGCTGCGTCGCAGCCCTGACAGCCGGCGTGCGCTCCATCACGCTGAGCGTGGCGCCAGCGCTTGGCCTCTCCGCGCCCTGGCTCGTACGCCTGCCCGGCATCGGACTGGCCGTGCACACGGCTGCCGCGGCGGCGGAGCAGCTGGGCGCGGGCGTCGAGCGCGTGCGGGCCCTCGGGGACGTGGAACCTGCGCTGCAAGAAGCTGCCGTGCGCTGTGCCGTGCACATCGGCACCGGCCCTGTGTGCGCCAGCGGCCGCGTCGAGCTGCTGCACTACTTCCGCGAGCAGAGCATCTCCAATGCCTATCACCGCTACGGCAACTTGCAGGCCGAGCGCCTTCTGCCGTAACGCAGCGCCCGCTCACATCGGGTAGACCATGCGCTTCTTGCGGCCGGTCGGCGGCACGGCTGCGTGCCTGCCCAGGCGTGCACAGATCTCCGCGCGCAGCTCGCTGCCCGGAACCACCGCGTCGATCACGAGATCGCTCGCCAGCTTCGAGATGTCGATCGAGGCCCGGTACTCCGCGCGCAGGTGCTCGACGTAGCGTGCCCGCTGCTCGCCCTCGGGGCGTTCCTGGATCTTGTTGTAGTAGACGGCATTCACCGCCGCGTCCGGGCCCATCACTGCGATCGAGGCCTGCGGCAGCGCGATGCACGCGTCGGGCTCGAAGGCCGGGCCGCACATCGCGTACAGGCCCGCGCCATACGCCTTGCGCACGACCACGCTGAGCTTGGGTACGCTGGCCTCGCTGACTGCGGCGATCATCTTCGCGCCCGCGCGGATGATGCCCTGGCGCTCGACCTTGGTGCCGATCATGAAGCCGGGCACGTCGGCCAAGAAGAGCAGCGGCAAGTTGAAGCTGTCGCACAGACCGATGAAGCGCGCGGCCTTGTCGGCGCTGTCCACGAAGAGCACGCCGCCGAGCCACTTTGGCTGATTGGCGATCACCCCCACCGCACGCCCCTCAATGCGTGCGAAGCCGGTCACGAGCTCGCGTGCGAACTTGGGCTTGATCTCGAAGAAGCTGTCTTCGTCGACGAGCTCGCGCACCACGCCCATTATGTCGTAGGCCTTGTTGTCCTCGACGGGGATCAGCTCTTCGAGGGTCTTGCCACTGCGCGCGGGCTCACGCGCCGCCACAGTCGGCGGCAGCTGCGACGCATTGCTCGGCAGGTACGCGAGGTAGCGCTTGGCGAGCGCGATGGCTTCGTCCTCGCTGCTGGCCAAGAGATCACCGCAGCCCGACACGCTGCAGTGCATGGTGGCGCCGCCCATCTCCTCGAGCGTGACCTTCTCGCCGATCACCATCTCGGCCATGCGCGGCGAGCCGAGGTACATCGAGGCGTTCTTGTCGACCATGACGACGAGGTCACAGAACGCCGGGATGTAAGCGCCACCGGCTGCGCTGGGTCCGAAGAGCAGACACACCTGCGGGATGCGGCCGCTGAGCTGCACCTCGTTGTAGAAGATCCGGCCCGCGCCGCGCCGTCCGGGAAACATCTCGATCTGATCGGTGATGCGCGCTCCAGCCGAGTCGACCAGGTAAAAGAGCGGGCAGCTGAGTCGATCGGCGAGCTCCTGGATGCGCAGGATCTTCTCGACCGTGCGTTTGCCCCACGAGCCGGCCTTCACGGTGGAGTCGTTGGCCATCACCGCGACCACGCGCCCCTCCACGCGGCCGGTGCCGATGATCACCCCGTCGGCAGGCAAGTCCCCGGCGGCTTGGTTCGCGAACAGCGCGTCTTCGGTGAAGCTGCCCGCATCGAGCAGCCGCGCGATGCGTTCGCGCGCGAACAGCTTGCCGTCCTGCGCGTTCTTCGCGTGGTACTTGTCGGCGCCGCCGTGCTGCACCGTTGCGCGCTGTTCTCTCAGCTTCGAGTCCGCGGACATGTCGACCTCGCGTTCACGGGTTGGCGCGCGAAGCTCGCGCGTTAGGCTCGAGGCGGCAGCGCGTCGCCGTCGAGGCTGGCTTCGATCCGGTACAGCCGCCGGTCGGTGGCCACGTGCAGCGTCACGAGCCCCTCGGCGTGCGCTGCCGTCAGCAGCCGCGGCGCCCCGGTCTCGGCCGGGTCGAGCGAGGCGATGATCGTGGGCGCCACCTGCCCGCCGCGCAGCGCATGGCGCACGAGCAGCACCCGCCCCTGGTGCGGCACGCAGGCGTAGAGCACCAGCTCATCGTCTTCGTCGAGCAGCGTGGCCGGTGCACGGGCGCTGGGCAGCGGCGCGACGAACGCTGCATCGCCCGAGGCGCACAGCACCGCGTCGGGCAGCACGAGCGCGGAAGCACTGCGGCACACCAGCACTCGCAGCTCATCAGCAACGTTCGGTTGTAGGCCCGCGGCGTCGAGCGCGTGCTGCGCGAAGTGTTGCCCGCCGTCGCTCGATTGCGCGATGACAAGAGCTGTGCCCGTGGCGCCAGCGCACACGGCGATCACGCGGCGCTGACCGTCCGTGCCGAAAGCGTGCACGCGGCCGGGCAACGTGGTCTCGCTCCAGCTTGCGCCGTCGTCGCTGGTCCACTGCAGCGCGCCCTGGTCGGTGAGCGCCCACAGCCGAGCGCCGCGCGCACCGTCGGTGAACGCGACATCGGTTGCCCGCAGCGTTGCAGGCATGAGCTGCGTGAGGCCCGCTCCGGAGCTGATCATCAACTCCGCATCGGTCGCCACGGCGATGCGCGCGCGACCGCCATGATCGCAAAGCGCCACGCGCCGCGCTCGTCGGTCGCCCAACGCCAGCCCCGGCGCCGCGCCCAGCTTGCGGTTCTCGACCAACGAGAGCTGCTGGCCGGCGACCACGATCCAGCTGCCGAGCGCAGCCAGCGCCTGGGCTTTTGCATCGAGCTCCCCGATCAGCGTGCGACGCGTCGCGCTCGCTGCGAGCTCTTTCCAGATCGCCCCCGGGGCCACCTCGATGGCAGGCTCGTCGGCGACCGCGAGCTCCGAGAGCTCCTCCAGCCCGTCGGAGCCGAGGCCGTCTGCATCTTCTTCCGTGTCGGCGTCGATGTCGGGTAGCGCGCCGAGGTCGAGGTCGTCGAGCTCGGTATCGTCGTCCACACCCTCGACGCCGCCGTCGTCGCTGCTGCTGGGCGGCTCATCCTCGATGCCCGGATCGAAGTCGTCGTCGTCGTCGGAGGTGTCGTCGTCGCCGAGCCAACCGTCTTCGGCGTCTGACATCAGGTCGGAGTCGTCGTCGCCAGGCAACTCGTCGTCCGCCTCGCTGTCCGTCGTCCAGCGCACGCCTTCGCCCGTGTCATCGAGCTCGCCGTCTGCGTCGGGACCGTCATCCAGGCCAGTCGAGGTATCCAGCCCGACGTCTTCGCTGCCGTCGTCCGTCGCCAGGCCGAGGTCGGAATCGTCCTCCGGATCCCACGCGTCGTCGGTCTCCTTCGACGTCTCGTCCGTGCTTCCCTCATCGGGAAGGTCCACCCCGAGATCGTCGTGTTCGATACGCCGACGCCCGCGCGCCGGTTCGCTCGGCGCATCCCCGCCCGAACGCGGAGGCTGCGCTTGGCACTCGCGAGCCTCGCCGGGGGCCTCGTCGTGTCCAACAAGCTGTGTCGACCGGTGCGTCATGCCAGCCCGTCAATGTAGACCGGCGCGCTTGCAGCGCCAAGCGGCAAGCGGTAGGCGCCTTGTCGTTGGCCTTTGGGTCCAGATGACGCCGTGATCCGGGAACTGGGCTGTGTTACAGACAGAGAGGACATGGAAAGCGCCCGATTCGCCATCCTGAACCCGCGCTCGGACATCGAGGCGATCGCCGAGGACATTCAGCCCTACGTCGGCACCACGGTCGCTGAACGTGCCGAAATCATGGAACGCCTGTGCGAGTTTGCCGCGGAACAGGTCGCGGCCCGCGCTGACGGATGGCGAGTGCTTGCGTATCAGGATCGCCGATCGGCGGCCAGCCGCGAGCTGTGGCGAACGTTGGTGGAGCGGTCCCGCGTGGGGCGCTGATGGTTCCCTCCGCGCCCGAGGTCGCGCTGTC